>CAYGPO010000152.1:0-9205 GCA_964351665.1 uncultured Gammaproteobacteria bacterium | reverse complement strand
CCGCGATAGTCCCAACCTATGGCGATCGCGAATTTTCGCCGTCGAAAGTTTCTACCGCGCAGACGCCTAGCGCTGCACTAAGGCGTGCAGTCGCCAAGTCCGCTTAGCTCGGTCAGCCGCTGCAGCTCAATGGCGCCGCTGCCAAAGCCGGCCAGGGGTGAGGCATAGGTGACGGTAGCGGCTGCGCAGCCAAACTCAAAGTTAAGCGATCCCCAGGTTTCAAACACCACCTGGTCCGGATCAAAAGCCTGGCCGAAAATGCCCCCAGAACTGATTAACGCCTCATCAACGGTCAGGCTAGTGCCGTTTAATACGCCATCGGAGAAAATCCATACCTGATTGCCCAGATCATCATAGGTAAACCAATACACCAGGGCCCGGCTATCGCTGAGGGCTTCCACCACAAAGCCTTCGCCGCTGCGTTCCGGATTGAACCAGGAGCCGCTGATGCTGGCGGCGGCGCTGGTTGGATCAACGGGGCTACTATTACCACCGCAGGGCAGTCCAGTCAGGTTAGTCAATCGAGCCAGGCTTTGGCGTTGATTGCGAATCTGAACGTTGTGCCGCATAGACCCTGTGTTGCAATCGCGCCAAAGAAAACTGGCGCTTCCGGCGCTGCTTAGCTGCACCTGGTCGGGATCAAAGTCCGGGCCGAATAGCCCGCCCTGGGCTACCAGCAGGTCGGCAAAATACAGCTCATTACCGCGCACCTCGCCGGTGCTGATAAACCAACGCTGGCGGCCCTGGTCATCGTAGGTAAACCAGTACATCACCGCCCGATTGTCCGCCAGCACTTCAATCAAAAATCCCTCGCCGTCGCGGCGGGGATCAAACCAGGCGGCGCTGATGCCCGGTTCAATAACAAAAGCTGAGGTTAGCGCAGCGTCGGTCAGGGTGACGCTGATCTGGCTGTCTGGCCCGCCCACGTCACCGGCCTCACCCAAGGCATTTTCATAGCCTTGCCAGCTTCCCTGGGCCCAGTCCACCGCCGTTGCTGGGTTGGCGTCGGTGCGCAGCCCCACCATGTCCCGGGTATCGATACTGATGGTGGCCAGGGTATCTCCGGCCACCGCTGCGCCAAGGTCGGCGGACGACAGAGTGAAGCTGACGGTTGCCGCGTCGTCTCGATAGCGGTAATAGCCGTTGGACCCTGCGCCAGGTTGTTGCTGCCAGGTGACCGCCCCCACCGCCGGGGAGCTTTCGCTGTCGCCCACGCTGACCCGGGTAGTGAGCCCAAGTGCTGCCCCGCTTTGACCGGGCAGGGGGCCAACGTTGCCGGCCTCATTGCGCCAGCGCATGGGTTTATCAAAGGCCACCCAAAGCTGGTAAGGACGATCTAAGGACAGGGGCTGTAGTTGGTTCAGGTGCAGCTGCCGTTGGCCGCCGTCGATGACGTCCCATTCGCTGTCCACCACCACTGCGCCGGTATCGGCTTCGATCCAGCGCAGGGCGGTCACCGAAGGCGGGCCAGCCTGGTGGTAGTAGACGATGGGGAAGGTTTGGGCCAGGTTTTCCCGCACCCGCTGTATTTCTGACTCTGGCAAAATAAAGCCGTCGTTACAGTTGGTGGCAAAGCCGCCGTAGTCGGCGCTGCATCCCGGCAGGTCCGGGTGGGTATCCGGGACCTGGTTGCCCGAGGGTTCAATTTCCAGGGTCCAGCTGGGGATCTGGTAGGTCTCGCCAAAGAACTCATCGGTGGAACCGATGCCAACGTTGGGCCCGCTGGGCAGGTCTACATAAAATTTGTCACCGGGCAGGGTGACGTGGAAGTTGCTGAAGTCCGACAGCAGCTCGGTCTGAATGCCGTTGCGGCGGGTGTTGGTGGTTAAGGTCGAAAAGTGCACCAGGCCAAAGGAGTGTACGTCGGTGTAAATCCGCAGCCGGTCGGCTGGGCCCAGTTCTGCGGCGGCCACCATGGCCCGGGTTTCCGCCTCGGACTGGGGGCCTGCGCCGTGGTGTACCAGTGAACTGGTGGCGCTGGAACTTGACCCCGATGTTGCCCAGAACGGTGGGTTGTTGCGGTTAAGGTCGATACCCAAAAGATGGTCGGCAACGCTGAACAGGTCTTCATCAACGTCGCGCATATTCTTGCGCCGCATGCGGCCGTCCCGGGGTGATGAACCGTTCAGCTGAACCTGAGTCGGGAAGCGTTGGGTCTGCAAAAAGCCATCCACGTTGAGCACCGGCGTCAGCACCACGTTGACGTTGTCCAGCAGGTATCGGTACAGGAAGCCATCGTCGCGTTGGTCCACCAGGCGTTCCATGATGCCGGTCAGCACCTCCGGCGACTGCCACTCCCGGGCGTGAATGCCGCCCTGGGTCAGCATGGCGGATTCCGGCAGGCCGGTGGCGGTCAGAAAATTGCCATCGCCCATCTGATAAGACCAGATGTCCCGGCCGTTTTGGGTTTGCCCCACCACCACCGCGGCAACAATGTCCGGATGCTGGCTGGCCAGGGACTGATGGCGTTGGTTAAGGCCGTTATAGGTCCGGAAACCAGCAAAGGGCTCGCTGGTGTCCACCGGCAGGGGTACCGGAAAACCCAGCCCCAGGGGGCCCGGAGCTTCAGTCCATTCGGTTAACACCTGAGCGCTCAGGGGCAGATGAATGAGTAAGCTCAGCACACCAGCGAGGGCGCCGGACAGCGCCAGCGGCCGGCCTTTGTGGTCCTGGAAGGTCATGGCCTTTGCTCCAATGCTGCCTGCACCCGTTGGCTTGTGGCTGGGGTCAGCTGGCCGCTGTTCAGGACTCGTTGCAGGGCGTTGCGCGCTGCCCCGGAACTGTGCCCAGAACTTAGCCGTGAACCTGCGCCCGAATCTACGCTTGAATCGACTCCAGGGCCTGCCGTCGAGTCAGCAGTTGATCCCATGGTGGATTGCTGTGCCAGCGGTAGCCAGAGGTCCACCGCCTGGGCAAGACTTAGCCAGCGATCAAGGGTCAGAACCACCGTATGCTGAGCCGCGGCGGGCCAGTTGGCCATGGCCTGTTGCAGCAACACAGCGTCGCCGCTGGCTTTGACCGCTTTAAGGGTCAGCGGCGCCAGCGCGGGCTCAGTGATGAGCGCCTTGCGCAGGTCCCGGTGGTTTAACGCCGTGGGGTCCAGTTGGCTCAGTCCGGTGGCGGCTCCTGCCACGGCGGCGCGGTCTGCGGGATCGGCAGAGCGTGCTAATTCAGTGAGTTGATCAAGGCCGGTCCACTGCCCGGACTTACCCTGGCTGATGATCCGGTCGCGCCAATCCTGCCAGGTCCAGTGGTTGGCCGTGCCCTGGGCGATGGCTGATAGCCCCAGGGGGTCGTGGGCAAGGGCTGGCCGCTCAGGGTGGGGCTCTGAGTAGGCGGCGGGTGATTGGCTCACCCAGGACACCAGCCATTGCCCGGCCGGAGTTGGCGGGCTTTTGCGCAGGGTCAGCAAAAGCTCTCGCAACAGTTCACTGCGCTGCCGGGGGCTGAGTACGGCCAGCTGCTGCTCGCTGGATCGCCGGAAATCCTCTGCTGATGAACTTAGCGCCAGCTGGCTAAGGACCTGCACCTGTTGCTCCATCTGCGCCGATGGTTCGCGCTGCTGGGCCGCTGCCGGTGTCAGTAGAGCCGCGATGACAAGGCCCACTGGCAGCAGCCAAAGTGAGGCAGGGTTGAGGCGCTGATGGTTCATTTCCTGGGCTTTTCCGTAAATACGCTGCTGGCAATCTACGAAAAGTCCGCGCCAGTTACCAGCTACAGCTGGGTAATTGTTGCTTGGCCTGGGCCCTGGGGACTTGTCAGCTACTGGCCGGCGTTCTCAACAATGATCAAGTCCATCTGTTCCAGGGCCTTGTCCGGTTCTCCGGTTTCTTTGTAAATATCGCTGAGCTTCAGCCGCACCAGATTGCGCACCACCCGATCGTTGGGGTGCTGGTCTAAGATCTTGCTGAGATGGCGCACGGCGCCCGGCGCATCCCGGCGCTTTTCATAGATTTCATAAATCCCTTCAATGGCCATAAATATAGCGGCCTGGGGCCGTTCTGCAGCGTCCACCACCCGATCTGCCAGTGTCAGGTAGCTGTTCATCAAGTCAACCATCTCCTGGGAGTCTTCCTGGGCGCTGGCCGGGGCCAGCCACAGGGCGGAGATCAGCAGCGATGCAATCACTACGCGGGGAGTCTTCATAATGGTTTTTCCTCTTCTGTGGTTAAGTCAAAATAGTTTTTCAATTGTTTTAGCGCTCGGGATCGATGGGTTTTGACCGATCCCTGGCTGATACCCAGCTGCTGGGCCGTTTCCAGGGTGCTGAGCTCTTCCAGTTCCCGCAAAATGATTACTTCCCGCTGCCGTCGGGGCAGGCGGGCCAGGGCGGCGGCAAGAATTTTGCCCAGTCCCGGGTCGTTGACGGGCTCATTTTGGCTGGAAAGATCCGCCTCTGAGGTTTCCGCCATACCCTCCAGCAGCGGCGTTTCCCGGCGCAGTTTGCGCTGATGGTCCCTGGCCAGGTTGGCTGCCACCCGAAACAAAAACGTGGTGAAGCGGGCAGCGCGGAAAAAGGGCTTGCGGCGGGTGGCTACCCGCAGAAACACCTCCTGGGTTAGATCCTCGGCACTGGCCCGGTTGCCGGTATGACTCCACAGCACCCGATAGACAAAGTCTCGATGGCGCCGGAACAGCAGGTCCATGGAGGCAGGATCCGCCCGGTTGGCCAGATCCCAATCGTCGCTGTCATGGGTGGTCAACGTTGTGGTCAGTTCAGCTGATGGGAAAGCTGGCAGGTGGCGCCACGAAGGCCTCAGCCGGTGCGTCGACGGGGGCAGAGGCTGGCCGGTGGGTGGACCCAGCCTCAGCCGGCAGACCGAATCCGGTCCGGCGTCTTGGCTGGGGCGGCAGCCGGGTCACCAGGGTGATAGGCGGCCGGCTGGAAGGACCTGTTGGCGCGGCACTGCGGGCGTTTTTGAGCGCGGCGTAAGGGCTGGGTCGAGGCTGATAGTGTTGGCCAAAACCGGTGTCAGTAGCCACAAAGGGCGCGCCGGCCAATGCCAGCAGCGCGCCTGCTGCGGCAAAAGCCAGCAGCGGCCGAGCACCTTTGGCCCGTGGCTGGGGCCAGCGGGGGACAGGCCCGGCATAGCTCTGGCTCTGGTAGCTGCGGGCGGCATGTTTAAGGGTCACGGCTGGCATCGAACAATCCTCCTGTTGTCAGGTTAATGGATTGACGGCAGGTTTGGTTGACCTGGTGGTCATGGAACCGTTTTCCAGCGACCCTGATTGAGCAGTCGTTTCGGCGGCTGGAGCCTGTGTTCAACGTTGTCAAACTGCGGCTGCAGTGGGCTTTTTACCTGATGCGGTGGGCCAGGACATGCCAGCGGCACCATCCGGCGGTATCATAAGTGTTGAAACCCAAGGGAATTTGTTCATGAGACATTCGTTGCGCTGGCTGTTAGCCGCCACTTTTCTACTGGCGCTGGGCTGCAGTAAGCAGGCAGACAATCCCCAGGCCACCAAAGATTTATCGTCCTCATTGGCGGCACGAGAGAAGATCAAAGCCATTGATCATGTGGCCTGGCTCAGTCGTGAGCTGCCGCCGGAGACCATAGGCTATTTTCGTTTGCCGCTGCTGTGGGATGTCTTAGCCCAGCCTGATGGTGACGCCCTGAGTAACCTCAAGGCCAGCGCTGCTCATCAGCAACAGCTGGCGGCTATTCGTCAGGGCTTGATGGACAATCTGTGGAGCAAGCTGCCAGCACCAGCTGCGGCCCCGGCAGCGTTGCTGTTCGAGCTGCTGGCCTCTCCCATGGAGGTGGCGGCAACCCTGCCACCGGACGGATCTCTGGTCCCTAATTTTTTGATCGGCGCCAGCCTTAAGCTAAAGGCCGGTCAGAGCTTTGATGAGATGCTTAGCGAACTGCTGGAAACCCATCCCCAGGTTCGCCTGCTGTCGCCGACTGATGCTGAGGGTATTAGCACCGTGCTGGCTGGCCCGTTGCCGGTGTATGTGCATTTCGACCAGAACAGCAGTCGCATGCGCCTGTTCACCGGCGCATCAGCCACCATTCAGTATTTCCGCCAGCAAATCAAAGCCCAGCCATCGGACAACCCGGTGGCCCTGTGGGAAAAATCCCGTGACAGCAGTGGCCGAGGAATGTCGTTGTGGATGGATCTTGAACGGCTTTGGCCCCAGGTCAGCCCCATGGTGCCGGAGAAAAACCGGCAGCTGCTGGAGGCCTTAGGGGTCAACCAGATTAAGGCGCTGCACGCTGCCAGCGTGGCCCGGGATGGCCATGGCCAGCTGCTGCTGGACCTGCAAATGCCCGAGGAGGGCTTTCGCAAACTCCTGCCTCGGCCCAATGCGCCCATAAACATTAAGTCATCCGACTCGCCGGACCTGCTGGTGCGGCTGGCCCTGCCCAGCGAGCAGGAGGTGCAACAGGCCCTGGATCAAATTCGTTCAACCTTGCCAGACCCAACAGAATTTGACCAAGGCCTGAAAGAAGTCAGCGATGCCATCGTCGAGGCGGTGGGCACCGATCCCGGACTGCTGCTGCGGGCCTTTGGCCCCCAGCTGCTCTACGTGGTGGACCAGGCCGGCACCTGGACTGGCTACCAGATCCGCGATGAGGCCGCCCGCCAGCAGTTGGAGTCGGTGCTGTCGGAAATCACTGGCAGCGAGCTTGAGACCCGCAGTGTCGGCGGCAAAACCTACTCCCACTGGAAATGGGCCGCATCGTTTGAGATGCCCGGGGATGATCAGTCAGATGATGAGGCCAGCGGTGCCTTAGGCCTGGCGCTGGAGGTTATAGAGCGGATTAAGACCCACGTGTTCTGGGTCAATCAGCCGGGGCATCTGATCTCGGCCTCGGTGCCCCAGGTGTTGATGGCCCGGGAGCGGCTGGGCGCTGACTACGACCTGGGGCAGTGGTTGCAGCAGGCGGTAGGGGTGAACCCTGACAATTCGGTGGTGTTGATTGCGCGCCGTCATGAACGCGGCGCCAAAGGCCTTTACTATTTTTATCTGCAGGCGCTGCTGATGCTGGCAGACCTGGCTGAGGTAACAATTGATCCCTTTGAGCTGCCGATTTGGCAAGACGTGGCGCCGGGTGATCCAGGGGGCATAGCGATGGGACTGGATTCCACCGCCGAGGGTCTGACCGCGCACCTGACCTATCAGATGTCGCCGCTGGAAACCCTGCAGGGCGCTGAAACCTTTGTGATGGTCTATTTCGTGGGCATTACCGCGGCCATCGCCATACCGGCCTACAAGGATTTTGAGCTCAGAAGCCAGGTGGGCATCGCCTTGGCTGCTGGCGCCCCCTACAAGTTGCTCATCAGCGAACACGTGATGAGCGAGGGCGGTTTTCCCGCCAGTCTGGACGACTTTGAGCTTCCTGAGCCGTCGGCCAATATCAGCGTCAGCTACGACCCTGAAAGCGGTGAACTGACCCTGACCTTTGACGAAACTGCACCCGCTAAGCTGGCCTTTGGCGACCTGAGGTTTTTGCCCAGCATCGACGAAGATGGGCTGGTTGACTGGCAGTGTTACAGCGACACGATAGAGGAGAAGCTTTTGCCGGGTAGTTGCATCTGGTAACCCTTTGGAGTGCCGGGTGCAGCCAGCGCGTGCCGGTCCCTGTCACTTTTCAATGACCTGTCGTGATGGAAAACGCCGGCACATTCATGGGTCGGTGGCGGGCTGCTAGTCTGCCCGTGTGAGCGCTTGCCCATGACCTTGACACGGCCTTGGACAGGGCCTTAAGAGGTGTCTCAGGAAGGACCAGAAGGTCGGCCGCCCCACCGCCTACTGGCGCAGCTCAAGGTCAAAGCGAAAGCTGCGGCAGAAATCCGCCGCCACCGAATCCGGGCCCCGTCGGGCAGGTTTGAAGGTTGACTGACGAATGGCTTTCAAACTGACCTTGCTGAACAATTTGTCTGAGCTAAGCACCACCTGGGGGTTGCGTATCCGGCCACCTTCATCCACGTTGAAACAGGTCACGGTGCGGCCGTTGAGCTCACGGCGAATGGCGTCCCTGGGATAGTCGGGGATGGCGACTTTGATCGGAATCGGCGGCGCGTCCAGGGGCAGTTTGTCGGTGCCGGTGGTGGGCGGCTGATCCTCCACCTGGGCTGCGCCGGTCAGCAGCACAGCAAGCAATTGCATCAGCAGCAGATCAAGGGTCATCGGAAACGGTTACCGTTGGCCGGTAGCGCTCCAGTCTGGCAGCGTCCAGAACCCGCAGCAGGGTGCCGGAGTTTGGCCGGATTGACAGACCTTGTTCCACCGCAGCCTCCGCTTCTTCCAGCCGCCCCAGATTCAGCAGAACGTTGGCCCGGTTGCTGTGGGCCCGCCACTGCAAGGGCTTAAGCTCCAGCGCTTTGTCGCACTGAGACAGGGCCAGTTCAAACTGCTCTAGCCGGATATGCCCGGCGCACAGATTGGAGTATGCCGCTGACCGTTCGTCATTGGTCCTGGCCATCTTCAGGCCAATTTCCGTTAGCCGCACGCCCTCTATGTAGTCTCCTGACAGCAGGGCCAGGGAACCGTCGGCCAGAAAGGCATTTTCTGGTCCTATGGTGGTGCTGGAGGATTTGCTTGCTGCGGACGTGCCGAGTCCGCTGGCGGCGGCCAGAAGGGCAGCGATAACGGACAGGCAGTGCATGGTAGGACAAAGTATAGCAGCCAGAGCAAAGCGTTGGATGTAACGCGGTTCACAGCCTGTTAGGCGCGCTGGTCAGCCGAGGCCTGTTTCGGACCTGCGCCACGCAGGTTTTGCAGTGCCAGCCAGAGGCTGACCAGCAAGCCCCAGCCCAGACCCACAACAACGCCGGCATCGGCAATTCCCCGCCATGGCTGTGGCACCAGCCGCAGCACCAGGACAAAACACACCACCATCGCGCTGAGCAGCCAGGCGGTGATCATGACCCGCCTGGGGGCGGCGAAATAGCCCATGGCATAAGCCGGCGCCAGCAGGCATTCAAGCACGCTGCCGTGGTCTCTAAGAGCGGTTATCCGGCCGGCAAAGCGCGGCGAAAATTTCTTCTGAAAGCCACGATAGCCTTCGCTGTAGGCCATAAAAACCACGGTGGCGGCCAGGCTGAGCCAATGCTTCCAGCCGAAGGGGCTAGCAAAGCCTTCCAGGGTTCGGCTGCCCAGCCGAAACAGGGCGAACCCCAGCAGCGCAGTAAATCCTGCAATGGCCCACACCACGGCGATCTTTCGCCAAACTGTCATTAATGCGTTCCCACTAAG
>CAYGPO010000151.1:0-9294 GCA_964351665.1 uncultured Gammaproteobacteria bacterium | reverse complement strand
CGGCACATCCCTGTGCCGAGCGCAGACTGTAAGAAAAGCGATTTTTTCAACAGGCTAGCGCTGCATTGATTGGCTTGAAGTTGTATCGGCACGCGGATCAGTCCATATTCAAAATTCCTTAAGGTCGCTACACAGGGAATCAGAAATGACGTTAGATGAAATGTCAGTGTTGTCACGCCGGGATTTGCTGCGGACCTCCTTGGCTCTGGGCACATCAGCCTTGGCCGCGGCGCCAACCCTGACGGTGGCCTCATCCATAGCCAAAGGCGACCTGGACTCGGTGAACAGGTATCGCAAGCTGCGCTACCGAACCGATAGCGGCCTGGTATTTTGGTGGTTACAGGGCGTCAAATATGGCCAGGTGGGGACCACCCTCACCCCGCTTTACACCAGTCTTATCGGCACCATTCAACGCATCACACCCACCGATGACGGCGGCTTTGATATGACCATGTTGGAAATGGTGATTAAGCTGGACCTGGATGGCAACGAACCACTGGAGGAGTGGAAAAACCCTTACACCGGTGAGGTACTGCCCGTCACCTTTGACCCGGTAGGGCCAACCACCGTGCGATACAGCGGCGACAACTCCCGAGTGCTTCCCAAAGAGCTTGGAGGGGCCCGCATCGAGGCTCAATCCCAGACCCACCCCGCGGTGATTGTGGGCGACGACCTGTTCATGTCAGAGGTGGTTAGCGCCCGGGTTTTTCGCCCTGGACGCGAGCAGCCCTTTGAAGTTCACGACATGTCTAACTACCACGGAAGCTTGTCTGAGCTCAGCAATCCTGAGGTAACCATGGCTTCGGCAACGGTTTCCTTCGCTGAGGTAACTGGCTGGCAACGCTGGATGAACATGGGCAGCAGGCCGGGCAACCTTACCTCCCGCACCGTTGGCGCCAAGGTCAACAGCTTCCAGCAAATGCCGGAAAAATGGCGCAGGCTTCTGGCACAAAAGGCCCCGGAGATCGCCGCTGATCCCGCCGCCAGCCTGGACCGGCCGGCGGCAGAATTTATTCGCTGATCGGCAAATTTGCATCAACACAGCAGCCCGCTCACCAGCAGCAGGGGCCGGAGTTGTTATGCTCAATGGGTAGAATCAAAACTTAAGCAATCAGGGGCCGCTATGCCGAACCACAAGCTTTTTTCAGCACTAGCCACGGGCATCAGCGTAATATTGTTGGCCGCCTGCGGATCCAACCCCCAGTCCGATGGCTCCGATAAACTGGTCCGTTACACCGAAACCCGCGAAGAATGTACAGACCGCAGCCCAAGCCGCAACGCCTATTTTGGCGACCTGCATATCCATACAGCGTTTTCCTACGACGCCAGGCCGGCGGGCACCGAGACCACGCCGGCTGACGCGTACCGCTTCGCCAAAGGCGAGCCCATTGCGGTGCCTCCCTACGACGAAAACGGCAACCCGGCAGCAACCCAGCAGTTAAAGCAGCCCCTGGATTTTGCCGCCGTAACCGATCATTCGGAGTTTTTCGGCGAAATGACCCTGTGTTTTGATCCCACCAGCAGCGTTTACGAGATGAACAGCTGCCGAGTATTCCGGGAGGGCGGCGCCGCTGAAGGCAGTCGAGCCTTCGCCAGGATCGTTAGCAGACCCAACCCGGAGCGCCTGGCAGACATCTGTGGCGATGATGGCACCGGCTGTGGCGAAGCCTCCGAGTCCCTCTGGCAGATCACCCAGGATATGGCAGAAGCAGCCTATGACCGATCGTCAGACTGTCGGTTCACCAGCTTTGTGGGTTTTGAACACACCGGCACGCCCAACGCCAACAACCTTCACCGAAACGTGATTTTCCGCAACCAGCAGGTACCGAAGCGGGCCACCTCCTATATAGAGACCCCCACCGACCGGGACCTTTGGGCCCAGCTCACCGAGCAATGCCTGGAGGGGGTGCCAGGTTGTGACGTTCTGGCCATCCCCCACAATTCAAACCTTAGCGCAGGGGCCATGTTTCCCTCCTATATCGGGGGTTTCGAATCCGTTGAGTCTGCAAGGGAAATGGCGCAGCTGCGCAATGCCATGGAACCGGTGATGGAGGTCTTTCAGCACAAGGGTAATTCGGAGTGTTTTAACGGCCTGCCGGATATACTCGGCGCGCCGGACGAGCTGTGTAACACCGAGCAGGTACTCACCCTGGGCCGGCCAGCCGATACCTATGGCCTGGATGGGGTGGTGGAGTTTTGCGAAGACGGGGAAATCGGCCGGGGCGGATTTCTCCGGGTGGGCTGCATCTCAAAAAACGACTTCTTTCGAAGCGTGCTGCTAACCGGACTGCAGGACGAAGCCGTGATCGGGATCAACTCCTACAAACTGGGAGTGATTGCTTCCACCGATACCCACATGTCCCTTGCCGGCGATACCGACGAAGCCCATTGGCTGGGTCATCTGACCCGTGAAGTAGCCCTGGCCGATCGAGTGAAAAAACTCGACCACTTTACCCAGAGTCTGGACGCCAATCCCGGCGGCTTAGCCGGCGTGTGGGCGGTGGAAAATTCTCGCGACGCTATCTTCCAGGCCCTGCGTAATCGAGAGGTTTTTGGCACTACCGGAACCCGTATCAAGCCCCGCATGTTCGGCGGTTGGGACTTTTCCGACAGTGCCTGCGAAGAGGAAGACCAGGCCGCCCACGGCTATGCCAAGGGCGTTCCCATGGGCAGCGATTTCGCCAGCAGGCCCCGGGGTGGATCGCCCCGACTGCTGGTGTCCGGCATCCAGGACCCGGCCAGCGCGTTGTTACAAAAACTGCAGGTGGTCAAAGGCTGGGTCGATGGTGATGGTCAGTCCAACTACAAAGTCTTCGAGGTGGTTGGCGATCACGGGCATATCCATGAGGGAGACATCAATCTTGAAACCGGCCAATGGTCTGGACCAGGGTCATCAAGCCTGTGCAGCGTCTTTGAAGATCCCGAATTTGACCCAAGCGAGCCAGCCTATTACTACCTGCGCGCCGTTGAGGTACCAACCCTGCGCTGGAGCTGGCGAGCCTGCATCTCTCTGCCCGCCGATCAGCGACCCCCAGAGTGCACCAATGACGCCCCCAAAACCATTCAGGAGATGGCCTGGACATCCCCTATCTGGTATCTGCCACCGGCGGACAATACCGGTGGCTAGAGGTCAGCCTGACCTACAACTCAAAGGGCACAGGCCGTTTAAAATCATCCCAGCGCGGCTGCAACAATTCCGGATATTCCCGTTCCATTCGGTCCAGCATTTCCCGGGGTAGTTCCTGGGGTGAATTGACCTTTTTACCGTCCCAAAATCCGGACAAATGACCTTTGCCCTCGGGCATATTGAGCCACTTGGGATATTCATAGGCGTAGTGGCCGCAAAAATGCACCGGCAGTGAGGTGATGGTTTTATTGGCGAACAGATCGAACTCCACCCACTGACAGGAATTTTCAATGTGGGTGGCGGGCCAGTCCGGCGGCGCGCTGCGGACACTGTCCAGCTTAATCAGATCGTTTTCGATCCGGAACTGACGATAGACATCCTGGGTGACGCCATTGCCATTCATGTTACGAAACCCTGCCGGACTGCCTATGGTGCCCGGATCGGTGAGCAGCAGAGATACCGGTACCTCTACCCGCTCATTGGTAATGGGGTTAATCACGTTGTCGGTGAATTTATTGGTTTTCAGATCCCGTGCAAACGACACGTTGTGGGCATGTATGCGGTAGTTGTTGTTGCCCAGGTGCCGGAAATAGCTGTACTCAATGCCCTCGTAGCGAACCAGCGGCTCCGGGCGCCGGCCGCCGGGAATCATAAACACCATCCAGTGGTACCAGGTCAGGGTGCTGCCTTGGTCTTCTACAAGATCCCGCTCCATCCGCATATGGGCGCGAAACTCTTCCACTGGATCATCAAAATTAATGAATTCGGAGACAACCTGGCTGACCGGCGGGGTGAGGGATTTGGGCATCTGTGCCTGAAGCGCACTGCTGCCGATTAGGCCGCCGGTGGCGCCTGCGGCGGAGACTAAGGAGCGTCTGGTTATCATTCGATGAGATCCTTGTGGGAGAGAAAAATAGTCCTTGGCAGGTTCGCCTTATTCATCGAGGGTTGCAAGAATAGCCAAGGGGTCCTGCAGGACGTCGGGGTGCCGCTGCTTAGTGTATTTAAGGAAGTCTGCGGGGAGGTCCTGGATGGTCGCGGCCTTGCCACCGAAGCCGTTGGACATGGTGTGGCCGGGTAAATCTCCCACCTTCATCCACGGCCGCCAGCTGGTCATTGCGCTGTAGCTTAAACCGGCGTCGACCCTTGGGACTGTGGAGTCCAGCACCTCAGCGGCGGGCGCCGTCCAGATGGTGGATTCCTTGTAGAACATGGGCGGGGTGCCTCCATCGGCGGGTTGAACCCGGGCGTGCTCCTCGTGCCGAAGAAAAACCATTCCGTGGCGGGCCCCCTCAAAACTAATCCCTCGATTCATTCGCATGGTGCCGACGGAGGAAAAAGCATCCTCGTTGGTGCCGCTCCTGGGCTTAACGTCTTCACTCTCATCGACCCGCACGGCATATCGAACTTTCATCGGCCCATAGCGGTATTCGGGAACATCAACCTGCTGGTTGGTGAAGGGCATGGTTAATCCATCGATGACCTGGCCGGTGTCAAAATCTGTGTAGTGGGCAATCTCCATGGTCGCCACTTCGAACAGATCATCGGACTTTTGCGTAAATAGGTTGAAGGTGCAGGCGATGAGTCCGCACAAAGGCTCAATACGGCCGTCGGAAACCGCAAATCGTTTAGCCCTCACCCAGCCGATAACCAGCTCCGAACCCAAGGTCCCGCGCATTTTCATCATCGCTTGGAGCAGATCAGGATCGTGACTCAGGTCCAGGGGCTGGCCCTTGGCCGCTGCTACACCTACGGGCAAACAGCCCACACCCATCAGGCTGGCACCGGCTAGCAGCGATTGGCAAAACTGGCGCCGGTGGGCGGCCACTGGATAACCCTTCGAGCAACTGGGTTGCGGCAACGCTTTAATGATCGACATATAAACTCCTGATACACACTGGCACTCGCGGCGTTCCCCCTATGGTTTTACCCCATCGAGGATCAGATTAGGCAAGGCGGAGGTTTCCCATTCGCTGTGGTAATACCCCAGGCGAAGAATAACCAGCTCCTGATCCGGCAGCACATACAGAGTGCGATAGCCGCCACCTTCCAGAAAAAACACCTTGTCGACGTTGATCGCTGGCCCGTGGGGGGCGCTCATTTCCTGGTTTTGAATGTACGCACGCCGGGTCGCATTGAGTGGGTTTCCGACCCAGATCTGCATTCCGTAATTGGGATTGATGGCAGAGGGGGTAATCATTTCCTCAACCCAGCCTTCGGGCCACAGCTGGCGTTCACCTACCTGGCCATCGGTGGCCAGGGCAGCGCCGTACCGCAGCCAGTCTCTGGGGGTGGCTCTGAAGCAGCAGTAAACCGAAGGCATGCCCGCCGGTCGGTCGAAGTACAGCTGCGCTGGCCCGGCACCCAGGGGTGCCCAGAGACGGTCGTTCAAATAGTTTTCATAGGGCTGACCGGTGGCGGCCTCCAGCACCGCGCCGAGCAGCTGCGCATTGGCGTTGGACAAGGCAAAAAACGCTCCCTGGGTATTTTCCAGATCGTAAGACAGCGCCGCCTTGCGAAAATCTGAGCTGAGGGAAATTTGGGCGTTCTTGCTCCGTGGGTTGGGATCGTCTGCCAGGGGGGGATTTTCCAGGCCGCTGACGTTCAGGAGCAGTTGTCGAAGGGTAATCTTGCCTCGAGGATCGTTCTTCCACTCGGGAAGGTAACGGCCTGCCTCATCATCCAGGGATTGAATCTTGCCCTCTTTAATCGCCAGGGCCACCAGGGGCGGCAGCAAAGAGCGGGTCATGGCACGGCCGGTGAACAGCGAGTCGGGGCCTATGTCCCGCCAGTAACGCTCCAGTTGCACCACACCTTTGTGCAGAACTAAAAGTGCCGCCGAGTTGTGCTCGTCGGCCCAGGCCGCCGCCGCTTCCAGGGCTTCGGTGCTGATGCTGCGGTCCTGATCGCCGGCGATGGGATAAAAGGGTTGCCGATCACCGGGTATCTCAACGATGGGCTGGTAGTAGCTGGCGGGCCATTCACCGGGGTCGTCGGGCAGCGTGTGCCAGCGGTACCAAAACCGCCAGTCCACGGTGCTTGCGGCCACCACCAGGGCAACCAGCATCAGCCCTGATATCACCCCAGCTTTGCGCGACAGTGCCATCTTGCTAGCTCGGGCAGGTCAGCGTCATCCTGACCCTGAGCCGCGCTGACGAAAGCCGAGATACACTGGGACGGGGCAGCGAAAAGCCAGCCGGCAGCTGTGGTACACAGCCTCCGGGCAACAGATTTTTCGCCGTTGGCGAAGGGGTCTGTTTCCGTTCATCGGGCATAAGCAACCTCAGCAGCAGAAAATGTTTTGCAGCCTCAGTATTGCACAGGGCTGCTGGATCAGCCCATCCCGATTACGCACGCTGCCATACGCCCATTGTATGCGTTCAGGCATTGGGCATCACACAGAGTTAGGTGCGCCAAGGCCTGGCGACTGGCTCAATGGCGATGGACCCTTGGTTATGGCGATTTTGCGTGAGCGCTGGTAACAAATCCTCTGAGCTCAGCGTTGAAGCGAGCGGGCCGCTCAAAAAACACCGAATGACCGGCACCTTCAAACACAGACAGGCTGATGTTGCTATGGGTTTCGGCCAGCTCAGCGCCGTCTTCCAATTGCAGCGGATTGTCCTTTTCCCCTAGCGACAGCAGCACCGGCAATGTCAGCTGATCCAGCAAATCCTGATTGTTGAATTGACGTTGCATCATGGCGCTGCGGGCATAGGCAGGAAGCATCAGGCCAAATGCCTGAAACAGCTGTCGCTCCTGATCGGAAACCGGCGTGGCGGTAAGCCACTGCACCATGGCTTCATTGGCGCGGATGTTATCTACCAGGTCAGGACTTTGCCGCAGTTCGCGCATACGAACAAACTCCTGGGTGTTGGGATCATCAGCGCGCATCCGAAAAGGCATCAGTGAACCAAGAGCTCCGGTCAGATTGATCCCCGCTAAACTGCCAACGCCAAATTCGCGAATGTAGTCCATCACCACCAGTGTGCCGTAGGACCAGGCCACCACCACAGGCTGGTCCGCTCCGGTGGCGGCAATCACCGCAGCTACGTCCTCGGCCCAAACCCGGGACGGACTATAGGCGTCCGACTGCCAGGGTTTGCCGGACGCTCCATGGCCACGTAGATCAAAGGTGACGAGAAAGTAGTCCTGGGCAAGATCCGAGTCCAGCTGATGCACAAAGCTGTAGTGGCTCTGACCAATGCCGTGGATAAACACGATGGCCGGTGAATCGGGACTGCCAGCGGTAACGACATTGAGTGGCACACCCCCGGCCCCAGCCACGGTCAAGTAGTTCCAGTCAGCGCTGCTTGGCTGGCAACATACCAGCGCCAAAGCAACCAACAGTCCTCGCATGTTCATACCCTATGCTCCGTCGTTGTTTCCTGAAATTAACCTGCAACAGACAGGCTTCGGCAAGCGTTGTTGCCTGCGCCAAAACGGCCCAGGGTTTAGTCATCAATGGCCCCATCAGGCTGGCAGCCACCGCCGGCGCATTAGTCTGACTTTAGAAAATCCTCAATCGCTGATACGAAAGCGTCCGAGGCTGGCTCTCGACCTAACAGCAGGTGGTTGTCACTATCCAGCCCCACAAACTCGGCGTTGGGGATCGCCATCGCCAGCTCCAGCCCCGTATCAACGGGTATCCGCTGATCGTTGAGGGAGTGGATCACCAAGGTTGGAACCCGTAGCTTAGCCAGCTGATCGCGAACGTCGATATCACCAAACGCCGATAGAAACCGCACCGCGTTTTCCGGCGAGGTGGTCAGGCGCTGAAATTCATTGAACCAGGACAGTTCTTCGGCCGTGGCACTGGGCATAAAGGTGGAAGAAAAAATCTGCCGGTAAGCGGGGTTATCCTGCCCCCAGCCGGCGGCGGTCAAGGTCATGATGGCCTCACGCTCGCTGATGAGCTCTTCGCTGGCGTCGATCCGCCAGCCCGCCGGATAGCCGCCGAATAAAATCAGTTTTGATACCCGCTCCGGATGACGCACGGCGTACGCAATGGAAACGGCGGCCCCTTGAGAAATTCCCAGCAGGGCAAACTGTTCCTCACCTGCCGCGTCCACCACCGTTTCAAGGTCAGCAACGAAGGCATCAATACCGATCTGGGCCACATCCCAATCCGACAGCCCGTTGCCCCGTTCGTCATACCTGACCAGCCGGTGGTTCATCGCCAGCTGACGAAACAGCGGGCTCCAGATCGGCGCGTCCCAATCCAGCTCCAGATGGCTGAGCCAGTTGGCAGCTTTGACCAAGGGCGGGCCTTCGCCCACGGTGGCATAGGCGATGCGAACCCCATCGTCTGCCTTGCAAAATTGAATTTTCTGACGCATTTGGAAGAGTCGGGCGGCGGCCGCCTGGGACTCATCAACAGCGCTGCTGCCAGTGGTCGATGGCTGATCGGGAGTAAAGTCGATGGACGCTTTGCGAAAACGTTCGATCAACTCTATGCGCAGCTCGCTGGCCTGGTCTGAATGACCAAACTGCTCCAGCCGTGCCAGCAGAGTGTTGGCCGCGGCAGGGTTAAAGGGCTCAGCGTCGCACCAGGCTCTGGCCTGGGGCAGCTGTTGCTCTGGGGCTAAATCCGGGTGCAGGGCAAGCTGGCTGATGGCTTGTTCCTGCAGCCGGCGGGTTTGCTCCCGCTCGGCCGTCAGCCAGGCCTGAAACTCCTGCTGATCCGAAAGATCAACGCCCTCAAGGAGGGTCTCGCTGAGGCTTTCAATCAAGCGCTCCAGTGCTTCAACGTTCAAGTCACCATCAAGCAGCTGCCTGGCGCAACTGCGACGGTCAATTTCGATGTGTGAGGTATCGAGCACCACCCGTTCACGATCAGCAACCAAACGCTCTTGCCCATCGTCATTAACGATGGGACGGATCTTGCTCAAGGACCAGCGCAAAGCGCCCCGGGGATCATCAGGCATCCACCAGAACAGCTCGCAAAGCCGCTCGCGCCGATGGGAACGGTCGGTCAGGAGTAAAAAACCGAGAACCGCACGGGTGCGACGGGATGCCGGCATTGCGACAACCTCCCCATCGCGATAGACGGTGAGTTCACCCAGGGTTTTTATACGTAAACGTGACATGAAAAAAAGCTCGTCAAGCCGGAAAATCCATGCCCATGGCCTGCAGGGCAGACAATGCACTCAGTGATGCACCTATGCCCC
>CAYGPO010000150.1:0-9624 GCA_964351665.1 uncultured Gammaproteobacteria bacterium | reverse complement strand
GGGTCAGGAGATCAGAGCAGTCACCCACCTTGACATCAGCAGCTCGGACATCAGCGACACTTTGGCACTGATGGCGGCGGAGTTGACCTAAGCCTCAGGCGGACCCTTTGTAGAACTGGATTTCCTCTGCCAGTAAGCCGCGCCAGCGGTCAATGTTCCCAGGGTCACCTGATTGCCTCGATCTTCCATGTAGCTGGCCATCAGCCGCGGACCGATCTGTGCACTGGCGTGGGACACCGCCAACAGGGTCATGGAAAACGTTACCCCGGCGACGGTGATCATTGATCCGGCGACGGTGGACAACAGGCTACGAGCGCCGGCGGGGGCAATGGGTTGCACAATGCCAACACCGTTTAGCCAGGGCAGGGCCGTGTTGGCTTCCAGATACACCAGCAGGACCGCAATGCAAACGGCGGTAGCTGCCACTACTGATGGAATGAACCAGTAGCTGGCACGAATACCTAACCAACGATCGATGATCCAAGTATGCAACCAGCGTGCCCTCAGGTTTGTGCCTCGAATGATGATGAGGCAAGCGAGCGGCAAATGACAGCAGCGAGGCTTTAGCTCTGGCCAGGCACCCGTGGCATAGCTTGCCAGCAGCGGCCCAGCTTGGTCATGGGAACCCTGTCACATCAGGTAATACTGGACCCTGGGGTTAGATGGACCTAAGGCAGATCTCCGGCCGGGCTGGAACGATCCTGCCAGGGTGGGCGCTGGGCCTGGGATAGGTCCAGCTTGGTTGTTGCACTGGCGAACAATTTGGCCGAAATGGCTTTTTGTTGCTTGAGGGCGTGCAGCGCTGCCAGTGAAATATGGTCGCGACTGACTTCAAAAAATCGTCGCAGATCCACCCGGGTGTCGCTGCGGCCATAGCCGTCGGTGCCCAGGGCGATAAAGGGACAGCTCAGATACGCCCCCAGGGGCTCCACCACCGCGCGCACGTAGTCGGTTACCGCGATCACCGGTGCCGAGCCCTGCAGGGATTGCTGCAACAGACTTTCAGCCGGCTCATCAGTCAGCTGCTGCCGAATTCCGCGAGCGGCTTCGGCCGCGTCTCGGATCACCTCACTGGCTGAGGTCAGGCTGAACAACTCAACGCTGATTCCCTGATCGGCCAGCCAAAGGGCACTGGCCAGGGCCTCCACGAAGATGGTGCCGCTGGCCAGCAGACGCAGGTCCACGGGCTGATTTTCCGATTTCGCCTTGGCCTTGCTTTGGCCGCTTTTTAGCCCAAAGCTGCGGTATCGATAAAGCCCGCTGATGATCATGTCCTGATCCACATGATCCGGCATGGCCGGCTGCTCAACGTTTTCGTTGCCTACGGTCAGGTAATAAAACTCGTCCACGCTTTGGTCCAGCATACGACGCGCGCCATAGTCGAAGATGGCCGCTACCTCATAGCCAAAGGCCGGGTCATAGGCCCGGCAGCCTGGGACGGTGGCGGCGATCAGCTGGCTGGTGCCGTCCTGATGCTGCAGGCCTTCACCGGACAAGGTGGTGCGGCCAGCGGTGGCGCCGATGAGAAAGCCCCGGGCGCGCTGGTCAGCGGCGGCCCAGATCATATCTCCCACCCGCTGGAAGCCAAATACGCTGTAAAAAATATAGACCGGCAACAGGGCCAGATCATGGGTGCTATAGGCGGTTGCGGCGGCGCTCCAGGACGATAGGGCGCCGGCTTCAGTGATGCCTTCTTCCAGCAGCTGGCCGTCCAGAGATTCCCGATACACCATCAGCGACTGTTGGTCTTCCGGCTGGTACTGCTGGCCGTCGGGTGAATAAATGCCGATCTGGCGAAACAGACCTGCCATACCAAAGGTGCGAGCCTCATCGGCCACGATGGGCACGATGCGCGGTCCCAGCTGCGGGTCTTTCAGCAGCTTGGACAGGTGCCGGACTAACACGCTGGTGGTGGAAACCGGCCGCGGGCTGCCCTCCAGTGCAAAACCCGCACTGGCCTCAAGGGCTGGTACCGGCAGCGCCGTGCTGCGTCGCCGTCGCTGGGGCAGGAAGCCGCCAAGACTCCGCCGGCGCTCCATCAGGTAGTCATACTCTGGGGAGTTGGTCCGGGGCCGCCAGAAGGTCATTTCCGCCGCCTGTTGATCGGTCAACGGCAGGTCAAATCGATCCCGATAATCCAGCAGGTCATCGGCTCCCAGCTTTTTCTGCTGATGGCTGGTCATCCGGGATTCACCGACGGTTCCCATGCCAAAACCTTTTTTGGTCTTGGCCAGGATCACGGTGGGTTGGTCCGATGGCTGTTGCGCCCTGGCCATGGCGGCAAACAGCTTTTTCGGGTCGTGACCGCCGCGTCGCAGCTGGTTGATCTCATCGGGCGACAGGTGTGCAACCAGCTCTCGCAGGGCCGGATCCAGGGAGAAAAAGTGCTCCACGTTGTACTCGCCGTCGTTGGCGCCCAGGGTTTGATACTGACCGTCCACGGTGTTGGCGAAATGTTTGGCCAGCACGTGGTCGGTGTCGGCGGCAAACAGGGTGTCCCAGTCTGAACCCCATAAAACCTTGATCACCCGCCAACCAGCACCGGTGAAGGTGGCTTCCAGCTCCTGGATGATCTGGCCGTTTCCACGCACTGGGCCGTCCAGTCGCTGCAGGTTGCAGTTGACGATGAAGGTCACGTTGTCCAGCCGTTCCCGGGCAGCAATGGACAGTCCGGCCAGGGACTCAGGCTCATCCATTTCGCCGTCGCCAAACACGCCCCAGACGTGGCGGCGGGAGGTGTCAGCCAGGCCTCGGGCATGCAGGTAGCGCATGAAACGCGCCTGGTAAATGGCCGACAGCGGACCTATGCCCATGGAGCCGGTGGGGAACTGCCAGTAATCAGGCATCAGCCAGGGGTGGGGGTAGGCGCTGAGGCCCGGACCCTGGGCTTCGCGCCGAAATGTCATCAGAGTGTCTTCGTCAAAGCGCCGCTCAACGAAGGAACGAGCGTAGATGCCCGGGGAAGAGTGAGGCTGGTAGTACACCAGATCGCCGCCGCCATGGGCCTGGGGACCGCGAAAAAAATGGTGAAAACCGGTTTCAAAAATCTCCGCCGCCGAGGCATAGGTGGCGATGTGCCCGCCCAGCTCTGGGTGCGCCTTATTGGCTTTGCTCACCATGCACAGGGCGTTCCAGCGCATCATCGCGGTCAATCGCTGTTCGATGGCCAGATCACCGGGATAGGGCGGCTGATCGTGCAGCTCAATGGAGTTGAGATAGGCCGAGTAGCGAGCTGGCGGTCCATCCACACCCTGGTCCCGGGCATAGGCGTCCAGGGTGCCCATCAAAAATCGCGCCCGTTCCGGGCCGGCGCTACGGATCACCGAGGCCAGGGAATCCAGCCAATCCTGGGTCTCTTCAGGATCAGCATCGTCAGTCGTTTGAAACAGCGGGTCGAATCGGTTCACGGGAGCTTCCTAGCAAGACGGGATACGGCCATGATGTTTTACCTTGCAGATGGTCCCCTGACAAACGAAAAAGACGGATGCCGTCATGCAGGAAATTGATGTCACAGCAATCCGCTGAAATCGTAAGATGGGCGCCTTAACTCCGGCACGGGCAGATTATGGAAATTGATCGTCATTTTGTAAGACTCAAAGACGGCCTGATTCACTACCGGGAGGCGGGTAGTCATCATCCGGGAATCCCCGTACTGATGATGCATGCCTCCCCGGCCAGCTCGGCCTTTGTTGAGCCACTGATGGCAGAGCTGGGAAAAACCCGCCATGTGATCGCGCCGGACACACCGGGCAACGGCGACTCTGCGCCGCCGGCCCAGTCCTCGCCGGAGCTTTCCGACTACGCCGATGTGATGGACCGCTTTCTCACCGCCTTAGGGGTGGCTGACTGTGATGTCTACGGCACCCACACCGGCTCCCACATTGGTGTGGAGCTGGCTCTGCAGTCGCCCCAGCGGGTCAAACACCTGGCAATGCACGGGGTGGCGGTGCTGTCGGACTCAGAGCGCGAGGAGTTTCTCAGCAACTACGCGCCGCCCCAGGTACCCGATGATATTGGCGGACAGTTCAACTGGGCCTTTCACTACGTGCGCGATCAGATGATTTTTTATCCCCACTTTCGCAAGACGCCGGAGCACATTCGCTTCGGTGGCCACCTGGACCCTGACTTTTTGCATACCCTGGTGGTGGGATTGCTGAAAAACCTCACCCATTATCACAAGACCTATCACGCGGTGTTTCGTCACCCGCTGCTGGATCGGCTCAATCAGGTCAGCGTACCCACCTGCCTGTTGACCCACCCACAGGACCCGCTGAAAGACGCCACCGGCGCCGTCGCGCAGCACTGCTCTTCGGTGCAGATTGTGGAATTGCCGTCGGCAGCTGCCAGCGAAGAGGGTGAGGCGCTGCAGGCCTGGTATGGCAAAGCCTAGAGGACCTTTTTTCCAAACTGCCCGCTAGTGGTTGGCCTGGAATAACGGCGGGCTAAGCTTTTACATCATCAGCACCGGCTTGATAGCCAGGCCCTGTTCCAGGTCAGCCAGTGCCTGATTAATATCGGCGAAGGCGTACTGTTTTACCAGTCGATCCAGGGGCAGCTGACCTTGGCAAAACCATTGGTAGAGCTGGGGAATAAATTGATGGGGTCTGCTGGAACCTTCCAATACGCCGGTGACGCTGCGGCCCAGGGCCAGGTCTGCGCCCTTGAAATGAAAACCTTCCGCCCAGTTGGGTATCGTGACGATAGCCGTATGACCGCCCATGCGGGTACAAGCAATGGCGCTGTGGAAGGTATCCACGGTGCCGGCGGTTTCCAGCGCGTAGTCCGCGCCGCCGCCGGTAAGCTCAGCAATGGCTTCCACCACCGAACCGTCCCCTATCAGGCTGTGGGTAGCCCCCAGGTCTTCAGCCAGGCTCAGCCGCTGGGGATTAATATCCACCGCGATGATGGTTTCGCAGCCCTGCAGCTTGGCCGCCATGATCCCGCTTAAACCCACCGCGCCGACGCCGAAACAGACCAAACTTGATCCGGCTTCAACCTTCAGGGTATTGATGATGGCACCGGCGCCGGTTTGCACGCCACAGCCCAGGGGTGCCAGCATAGCGGGGCTGGCTGCAGGATCGTCAATGGCTATGGCGTTGCGCTCGGTGACCAGGGCGTGGCTGGCAAAACTGGACTGGGAAAAAAACGATCCGTGTACGCCCTGGCCGTCAGCTGTTTTCAGGGTCAGTTCGCCGTTGGCCGACTTGCCACCGAAGTTCAAGGCCATCATGTGTTCACAGTGAGAGGGTAAATCTCGATGGCAGTTGTGGCAGCTGCCGCAGGAGCCGAAGGTCAATACCACCAGGTCTCCGGGTTTCAGGTTCTTGACCCCGGCGCCGCATTCCAAAACCCGGCCGCAGCCCTCATGGCCCAGAACCGATGGCAGCGGATGAAATGCCTGCATACCGATGTCGGTGTGGCAGATGCCGGTGGCCAGTACTTCGACGATCAGCTCGCCTTCGCCGGGTCCGGAAAGCTCCAGGTCGCGAAGCACAAAAGGCTGGCTGCGCTGCTCAAATACGGCGGCTCGAATCTGCATGGGTTGGTGCTCTCCTGAGCCTTACAGTGCCACGGTGCCTGGGTCGTACTGGGTCATTCCCAGGGTGTCCTCGGTTTTAACCGGCTCTGCTTTGAACAAGGTTTTATGGGCTGACAGCAGTCGTTCGCCACCGGCCAGGGATTCTTTATGAATCTGGGTCACCCGATCGTAACGGGCTGCTTCATAGCGCTTAAGGGCTTCATCGGTATCATCAAATTCACTCAGCGCCCGGGCCAGCACCACCGCATCTTCAATGGCGGTGGCGGCTCCAAGACCAAACCAGGGCAGCATGGGGTGGGCGGCGTCGCCCAGCACCGCAACTCGGCCATTGACCCACTGGGGCAGTGGTTGGCGTTCAAACAGGCCCCAGCGATAACATTCGTCGCTTTGGAACGCATCCAGCAGAATTTTGACGTCTGAATGAAAATCGGCGAAGTGCTCTCGAAGTTCCGCCAGGCTACCTTTTTCCATCCAGCCTTCGGCCTGCCACTGACTTTCCCGGGTAAAGGCCACACAGTTCTGAATCTGGCCGCGGCGCACCGGATAGCGCACAAAGATGCGATCAGGTCCAACAAACACGTTGGAGTAGGGCAGCAGTTCAGCATCACCCAGAGCGGCGGTGGGAATGAGACCGCGCCAGGCAACAATGCCGGAATAATCGGCGCCCTGCTGCCCGAACACCGTTTCCCGGGTCACTGAGCGCAGGCCGTCGGCGGCCACCAGCAGGGGGGTACTCACCGGTCCCCGGTCGGCGAAATTGAGCTCAATAGAGTTTTCCGTGTGGCTGATCGCGGCCAGTCGATGACCCAGCTTGATACAACCGGGGGCGACCTTTTCCAGGGCTTCCAGCAGCACGGTTTGCAGGTCAGCCCGATGCATTTGAAGATAGCTGGCGCCGTATTGGCTGGCGGTGTTATGCCGGTCGATGGTGACCAGCGGCTCGCCGCTGGCGTAATGCCGCGTGTACTGCTCCATGGGTTCGTCGGCCCGTTCGATGATGGCGTCCTCTACCCCCAGGAAGCGCAGGCCCTTCATCGCGTTGGGCGCCAGGGAAATGCCGGCGCCTACTTCGCTGTGTTCTATGGCCTGCTCATAAATCACCGGCTTAAGGCCGCTGCGGGCAAGGCCCAGGGCCAGAGTCAGGCCGCCAATACCACCGCCAACGATGGCGATGTGCTGAGTGTTACTGGTCATAATCCCAATGCCTCGGGGTTAATGGAATGGTTCGGGTCGACGGATTGCCGCAGGTCGCGCAGCAGCTTCAGGGCAGCGGGATTTCGATCCCTGGCGTAGGGGTAGGCTCGACCGATTTGAAAGTGTATGCAGCCGTGGCGATGAAACAGTTCAATGGTTGCCAGGCGAATTTCCTCCACCAGCGCGCGGCCCTCGGGATTGGCTGTGGGCGCCGGGGTACTGGCAAGGATTTGTTCTGGGGTAATTTCACGGTGAAACTCCGGCAGCTCATCGGGCCAGTAAATCACGCATTCGTAAAGAAACCCTGCGGGGCCGGATACGGAGAAGATGGTGTAGACCTCAACCCGGGCCTTGCTGCACCGATCAGCAATGCTCTTAAGGTAGGCACGATAGTCCTGGTGCAGGGCCACGGCGCCGGAGTAAGGCAGCACGCCGTGCAGCGGTAGCAGACGAAAATTCTCGGGACCCACAATCATCGGGTCTGGAAACGGCACGGCCCGGGTAAACTCGGCCACGGTGTTGGCGGTCTCCACGCCCAGGTCGCCGATTTCCTGGCGAATCTTCCGCACCAGCATTTTCAGTTCGGCCCGGTCCATACCTTCGGTGAGAAAGTTGGCCAGATACTCAGATTGTTGCATGAAGCGACGACCGTTCACCGCCACGTTGAAAATGGCACGCAGCCCCTTTAGAGGGTTGCCAGCAGACCGAAACAAGGTGGCCAGCTGTCTCAGGTCGGTCTTCAGGTTTGGCGGGCCGGCGACCCGTTTTACCAGAGCGGTCTCGGCGCCAAACGTTTCCGTGGCCAGTTTAAGTCGGGAGACCCGCCGCACCCCTTCCACCAGGTTTTCAAAAGACATGAAGGAAAACGACATCCCCTGGCCCACCGCTGGCAGGGGCTCCAGCCGCAGGGTGACCGCGGTCTTGATCCCGAAGGCCCCGGCATCATTGCAAAAAAGCCCCGTGAGATCCGGTCCGTATTCACGAAAAAACGGGGTGTGACCGGGCTGTCCGCCGGAGCCGGTCACCAGTACTTCACCTTCCGCGGTGACCACTTCAAAACCCATTGCGGCATTGGTAGATGGCCCGTTTCGGGCCGATCCAAAGGTCAGAGAGCCCTGGGTCATGGCGCCGGCAATGGTGGACAGCTTGCCGGACACCGGTCCCCAGAAAATGGGCCGAACGCCCTGCTCCGCCAGGGCGTCATTCACCGCCTTCCAGGTGCATCCGGCTTCCACGGTGGCGTACAGATCGTGGGCGTTGATCTCCCGAATCCGGTTCATGCCGGTCATCTCGATAATCAGCGCATCTGCGCGGTCGGGAATGAAGGCATCGGAGTAGGACATCCCGGCGCCGCGGATGTAGATAGGAAGTCCGTGACCTGCGGCTACTTTCAGCAGCTGCGACAGCTGCTGCGTGGTGGTGGGCCTTGCCACCGCCAGGGCCAGCTGGCCGGCACGGTACACGTCCTGCGAGGCCAGTCGGCGGGCCTGCTCCCGGCTGTCGAGCTGGCCTTGATCAAGGCAGCTGGCCAATTCGGCTACGATCACAGAGCCTGGGCTGTTGATCCCCTCAACCCTCGCGCTCATGAAGGGCCCACTAGGCGGGCTTTACGGCGGTGGTGATGGATAAAAAGGTTGGCGTGGGTCCCTGGTCGACGGCGTCAAATCCTTGCTGTTTCAGCAGGCCAGCAAAGTCGCTGGCAACAAAGGCCGGCGAGTAGGGCTCGCAGTTGTACTGGGCGTCAAACTCCAGCCACATCCGATTGGGGGCCGGAAAGCCGGTGCCATTGGGGGCGTCTATAACGGTGAAGGTGCCGCCGGGTCGAAGCAGCCGGTGGACCTCAGCGACAATTTCCTGAAAGCTGAACTCCGGTACTTCGTGGAACAGGATATAGGCGAACACGGCGTCGAAACTGCCGTCTTCAAAGGGTGTGGCCTCAGCCAGGGCATGCTGGAAGTGCACGTCGCTGCCCATCTCAGTGGCCCGCAGATGAGCGTAGCGCAGCAGCGGCAGGCCAATATCCAGGCCCCACACATCGGTCTTGGGGTTCTTCTCTTTCAGCGCGGTGGTGCACTGGCCGATGGAACAACCCAGGTCTAATACCCGATTGAGGCTGCCGTCCTCGGGCATGCGCAGCAGGTCTGCGTACAGCTCGTGCAGCTCGTCGTTGTTGTTGTCGCCCTGATAGAACACGTTGGTGCCGTGGTGAAACACGTACCCGGCCAGCTCATCGCGGCAGTAGCCGCCAGGCTGCAGGTGTATATCCTGACAGGCAGATTCTGGCACCTGCAATGATGGATCCCGCAGCAGCTTGCCGGGATTGCTCTGCTCTGCCTGATCTAACTGGTCGATCCAGTGCTGGCGATTTTTGTTGTAGCTCTCGAAGGACTTGTCCCAGGTCATGCGCTGCTGGCTGCGCATAAAGCGTTTCCAACTGCTGGCGGCGGGCAGGCCGTCGACTACCGGGGCAAGCTCTGAGTAGTCACAGGAGGCGCCGGCGTCGGGCAAGCCGGCGGCGCTTGCTCCCGCCACCACCTGGCCGGCCACCGAGGGAAACCAGTCACGAATCGCAAAATTTCGCACCTGGGTGAGGTAGTTTGCATAGCTGTCGTCTTCCAGCCGAGGCTGGCGGGGCGATTTGCCAACGCTATTACGTTCCATGTTAGGCTTTCCTGTGCTGAGGCCGAAGGGCTAAAGGCTACTAAAAGCACCAGACCTCAACCAATGAATGCGGCGTATGTGACCATACCCGAGGTGGATGGTCAGGTGCATCTGCACACGCTAACACAGGAAAAAGCCTTGGATATTCGCCAGCTGAAACATTTTGTTGCGGTGTTTGAGCAACGCAACCTCTCTAAGGCTGCCGAAGCGATTCCGCTCAGTCAGCCTGC
>CAYGPO010000149.1:2298-9655 GCA_964351665.1 uncultured Gammaproteobacteria bacterium | reverse complement strand
CCCTAAGCAGCGCGCTGCTTAGGGCATTTCGTACCGGCCAGATGGCTGCCAGCGAGGCGTTTTCCGCCGACCCTGAGCTTGACAGCGACCTGGAGCCACCAGCCGCCTGAAGCCCTTCGAGATCAGTTCACAAGATCTCTGAGGCGAAGTCCGCCAGCCGCGAACGTTCGCCCCGTCGCAGGGTGACGTGGCCACTGTGCTGCCAGTTCTTGAACCGGTCTACCGCAAAGGTCAGGCCCGAGGTGGTCTCGGTGAGGTAGGGCGTATCAATCTGTTCCACGTTGCCCAGACAGATCATTTTGGTACCCGGCCCGGCCCGGGTTAGCAGGGTTTTCATCTGTTTTGGTGTCAGGTTCTGCGCCTCATCAATGATGACGTATCGGTTCAGAAACGTACGCCCGCGCATGAAGTTCATTGAGCGAATTTTGATCTTACTGGCCAGCAGGTCGTTGGTGGCCGCCCGGCCCCAGTCGCCGCTTTCATTGTTGCCGGTCAGCACTTCCAGGTTGTCGGTAAGAGCCCCCATCCAGGGCGTCATTTTTTCCTCTTCGGTGCCGGGCAGAAAGCCAATGTCCTCGCCCACGGGCACCGTGGCCCGGGTCATGATAATTTCGGAATAGCGTTTTTGTTCAAGGGTTTGGGCAAGACCTGCGGCCAGTGACAGCAGGGTTTTACCGGTCCCCGCGGTGCCCAGCAGAGTGACAAAGTCGATGTTGTCGTCCAGCAACAAATTCAGCGCAAAGTTCTGTTCCCGGTTACGCGCTGTGATGCCCCAGACGTTGTGATTATCATTGCGGTAGTCGGTGGCGATGCGAAGCTTGACCGATGAGCTGTCCTGCACCGATTCAACCATCGCCTCGGTTCCGGCCTGGCCGCAGGTATACAGGCACTGGTTTGGGTACCAACCATGCTCGCCATCGGTGCGCACCTGATAGTAGGTGTGGGCGCCTTCAGTCCAGGATTTTAAGTTCTCTCCCCTGCCCCACAGCCCGCCATCAACCTCGCAGGTACCGCTGTACAGCAGCGACAGGTCGTCCAGGGCCCGGTCATTTTGGTAGTCCTCCGCCGGCAGGCCCGCAATAACCGCCTTGATGCGCATGTTGATGTCTTTGGACACCAGCACGGTTTCGCCCAGTCGCCGGTCCCGCTGCTGCAGCGCCGAGGCGAGGATCTGATTGTCAGGCAGGCGACCGTTGCCACCTTCAGTCCGCAGCCCTTCGGGTTGGCCGGCGCTGGTTTGGAAAAACAGCTGCCCCCGCTTGCCCTGCAGGTCCAGATTCAGGTCGTCGGGCTGGGTTAACTCGATGCCGGACTCTATCCCCGCGTCCTGACGGTCTATGAGTTCACTGAGAAAGCGGCTTACCTGGCGAACGTTGCGGGACACCTCAGACATGCCTTTTTTGGCAGCGTCCAGTTCCTCCAGCACCATCATGGGTAGAAAAATATCGTGTTCCTGGAAGCGGAACAGGGCGGTTGGGTCGTGCATGAGGACGTTGGTGTCCAGCACGTACAGGCGTTTTTCGCGGCTCATTGGGAGTGCGTCCTGATCAGGCTAGATGACTTGTGGCCGCGGCAGCGGCCTCAGCAGTGGCAATGGTTCTGTGCCAAGCAGACGCTCTCACAGACCCGCCCAGGGGCTTCAGGAAAGCTCCTGAGCCGCAGCCAGCACCTCGGCCACGTGTCCGGGGACTTTGACCTTACGCCATTGCTGACGCAGCTTGCCCTTAGCGTCAATCAGGAAAGTGCTGCGTTCGATCCCCATCACCTTGCGGCCATACATATTCTTTTCCTTGATCACGTCAAAGGCCTGGCAGAGCTTTTCATCACCATCGGAAAGCAGGTCAAAGTTGAGGGCCTGTTTCTCGCGAAACTTGTCGTGAGATTTCAGGCTGTCCCGGGAAACGCCCAGAATCACCGTGTTGGCCTTGGCGAATTGGTCGGCTAAATCCCTGAAACCCTGACTTTGTAGTGTGCACCCAGGAGTGTTGTCCTTGGGGTAGAAATAGATCACCACGTTTTGGCCGCGAAGAGCTTTCAGCTGGATGACCTGATCGCCGGTGGCATCTGCTTTGAAGTCCGGTACGACTTTTCCCAAATCAATCATAGGTCCCGAGTTTCCGTGGTTAGCAGGTAGCTAAGCAGTTTATCCAGATCATTACCCCTGGCAAGCGGCAATACTCCCACTTGTTCGCCCATCGTGGGCTCAAGTACCATGCGGGTCTTCATTTGTAGCGAAGTTTCATGGCTCTAGACAGGATCAGCGGCAGCATTGTTGCCATCGTCACCCCCTTTGATGCCGCCGGCCAGGTGGATCAGCCGGTGCTGGAACAGCTGCTTCGCCGACAGGTGATTGCTGGCACCAGCGCGGTGGTAATCGCTGGCACCACCGGAGAGGGTGCGGCCCTGTCGTCAGCCATGTTTGAGTCCTGTATGGCAGCGGCGCGCAGCGTCCTTGAGGCAACAGAGGTTGCCCTGATTGCCGGCATTGGGTCGCCATCCACCGCTCGTTGCCTGGAGCAGGCTGAGCTGGCAGCTTCCTGTGGCGCCCAGGCACTGCTGGCGGTAACCCCTTATTATCTGAAAACCACCCAGGCCGGGCTGCACGCTCACTTTGAGCGGCTGGCCGATCAGGCCGGGCTGCCGGTTATCCTGTATAACGTGCCGGGTCGAACGGCGCTGGATTTACTGGCTGAGACCACCGTCAGGTTGAGCCGCCACGACAACATCGTGGCGATCAAAGAAGCCCTGCCGGATATGCAGCGAATTCAAACCCTGGTGGCGGAAACTTCTGAGGATTTTGCGGTTCTTAGTGGAGACGATGCCAGTGCCCGGGAAGCCATGGCGCTGGGCGCCGACGGCGTGATTTCCGTCACTGCCAACGTGCTGCCAGGGGCGATGGCGGAGCTGGTCAGCCATTGCCAGGCCGGTCGACATGAGCAGGCGAAGAAATTGGATGAGGTGCTCGCGCCGCTGCATCAGGCGTTGATGATGGAGCCCAATCCGATTCCGGTAAAAGCGGCCTTGAGTCATCTGGGGCTGCTGGAAAATCAGCTGGCGATGCCGTTGGTGCCGGCGTCCGCAGCGACTAAAATGATACTTGAAGACTTATTAAACCACTCACTCGCCCAATGGACGGGGATAAAGCAGCAATGAAAACTATGAAAAAAAATCGCTGGATGACGATTGGGGTCGTAACGGGTCTGTTAACGCTTACGGGCTGTGGCATTTTTCCTAAACAGTCGTCCTACGACAAAGTTGAACCCGGTGATGCCCTGGAAATACCGCCAGACCTGGATAAGCCTGAAAGCAGCACGGGGCTGCGGGTGCCCGATGCCACCTACTCGGCGGTTTCTGGCAGTTCCTTGCAACAGGCGCCGCAAAACCCCCTGGACGATTTGGACGGGGTGAAGCTGGTGGAAATCGAAGGAGAGCAGCTGCTGGCTCTGAGCGACAATAAGGACAGCGTCTATCGGCGCCTGGGCCTGGCTCTGGATCGGCTGGGTCTGGAGGTGGAAAATCAGGACGAGGAGACCAGTACCTATGAGGTCAACTACGTTGACCGAACCGCTAAGGATCAGCGCCCAGGGGTTCTGTCTCGATGGTTTTTGCGCAAGAAAGGTCCAGCGGACTACAGCGGCGTCTATCGCCTGTCAGTCAAGCCCCACAGTGATGGAGTCACCGTGATTCGGGTCAGCGACGAGGACTCAGGCCCCGCCGCCGAGCGGGTGCTGGACGATCTGCTAGTGCCCTTGAGAGACCGATTGGGCTAGCAAACGGCCCACTTGCGGGCTGCGGATTCACGTTGGTCCACAACGATAGCGCTTTTGGCGGAGGTGAACGTTTGTCGGCCTAAGATTGCTGCGCCGCGCGCAACCCGCACACAGGCAGCGCGCGGGTAGCGCTCCGATCGCGCCGCTAGCGCTCCAACAGGTGAATTTTTTCGGCAACCTCTTCCCATTCAGCATAATCTGCCGGCGGGTCTTTACGCTCGGTAATCACCGGCCACTCGAGAGACAGCTCAGCGTTAAGGGCAGTGAAGTGCTCCTGATCTGACGGCAGATCTTCTTCCGGATAGATCGCATCTACGGGGCACTCTGGCTCACACAGGGTGCAGTCGATGCACTCTTCCGGGTCAATTACGAGAAAGTTGGGGCCCTCGTGAAAACAGTCTACCGGGCAGACTTCGACGCAGGTGGTATGTTTACACTTAATACAACTTTCGGTTACGACAAAGGTCATTGCAGTTCCGGCCAGAGAAAACAGCAGGTATTCTGTCATTTTGCGAAGGCGGGTAAAACCCTGGCGGCGATCAAGCCGCATTGGTAGGATGAGCCGCCATCGAAGTTACTGAAGCAGCTAGAAAATTTCCCAGACAGCCAACATTATTCCCGCCAGCGCCCACGGCCTGAAAGCGGAAGACTTTGATCAACGCGCCATTTCGGTCGTGCGCAGACTCCAACAGGACGGTTTTTCCGCCTACCTGGTGGGGGGCTGTATCCGCGACGCCTTGTGTGGCATTAAGCCTAAAGACTTTGACGTTGCCACCGATGCAACCCCGGAAGACGCCAAGGCGGTGTTCAAACGCAATTGCCGCCTGATTGGTCGCCGCTTTCGTCTTGCCCACGTGCATTTTGGCCGGGACGTCATAGAGGTAGCTACCTTCCGGGGTAACGGTCGAGTGCACGAAAGCGACTCCGGGCGACTGATCACCGAGAATGTCTATGGGCCCATGCACGAAGATGCGGTGCGACGGGATTTCAGCGTCAATGCGATGTATTTTGACCCCTCAGACAACACCATCCACGATTACGTCAACGGCTTTGAGGATGTGGCGTCGCGGCGCCTGCGACTGATGGGCGATCCGGTGGCCCGCTACCGGGAAGACCCGGTGCGGATGCTCAGAGCAATTCGGTTTGCCGCCAAGCTGCAGTTTGAGATGGAGCCTGCAACCCTGGCGCCGGTCGATGAGCTGGGTCATCTGCTGGATGATGTGCCTGCGGCCCGGCTGTTTGATGAATCCCTTAAGCTGTTTATGAAGGGTCACGCGGACGCCAGTTTCACACAGCTGCTCAAACACAATCTCCTGGGCCACTTGTTTCCGGACATCGTTGCCGCCCTCAATGGCGCCGACGATGACGGCTTAATGAACATGCAGCGCGCTGCCATGGCCAATACCGATGAACGCATACGCATTGGTAAGCCAACCACCCCGGCGTTCCTGTTTGCTGTGCTGCTCTGGCCTGGCTTGCTGGTGCAGACGGCGCGCAACCGGGAACAGGGCATGAAACCCATTCCGGCGGCGGAGTTGGCGGCAGATCGGGTGATTTCACGCCAGGTGAATCAAATTGCCATTCCCCGGCGTTTCAGTGTGCCTATGCGCGAGATATGGTCGTTGCAGTCTCGTTTTACCTCCCGACAGGGCAAGCGCGCCCAGCGCCTGTACAGCCATCCTCGATTCCGAGCTGCCTATGATTTTCTGCTGCTGCGAGCTGTGGCAGATCCGCCCCTACAGGAGCTGGCCGACTATTGGACGGATCTGCAGGAACTGAACCCTGACCAGCGCCGAGATTTGTTGACCGCGCCTTCCCAAAGGCGAGTTGCCGGTGGTGGTTGAGCAGGGCCTTGAGCGGCGCTAATAGCGGCATCTCTGGCAGGGCTGCTGCCAGCCGGCCCCTGCCCATGGGTCAACGTCCCCGCCGAGTATTTGTCGGCCTGGGGGCCAATCTTGGCAATCCCTGTCGTACCCTGCAGCGAGCGATAAGCCGGCTTGGTCGTCTCCACGGTTTGTTTCCGGTAGCCCTGTCAGGACACTATGAAACCGCCCCCTGGGGAGGGCAGACTGATACGCCATTTATCAACGCGGTGGCGGAACTGTCCTCAGATCTAGACCCTGACAGTCTGCTCGATGCGCTAACCAGCATTGAATTTGGCCTGGGTCGGCGCCGGTCCGAGGAGTCCCGCTGGGGCGATCGATGTGTGGATCTGGATTTATTGGCGGCAGGCAGCCTTCAGGTCAGCCGGCCCGGGCTTCAGCTGCCCCATCCACGCTTGGCCCAGCGCCGCTTCGTGTTAGTTCCCTGGGCCGAGATTGCGCCGGACTTTTTGGTGCCCGGCCACCAGGGCAGCGTGGCAGAGCTGCTGAGTCGTTGCCGGGACCCTGGTCAGGTCCAGCGCATGATCAGTTCAACATGCAGCTAGTCACAAGCGTAGACCAGCTCAGAGCTCTGAGCCTGTCCTGGTCAGGACGTTCGGTGGCCCTGGTGCCAACCATGGGAAATCTCCACAGTGGCCATTTAAGCCTGCTGGATCGGGCCGCCCAGGTGGCAGACCATACCATCACCAGTATTTTTGTTAACCCGACTCAGTTTGGTCCAGGGGAAGACTTCGCCAGCTATCCAAGAACCCTGCAAGCAGATTTGGAAAAGCTGCAGCGCCGGGGCTGCGATGCGGTGTTTGCACCGGAGTCGTCTGAACTTTATCCGTACGGTGTTGAGCAGTTTACTAAGGTGGACGTGCCAACGGTGGGTGAGGGGCTTTGTGACGCCCATCGCCCGGGCCATTTCAGCGGCGTGGCATCGGTGGTTTGTCGCCTGTTAAACGCCGTCGCGCCTGGGCATGCGGTGTTTGGGCAGAAAGACTATCAGCAGCTGCAGACCATCCGGCGAATGGTGGCAGAGCTGCTGTTGCCGGTTCGGATTCACGCCGCTGAGATTGTCCGCGAGGCCAGCGGCCTGGCCATGAGTTCACGCAACGGCTACCTGTCAGAGACGCAAAAGCAACAGGCCAGCGTGATCTTTAGCACCCTCAAGGCGCTGACCCAGGAGCCGGTGCCCACCGCTGCCCGCTGGCAGCAGCTGCGTCGGTCGGGCCTGGCGCAGCTGTCAGCGGCTGGCCTTGAGCCGGAGTATCTGGAGCTGAGGGACGCACAAACCCTGGCGTTGCCTGACCATAGCCGCCATCGGCAGACCATTGTGCTGATCGCTGCAAAGCTGGGCAGCACGCGCTTAATCGACAACCGGTTTGTGCCTTGCTAATTACCCCGCAGGGGTGGGTGATAAGTCGTAATAGTGTACCAATTAGGGACTTTGCGGGATGATTGGGCGGGGCTTTTTGTTGTAAAAAAGAAACAGGTTGGGGAAAAACGACAAAACGTTGCTTATGTGCTGGCTTTTTGGTTTTTGTGGTGGTAGTCTTAGCTCGTCCTTGAGAGAAACAGCTTCCTCTCTTCATCCCACGAAGCTTCTCAAGGCGCAGGGCGCAAATGTTTTAAGGTAATCGTCACTCCGATTCTGCCCCCTCTTCGAAAGTTGAGGGGGCGCGTTTTTTTCTAAAACCCGCTTTTTTTCCCCGCTTTTTT
>CAYGPO010000149.1:0-2198 GCA_964351665.1 uncultured Gammaproteobacteria bacterium | reverse complement strand
CCCGCTTTTTTTCCCCGCTTTTTTCAATTACCTGCTTCACTTCGAGTCTGTCAACGCCTCAAGCCGTTCCTCAGATCGTAAATTACCGTGGCTGAAAATTGAATCTGTGGCCAGCAAACCCCATCATTAGGGACTGTCAGAGCAGGAAATCTTGATGAACCTACAGATGTTAAAAGGAAAAATTCACCGGGCCACTATCACCCAAGCTGAGTTGCATTATGAGGGATCCTGCGCCATTGACGAGGATTTGCTGAAAGCCTCGGGTATCCGGGAGTTTGAGCGTATCGAAATTTACAACATCACCACCGGTGACCGCTTCGCCACTTACGCTATCCGTGGCCAGCAGGGTTCGGGATGTATTTCTGCCAACGGCGCCGCAGCCCACCGGGCCAACCCCGGCGATCTGGTGATCATCTGCGCCTACTGCACCATGGACGACGCTGAGGCCGCTACCTTCAGCCCCAGCCTGGTTTACGTGGACGGAGACAACCGAATCACCCATCAGAAGAATGCGATTCCGGCTCAGGCCGCATGACCAGCGCCAGCAATTGCGCCTATGAAGCGCTTTTTGATCACCTTGAGCGGCTTCAAACCCAAACCCTGAAAGACCTGTTTGCTGGAGACCCAGGTCGCAGTGAGGCGATGACACACAGCGCCGCGGGCCTGCGCATCGACTATTCCCGTCATCTGCTCGATAGCGATGCCTGGGATGCGCTGTTGGCCTGGGGCAAAGCCTGTGATCTGCCTGCCGCGGCCCGGCGCATGCGCCAGGGTGACATTATCAATCCCACCGAAGGGCGACCGGCCTTGCACAGCGCTCTGCGTCACCGGGGCTGCGCTGACCAGGCGGGGGTCGCCGATCAGGTTGCCGCGGCCAGGGAGCAACTGCTGGCCATTGCACAGCGGCTGCGGGCAGGCCAGTGGCGAGGCGCCACTGGTGAGGTGATTACCGATTTTGTGAATATTGGCATCGGCGGTTCAGATCTGGGCCCCCGGGCTGTGGTGAATGCGCTGACCAGGCCCGATCAGCCGCCGGTCAAGGTGCACTTTCTGGCCAATATCGACGGTGTGGCCATTGATGACTTGCTGGCGACCCTAAATCCGGCCAGCACGCTGTTTTGCATCACCTCCAAGAGTTTTTCCACCCGCGAGACCTTAACCAACGCCAGCAGCGCCAGAACCTGGCTGACCAACGCCCTTGGCGAGCAGGCAGATATAGCGTCACATCTGGTGGCGATCAGCGCTAATGTGGAGGCGGCCCAGCAGTTTGGCGTCGACCCGGATCACGTGCTGCCCATGTGGGACTGGGTGGGGGGGCGATACTCCCTGTGGTCCACGGTGGGTCTGCCCATCGCAGTGGCCCTGGGCGCTGAAGGTTTTGACGCCTTGCTGGACGGCGCAGCTGCTATGGATGAGCACTTTTTTGAATCGCCGCTGGCTGACAATATCCCCATGCTGTTGGGGCTGTTGGGGGCCTGGCAGCGAAACATCGCCGGCGCCGCCAGCTATGCGGTGGTGCCCTATGCCAATCGACTTGGGCTGTTGCCGGCATGGTTACAGCAGCTGGATATGGAAAGTAACGGCAAAAGCGTGACGTTGGACGGTTCAGCGCTGACCTCGGACTCAGGCCCGCTGGTCTGGGGTGGGGTAGGCACCGATGGCCAGCACGCCTATTTTCAATGGCTGCATCAGGGCACCAGCCCCACGCCGGTAGAATTTATCGGCGTGCGCGATCCTCAGCACGGCTATGGCGACCATCATCGCCAGCTGATGGCGAATCTGCTGGGCCAGGCCAGCGCGTTGCTGTACGGACGCAGCGAAGAGCAGACCCGGGCTGAGCTGGCGGCTGCTGGCAAGTCTGAGTCAGAGGCGCAGCGTCTGGCTCCGCACATGACCTTTCCCGGCAATCGGGCCAGCACCATCATCATGTTGCAGCGGCTCGATGCCCGTTCCCTGGGGGCCCTGCTGGCCCTGTATGAGCACAGGGTCTATGTACAGTCGGTGCTCTGGAATACCAACGCCTTTGATCAGTGGGGAGTTGAGCTGGGTAAAACCCTGGCCCTGGCGGTGGAAAAACGTCTGCAGCCCAGCGGCGCTGAGCCAGCGGCGGACCCGGACCCAAGCCTCAATCACTGGATAGAATGGCTAGGAGTCTGCGCGGTAGAAACTTTCGACGGCGAAAATTCGCGATCGCCATA
>CAYGPO010000148.1:0-10210 GCA_964351665.1 uncultured Gammaproteobacteria bacterium | reverse complement strand
CTGGACTCGCCAGCTGAGACCAGTCATCCGACCTTCATGAATAATGCGGGCTAGTGGGCCGCTGGTGAGCTGCTTGGTGCACCGCTGGTGAGTCGTTTGGTAAAAAAGGTAACCTGACACATTAAAACCGCCTGGGCTGACAACTCACCACCGATTTTCATCAGAGGAATTTCTATGCCCGTCACCTTCCAAACTCAGTCTCACCCCAGGGTCATCCAGCTGGACCATGTGGCCAAATCCTTACTGCAGATGATGGGCCATGGTGGCGGCGTTCCCGGCGCCCTGAGAGCCGACGAGGTTGCTCAGGCCGCAGCCCGTCTGCGCGACGCTCTGGATCAGCTTAGGCAGCAGGCTAAAGCCAACGACAAGGCCGAACAAGGAACCGCAGATGACGACGATCAGCCCCGCCATGTGCCCGTGGCCCAGCGGGCCAAACCCCTGTTAGAACTGCTGGATGCCGCACTGGCCGGCGGCGATCACGTGATGTGGGAATAACACGCTAAGCCGGCAATACCCGGCAGGCGGTGGACTTGATCAGCGCAAACACCGTGCTGCCGATGCTTAGCTGCAGATCACCGACCGCGGCGCGGGTCACCTCGACCCGGAACCGGTGCCGGCCCAGGCAGGATTCAGCCACCACCATAGCAGGATCATTAGCGCCGCTGATCTCTACCACCGTCGCTTGCAGCACGTTCCTGGCCGAGGTCTGACCCGGTGCCAGGGTGGTCAGGATTACGCTGCGCGCAGGCACCACCAGCAGCGCAGGCCCGCTGGCGGGAACGGCGTTGCGGCCCACACTTAGCACCGGGCCCTCGCCGCCGGACCCCAGGGCCAGGGAAGTTTCTCCGCCGCCGGCGGCGCTGACCATGGCCTCAAAAACGTTGTCAAAACCTGGCTGCTGATCGTTCTCGGAACCCAGGGACGCGGTGGACAGAACCTGGGCCGGATTGCCCCGGTCAACGATCGCGCCGGCATCCATTAACAGCACATGCTGAGTACAAACCTGCAGCTCTACCGCATCGTGGGAAACCCACAGGGTGGTGACATCCCGCTGGGCCAGCCAACCCTTGAGATCGCCCCAGATTTGATAGCGACGGCCAGGGTCAACGGCGCTCAGGGGCTCATCCAAAAGCAACAGCTGCGGCCCAGCGCAAAGGCCCCGGGCCAGGGCCACTCGCTGCCGTTCACCCCCGGACAGGGTCTGGGCAGGGGCATTGAGCAGTGCTGCAAGACCCAGCATCTCAATGATTTGGCTACGCTGCTGTTCGGCGATGGTATATCTGCCGGCCTCAAGCTGGGCGGCAACCTTCAGATGAGGGAATAAACAACTATGTTGAGGCACATAGGACAGGCGGCGGCGCTCCGGTGGCACAAACACACCGGCTTTGCTGTCACTAAAGGTGCGGCCGGCATATCTGAGACAGCCCGTGGCCTGGGGCTCAAGTCCCGCCAACAGCCGCAGCAGGGTCGACTTGCCGGCGCCGGAGGGGCCCGTTAGGCCAGTCACCCCCGGCTGAACGGCCTCAGATATGGACAGATGGAACCCGCCTTTGGACAAGGCCAGGTCAATGCTTAGCCCTTGTTCAGCCGTCACCATGGGCGCTGGCTGGTGCGGGAGATCAGCCATTCCGCCGTCAACATGGCGGCAAAACCCATCAACAAAGCAACCCCAATCAGCACCCTGGCGTCGCCATCAGCACCCACCTGCTGAGCCGCAAAAATCGCGCTGGCCAGGGTCTGGGTCTGAAACGGAATATTGCCCGCCACAGTAACGGTGGCGCCAAACTCGCTGGCAGCGCGGGTGAACCCCAGGATAAGGGCAGCGCCAAGGCCCCGATAAGCCAGGGGCAAGGTGGTGCGAAAAAACGTTTGCAGGGGCGAGTGTCCCAGGGTCCGGGTCAGATCCTCCAGGGCCGGATCCACCGCCTCGAAAGCGGCCCTGGCACTTCTGAGCACAATGGGGAACGCCATCACCGCCGAGGCGATTACCGCCGCTTGCCAGGTCAACAGCAGATGGGCTTTGATGCCAAACAGGGAGGCCCCGTCCGGCCCGTCCACCGCCAGCAGCTGAAGCAGGATATAGCCCACGGCGGTTGGCGGCAGCACCATGGGTAGACTGAGCAGGGCATAAGAAAGGTTGGCCAGCCAGCCACGCCGACGCGCCAGCAGGCGGGCCAGGGGCAGGCCCAGCAGCAAGGTTAGTAAGGTTGCCCCGGTGGCGATTTTTAGGGTCAGCCACAGGGCGCTGTAAACCCCCTCACTCATCAACAGATCCAGCGCTGCGGGTCGCCGACATACTGGCTGACCATGGTAGTGTAGCCAGGACCCTGGGCGCAGGTCCGGGTAGGCTTGAGGATTGTCAAAAGGCGAGCAGGCATCAGAACCCTATCTTACAATTTCCTGGCTTTGCTGCTGACGCTGGTTTGCGCTGGGGCGGGGTTGCAGAGCTGCACCCAGGCCCCCTCGGACTCTGGCAGTTTGACGGTTTTTGCTGCCGCCAGCCTGGGTGAGGCAATGCAGGACCTGTCGGCGAGCTTTGAAAAACTGCACCCAGCGCTTTCGGTCACATTGAACCTGGCCGGTTCTAACGTGCTGGCGCGGCAGATTGCCGACGGCGCCAGGGCCGATTTGTTTATCAGCGCCAACAATGCCTGGGTCGACAGGCTGGCCCAGCAATCCCTGCTGATCGAGGGATCTCGCACCGGGCTGCTGAGCAATCAGCTGGTGATCGTGCACCATGCCAGCAGCTCCTGGACCTTAGCAACCATCGAGCAACTGCCGGATCTACCGTTTCGATTCCTCGCCGTGGGCAATCCCCAAGGGGTGCCGGCCGGCATTTATGCTCAACGTTATCTGGCCTCCATTGCCTACCAACAATCCAACCTATGGAGCCAACTAAGCAGCCGGATCGCCCCGGCGGCCGACGTCCGGCGGGCCCTGTCCATGGTGGCCGCAGACCCCAGTGTGATCGGCATGGTTTACGCCACAGATATACGCAACCACGCCTCGGTAAAGCCATTGTTTCGGGTGCCGGCAAACGCCGTCAGCATCAACTATGAGGCCGCCCTGATCGATTCCGGACGGGCTGACGATAAGGCCCAACTACTGCTGGAATTTCTAACCAGCCCCGTGGCCGCAAGCATTTACCGCAAGCACGGCTTTAGCACCCGTATCCCTTAGCAGTCCTGCAAGGGTCAGGACGTCACTCAACGCAGCAAGGTCCAAAGGCCAATCAGAATAAAGCCCAAACCCGCCACGGTTTTCAGGCTCCGCTCTGAGACGTAATTTGAAATGGCGCCGCCCACCATTACACCCAGCCCGGCTGCCAGCACCAAAGCCAGGGAGGCAGCGGCAAAAACCAGCCAGCGACTGGTGTTGCCATCAGCGGCAAATAGCATGGTGGCGAGCTGGGTTTTATCCCCCAGCTCAGCCACAAACACGGTCACGAACACCGCCGCAAAACTCTTCCACTCCATTAGTACTACTCCCGTTGCAAGCCGTTTAGATGGCCGTAGCTATTGCCTGCCAGCGTTGTTTTTTGCTGCCTGCTTGATCGTCTCACTCACCTTTTCAATCACCGATGACCAATCACCGGGTTCACTCTGGCGAAACAGCGAGAGGGACGGATACCAGGCGCAGTCCTCACCCTCGCGCAGCCAGCGCCAATCCGGGTCTGCGCTGAGCATGACCGCGGTGGGCACCCCCAGGGCGCCAGCCACGTGACAAATGGCTGTATCGACGCTGACCACATAATCCAACTGATCAATCAGCGCCGCGGTGCGGGCATAGCCCGGCAGCTCTGGCTCGAGATTTTTCACCCCATGGGCGCTGAGCCAGTCCACTTCCTGCCCGCTAAGGGGCATTTGCAGGGAGAAAAACGACACACCTTCAATGCCCAGCAATGGCGCCAGAGTATCAAGGGCCATGGATCGATGGTGGTTTTCCTTATGGGTGACAGAGCCTGACCAGCAGATCCCAACCCGAAACTCACCGCTGAGCTGGCTGACCAGGGTCTGGGCAGGAATCGACAAATAGCGCCGCGGCGCCGGCAAATTCTCAAGAGTGATGCCCAGCCAGCGGGGCAGGCTCATCAGGGGGCAAAACAGGTCGAAACGATCGGCTGGAATCGGCCCGGGCACCCGGCTTTCACTGACCCCATCAATGCCGGCAACCAGGGGCGCAAGGTTTTCTGGCCCCACGTAAACCAGCTCTTTGCAGCGCTGCGCCGCCAGGGGCAAAAACCGCCAGAACTGAATGTGGTCTCCGTTGCCCTGCTCGCTGTGCACCAGCAGCCGCTTGTCGCTGATGTCTTCACCCTGCCACTGGGGCTGGCGACACTGAAACGGGACAAACTGCGGGGTTTGCCATCGCCAGTCATAGGCCGGCCAGCCCCGGGCGTAGTCGCCGCTTTTCAGCAGCACAATGCCGCGATTGAAATGGGCCAGGGCAAACTGCTTATCGGTGGCAATGGACTGATCCAGCCAGTGCATGCCCTGTTCAAAATCCCCCAGACGGATATACGTCAAACCCAGGCTGTTCATGGCTTCGGCGTTATCGCCCTGGGCCCCAACCACCGTCTGCAGTACCTCAGCGGCTTCTGCCCAACGTTCAGCATCCACCAGACACAAGCCCAGCTGATGGCGGGCACGGCCATGGTCGGGGTTGATTTCCAGCAGCTGCTGATAGGCCGCAATGGCCTCTTCCAAGAGGCCTTCCAGATGCTGCCGGGTGGCTTGTTCAAGGGATTGCTCAATGGGGTCCGGCGGGGCCAGATTGTCCAGCACCTGCTGAGGTAGCTCAAAGGAGCTGGCCACCAGCGGGTGGTCCGCATCCAGCAATAGGGGTGAGCGATGTGGCAGCACCTTTACCTCAAACACTTCCTGCACGTTGCCGGTGAACTGAAGAAAGGCCACGGTTTGGCCGCTGACCGTATCCACCACCCAGACGCCGCTTTTTCGTTCCGCCACCCGCCGGGTCAACGGCAGGCCGGCAAACACCGCGCTTTCGCGCACCTGGGACAGGCCAATCAGGGCATAGCGGTCGATAAAATCCAGCCCCCGGGCAAACCCAGGCAGCTCTGCCACCACCTGGGCCGGCTGGCCAGGTTCAGCACACATCAGCTCACCGGCGCCGGAGGATAGAAACCACAGCTTGCCTTGATACCAGCGGGGCGAGTGGGGCATGCACAGTCCCTGGGCCAACACCTGGTTATTGCTGATGTCCATGATCTGTCCGCCGGACACCTTATTCTGACGCCAGCCGCCTGCGCTGTCGGACACGCCCAGCATGCTTACATAGCGAGGCTTGCCGTCGCGAAAGCCCAGACCGTTTAAGTGACAGCGATCGCTCAGCTCATAGGCCGAAATAAACGGCGGACGCCAGCGCGGAGTAAAGCTGAAGTCAGCCTCCGCCACCGCCAGGCAGGACATGCGGGTATTCACAAACCACAGCTCACCGTCAGCGTCATAACCCATCTCATGGATATCAATAGCCCCGGTAACGTGGCTTTTCCGCGGCAGGTAGCAGGCGTCCTCCTGACCCTTAGGATTGAGCTTGCCCGCCACCGCCGGCAAGTTGCGGTAGGTGGTAATGCTGGCGGCCCCGCCCACGGCAATCTGAGCGGGCTTAAGGGCCAGGCCCATGGGTTTGTTAAAGGCAATAAAGTGGGTGTTGACGCCGCGATCCTGGGGTCGCACCAGGACCAGCTGGCCAGCCTGATAGGTGGACACCAGCAGCGAGCACCCTGCCTGGTTGAGCAGCTGGGAAAAGGAGTCGGTGGACTGGCTGGAAAAAGTCTGGCTCATCAGATGGTCCAACGACGCGAAGGGCTGATGGTAGGCAAGGCCTCTCCGGGCGTCAATTTCAGTTTGACCCATGGGTACATGTGCTTATTGCCTGCCGGCCCGCTTGCACCTGTAATAGTGCCCATGCTTATTATCCGGGGCCATCGATGCTGAAGTCTCTGGCACAAAGCCTGCGGGACATCGCGCCGATTGTACTGGTAATCGCGTTTTTCCAGCTGCTGGTGCTGCGCCAGCCGCTGCCTAACCTGGGCCAAACCCTGGCCGGGGTGGCCATGGTGGTGCTGGGCCTGTCGTTGTTTGTGCAGGGCCTGGAGCTGGGTCTGTTTCCCATTGGCGAGAGCATGGCCAACAGCTTCGCCAAGCGCGGCAGCGTCAGCTGGCTGCTGGCGTTTTCTTTCTGTCTGGGCTTTGGTACCACAGTGGCGGAACCGGCGCTGATCGCGGTGGCCTCGGAGGCTGCCACGGTGGCGGCCCAGGCCCAGTTTATCAGCGCCAGCGAGCAGGCTATGGGTCGCTATGCCCTCGAACTGCGATTAACCGTTGCCGCCGGCGTTGGGGTGGCCATCATGATCGGGGTGCTGCGAATTCTGCGCGGCTGGCCCATCCAATACCTGATCATCGCCGGCTACCTGGGGGTTGTCCTCATGACCGCCCTGGCGCCGGCGGAAATTGTCGGCATTGCCTACGACTCCGGCGGGGTCACCACATCCACCATCACCGTGCCCCTGGTGACCGCCCTGGGTGTGGGCCTGGCCAGCTGTATTCGCGGTCGCAACCCCTTGATTGACGGTTTCGGCCTGATCGCCTTTGCCTCCCTGACGCCGATGATTTTTGTCATGGGCTACGGCATGCTCATCTGATGGAATTTGTATCCAACCTACTGCAGGTGAGCCTGGCGACACTGCGGGACGTGATTCCCATCGCTGCCATCATCTTTGGTTTTCAGGGTCTGGTGCTGCGCAAACCCATCGCTAACCTGCGCCAGGTGCTGACCGGCTTTGCCCTGGTACTGGTTGGGCTGACGCTGTTTCTGGTGGGTCTGGAACAGGCGCTGTTTCCCATTGGCCGGGTCATGGCCCAGCAGCTCTCTGACCCGGATTTCATTGCTGCCAGCGGTGCTGGTCTTAGCGGCTGGCAACGCTACTACTGGATTTACCTGTTCGCCTTTGCCATTGGTTTTGCCACCACCGTGGCAGAACCCGCGCTGATCGCGGTGGCTATTAAGGCCAGTGAAGTGTCGGGCGGGGCGGTTAAAGTCTGGGGCCTTCGGGCCGCCGTGGCCCTGGGCGTGGCCATCGGCATTTCGCTGGGTGCCTGGCGAATTGTGACCGGTCTACCGCTGCATTATTTCATCATCGCCGGCTATGTGGTGGTGATCGTGCAGACCCTGTTTGCACCGCGCATGATCATCGCCCTGGCCTACGACTCCGGCGGCGTCACCACCTCCACGGTCACCGTGCCCCTGGTCACTGCCCTTGGCCTTGGCCTGGCGGAAACCGTGCCCGGGCGCAGTCCCCTGATGGATGGCTTTGGCCTGATTGCCTTCGCCAGCCTGTTTCCCATTATTACCGTGATGGGCTATGCGCAGTTGGCCCAGCTGCGCGCCGGCATCAGTAAACAGTCTCGAAAACAGGAGCTGAAATTATGAAGTTCAAACTGATAATTGCGATGGTGGAAGATGGCCGCACCGAAGCGGTGATACACGCCGCCCGGGAAGCCGGCGCCACCGGCGTGACGGTGCTATCCAATGCCAGGGGTGAGGGGCTAGCGCCCCAGAAAACCTTCTTCGGACTATCCCTTGAGACCCAGCGAGACCTGCTGCTGCTGGTAGTGGGTGAGGCCCAAAGTCGGGCGGTACTTGAAACCATCAATAGGGTGGCAGAGTTTGACACCCACTCCGGCGCCGGCATTGCCCTGCAGCTGGACGTAGAGGACACCCTGGGCATCGCCCATCAGGTACAGGCCCTGCAGCATGCCCACCTTGACAAGGACCAACCGAAAAGCGATTGAATGATCCAGGTCTATGGACCTGCTGATGGCTTAATGCAGCTTCAAGCGTGGTCGGATGACCTTGTTCACGGCGCTTACCACAATCAAACCTGCGCCTTTAAACCAGCCATGAACCGCCAGCAGGTGCATACGGTATAACGACACATATACCATTCGTGCCAGCCGGCCCTCCACCGCCATTTTGCCCCCCACCAGATTGCCCATCAGGCTGCCCACGGTGGAAAAGCGGCTGAGAGAGACTAACGAGCCATGATCGGTGTAACGAAAGTCTTTTTGCCCCTTACCCCGGATGTCTCTGAGGATATTGTCATACACGGTATCGGCCATTTGATGGGCGGCCTGGGCCCTGGGCGGCACCGGTAGCTTGGCGCCGGGCATCATTACGCAGGCACAGTCTCCCACCGCGTAAATTTTAGGATCGACGGTGGTTTGCAGGGTGTTTTTGACCATCAGGCGATTGTTGCGATTGGTTTCAAGACCGCCTATCCCCTGCAGGTATTCCGGCCCCATCACCCCCGCCGCCCAAACCCGAATATCCGCTGGGATAAACTCACCGCCGCGGGTTAGCATGCCCTCGGAGGTGGCTTCGGTGACCGGCTCGTTGCTGATCACGCGCACACCCAGGGTACCCAGCTCCTCCTCAGCGGCACTGGCCAGTTTGTCCGGCAGCGCCGGCAAAATCCTGGGCCCGGCTTCGATTAAAGTAACCTTAAGCCGGCTTTCATCAAACACCTCCAGACCATAGTGCCTGAGCTCAGCGGCGGAGTTATACAGCTCTGCCGCAAGCTCCACGCCGGTGGCGCCGCCACCCACAATGGCGATCTGAACCATCGCGTCACTGTCTGGCTTGGCGGACACGCTACGCGAAACCCGCAGGCAGTGATTAAGCAGCTTTTGGCGAAATCGATCCGCCTGCTCCCGGGTATCGAGCAGCAAACAGTGCTGGTCAACGCCGGCGGTGTTAAAGGTGTTGCTGACAGAGCCCACCGCCAGCACCAGGTAGTCATAACGGATGCGATGTTCATCCATGATGACACTGCCGTCGTCATCTTCAATGGGAGCCAGCACAATTTCGCCCTGCTCCCGGTTGACCGACTGCATAGTGCCAAGGAAAAACCGGAAGCCATTGCGATGGGCGTGGGCGCGGTAGCCCACCTCATCTAAGTTGGCGTCCAGGGAGCCCGCCGCCACCTCGTGCAGCAGCGGCTTCCAGATATGGGTGGGGTTTTTATCCACCAACACCACATCAAAGCGTTTGCGACCGAGCTTCTTGCCCAGGCGTGAGACCAGCTCGAGGCCGCCGGCGCCGCCGCCTACCACCACAATCTGAGTCTTTCTTGCTTGCCCCATGCCCCACCGTTCCAGCGTCATATAAAAGTATGTGATGATTTACAAAGGTAAACCGGCTACACATCATACGCGTTGTTGGGTGAGTCACCGACAGTGTTGCAGCGACCGCGAGCAAAACATGAAAATTCTTTTTCTTACTGAGCCCAGGGAAGACTACCTGCAGGATCAGGTTCTCTACGGACTGCGTCAACTGTTGGGCCCTGATCTGGTGGATTACCCCCGAAAGGAGGTGATGTACAGCAACTGCTCCCGAGACGATCTATACGGCCGTGGCTTCACCCTATGGCGGCTGCTGGAAGATATCAGCGTCGACCGCAGCGATATTCACCAGCGTATTGCCATGGGAGGATTTGATCGGATTATTTTCGGCAGCGTTCGGCGCCAGAAGAAGCTGTTTCTGTCGCTACTGACCCGGGGTCGCTTATGGGGTAAGTCCAGTGGCCGCTTCATCTTCCTGGACGGTCAGGATGGAGTGCGTCCGCTCACCAGCGCCAGTTTTTTTGGGCCCTATTTCAAAAGAGAGTTCAGCCACCGAACCAGCAGCACAATCGCGCCCATTAGCTTTTCCATTCCTGCCCAGAAGATCCTGACCACGCCGCCCACTAAGACCCAGCAGTTCGGCCGCCACGTGCAGTGTGAGGAAGCCTATAAACTGCCCCAGATCCGCCAGCACTGCGCAAGCGGCTATCTGTTTGATCAGGAAACCGACTATTACCAGGATCTGGCCCGCTCCCACTACGGGATCACCATGAAAAAGGGTGGCTGGGATTGTATGCGCCACTACGAAATAGCCGCCAATCACTGCGTGCCGGCGTTTTATCAGCTCAATGACAAGCACCAGCGCTGCGCGCCCCATGGTCTGCGGGACATGGAAAACGTGGTGGTTTTTGATAGCGCTGACGAGCTGGCGCAAAAAATCAAGCACATTGAAGACAATAACGCCTATCCGGAGCTGCAGCGCAACGTGGTTCAGTGGGTCAACGAGCACAGCTGCGAAGCCCTGGCCCAGCGACTCATGGACGCCAGCTGCCAGTGATTGGCCCCTA
>CAYGPO010000147.1:0-10266 GCA_964351665.1 uncultured Gammaproteobacteria bacterium | reverse complement strand
GCCAGTTCAGCATTTTTCTGCTGGGCGCTTTGGGCCGCTGGTCGGGCCATTAGGCGATCGACGTAGTCAACCATCAGGGGCTGTTTTTCGAAGGCCCCGAACAGCATGGCAAAATTCACCGTAGAGCCGAATACCACGTCGGCGGCGCTGAATCTATCCCCCAATAAATAGGGACCACGCTGCAGAGCATGCTCAACGCAGCGCAGCACATCTTGCAGCGCGCCATGGCCCGCCGAAGCGGTGTTTTCTCGAACCGTGCCTGACAGTTTGTCCATCATGGTGGGCTCGATACAGCCCGAGGCAAAAAACATCCAGCGGTAATAGGTACCCCGAGCCGGGTCGTCCAGGGCCGGAGCCAGCCCTGGTTGGGGAAAAGCGTCGGCCAGATAGGCACAAATGGCGCCAGTCTCCGTGACCACCGTGCCGTTGTGTTCCAGCGCCGGCACTTTACCCATGGGATTAATCGCCAGATACTCCGGGGCTTTTTGGTCCCCTGTTTTAAGGTTAATCACGGCAATCTCGCAGGGCGAACCCAGCTCTTCATTCAACCACAAGGTGGTGTTGGCCCGGGTCTGGGGGCAATGGTAAAGGGTGGGGGCATTGGCCATCAGCAGTCTCCCGTCAGGGCATGTTGCCCTGGAATGTTGTTTGGTTGCGCTTCATATTGCGCCTGGCTCAGCGGTTTTGGTTAAGGCGCTTTCCGCTGAGGATTGCTGGCAGCATTGGCAGTCTAAACGGCCCGCTAGCAGGCTGTTGAAAAAGCCATCCATGGCGTTTTCAACAGCGACAACGAAAAATGTCATTTTCCGTTGTCTCACATTTTCAATGACTTGCCGTCAATGAAAATGTCGGCACATCCCTGTGCCGAGCGCAGACTGTAAGAAATGCGACTTTTTCAACAGGCTGCTTGACCTTGCCGCAGTCAGCTGCCAAGTTTTTCGCTAACCCAGTCTACAACGCTGTTAAGGGCTGCCGCTAGATTGTCGGGCTCGGTGCCACCGGCCATGGCCATATCGGGCCGCCCGCCGCCCTTGCCTCCCACCTGGCCGGCGACAAAATTCACCAGTTCGCCAGCCTTCACCCGATCCGTGGTGTCGGCGGTCACGCCGGATGCCAGCTGTACCTTGCCGCCGTCTACCACCGCCAGCACCACCACCGCGGTGTGGAGTTTGTCCTTGAGCTTGTCCACCATCTGCCGCAGGTCCTGGCCTTTTACCCCATCAAGCTTAGCGGCCACGATGCTGACGGCCCCAACCTTCACCGCCTGTTCAGACAAATCTCCGCCGGCTTTGCTGGCGAGGCTGGCGGTGGCAGCTTTGAGGGCCTTTTCCAGCTCTCGGTTTTTTTCCAGGATCTGGCGGACCTTGCCTGGCACGTCCGACGGTGCGCCCTTTATCAGGGCCGCAGTGTCGTTTAACGCCGCCTGCTGGCTGGCAACATACTTAAGAGCCCCATCGCCGGTGACCGCCTCAATTCGGCGCACCCCTGAGGCGATGCCAGATTCACTGATAATTTTCAGCAGCCCAATATCACCAGCTCGGTCCACGTGGGTACCGCCGCACAGCTCAATGGAGAAATCGCCAAACTTCAGCACCCGAACCTCGTCGCCATACTTTTCCCCAAACAGCGCCATGGCGCCGGTCTCAAGGGCCTGGTCAAAACTCATGAGGTTAACGTCAGCTTCGCTGTTGGCGCGGATCTCTCGGTTGACCAGACGTTCAATGGCGCTCAGCTCTTCACCGGTCAGGGGCTCAAAGTGAGAAAAGTCAAACCTCAGCCGGTCAGGGGCCACCAGCGAGCCTTTCTGCTCCACGTGCTCTCCCAGCACTGTGCGCAGCGCCGCGTGCAGCAGGTGGGTGCCGCTGTGATTAAGCACAATCGCCTCTCGACGTTGGGTGTTAATACTGGCGGTAACCACCTGCCCCACCGCCAGCTCACCGGTCATCAGCTTGCCCATATGGGCATGATGGATGCCGGCCAGTTTCTGGGTATCCGAAACGTTGAACTCGCTGCCCGTCGCGCTCAGGGTTCCGTGATCACCCATCTGTCCGCCGGATTCGGCATAAAAGGGGGTTTGGGATAAAAACACGCTGGCCTCGGTTCCGGCGGTAATCTGATCCACCGAGTGTCCAGCAACCATCAGTCCGGTGATTTTTGCTGAGACCCCCTCCAGATGCTGGTAACCGAGGAATTCTGGCGCCTCAAGACGGGCCATTAACTCGCCATCTACCGCGCTGCCAGCTTTGAACTGACTGGCTTTCTGGGACTGGAGGCGCTGGGCCTGCATAGCCCGTTTAAAGCCGTCGTGATCTACCGTCAGATGACGCTCTCTAGCCACGTCAGCGGTGAGGTCTACCGGGAACCCATAGGTGTCATAGAGTTTAAAGGCGGTGTCTCCGGCAATCTGGCTGCCAGTCAGCTCACCGATGGCCTGCTCCAGCAATGCCATGCCGTTTTCCAGGGTTTCAGCAAAGCGACCCTCTTCGGTTTTCAACACCCGCTGGACAAAGCCGACTTTGGCCCGCAGCTCGGGATAGGCTTCGCCCATCTGTGCGTCCAGTGCCGGCACTAAACTGGCAAAAAACTCTCCCTTCTGGCCGAGCTTATAGCCATGGCGAATGGCCCTGCGGATAATTCTGCGCAGCACATAGCCGCGTCCTTCGTTGGACGGCAGGACCCCGTCTACCACCAAAAACGAACAGGCGCGGATGTGATCGGCGATCACCTTCAGGGAGTTATCGTTCAGATCGCTGGTACCGGTGGCATCAGCGGCGGCTGCAATCAGCGCCTGAAAGGTATCGGTTTCGTAGTTGGAATGTTTACCCTGCAAAATTGCGGCAAGTCGCTCAAGCCCCATCCCGGTGTCAACACAGGGTTTTGGCAGGGGCCGCATTTGGCCGCTGGCGTCCCGATCAAACTGCATGAAGACCAGGTTCCAGACCTCAATGAAGCGATCGCCGTCTTCGTCAGGGGTACCCGGCGGGCCACCAGCGACGTGGTCGCCGTGGTCATAGAATATTTCCGAGCAGGGGCCGCAGGGTCCGGTGTCGCCCATGGCCCAGAAGTTATCACTCTCAAACTTTCGGCCGCCAGGTTTGTCGCCGATTCTCAGAACCTTGTCGGGCGCCAGGCCGATCTTTTGGGTCCATAGATCAAAGGCCTCGTCATCGGTTTCGTAGACGGTCACCAGCAGTCGTTCACTGGGTAGCTGCAGGACGTCGGTGAGAAACTCCCAGGCGAAGGCGATGGCCTCTTCTTTGAAGTAGTCACCAAAGCTGAAATTACCCAACATTTCAAAAAACGTATGGTGGCGAGCGGTATAACCCACCTCATCTAAGTCGTTGTGTTTTCCGCCGGCCCTTACGCAACGCTGGGAGGTAACAGCCCGGCGGTAGGGGCGCTTGTCGGCGCCCAGAAAGACATCTTTGAACTGCACCATGCCGGCGTTGGTAAACAGCAGAGTCGGGTCGTTGGCCGGAACCAATGAACTGCTGGCCAGGGCCTGATGCTGGTGATCGGAAAAAAATTGGATAAAGCTGGCCCGGAGGTCCGCACTGCTGGTCATAGCGGTTAGAATTTCGCCGATTAAAGAATTTGTTGAATGATATCGTGGCTGAAGCCGCGCTGCGCAAGGTATTTTTGCTGCCTGACGCGTTCTTTTGGATTTTCCGCAGGCTGGGATTTAAATCGCTTTTGATATGCATACTGGGCCGCGTCCAGCCAGTTGACCCGGCTGAGGGCTGAATCAACCAGCACCGCGGGCACCCCGCGTTGGCGCATTTCCAGACGAACACGCTGGGGACCGTAGCCCTGACCGGCCCGGCGACGGCAAAATGACCGGCTGAAGCGCTGATTGCTTAGCAGGTCGTTATCCAGCAGCCAGTCCATGGTGAGTTGGACAATTTCCGGCACAAACTCAGCCCGTATTAACTTGTCCCGCATTTCGCCGGTGGCGTATTCCCGCCGAGACAGCCACGCCACCGAACGATGACGTGCACGGCGAAAGGCCTCGGCGGCCTCCGCCTGCCCCGCAATATCCTGCTGGTCTTCCTCCCGGTGTTCGGAAGGGGGATCAAAATCCGCCAGACTCAGGCCTCTTCGGGTGCTGGTTCAACGTCGGCTGTCAGCGGCTCCTCGCCAGTGCCCAGCAGCTCCGCCCGAATTCGGCCTTCAATTTCTGCGGACATTTCCGGGTGTTCCTTGAGAAAATTACGCACGTTGTCCTTACCCTGACCGATGCGATCGCCGTTGTAGGAATACCAGGCGCCGGATTTGTCGACAATATTGTGCTCCACCCCAAGGTCGATGATCTCGCCGTGACGTGACACGCCCTCGCCATAAAGAATCTCGAATTCGGCCTTGCGAAATGGTGGCGCTACTTTGTTTTTCACCACTTTGACCCGGGTCTCGTTGCCGATCACCTCGTCACCCCGCTTGACCGCGCCGATGCGGCGAATATCCAGCCGCACCGAAGAGTAAAACTTCAGCGCGTTGCCACCGGTGGTGGTTTCCGGGCTGCCAAACATGACGCCAATTTTCATCCGAATCTGGTTGATAAACATCACCAGGGTATTGGACCGCTTGATGTTGGCGGTGAGTTTGCGCAGGGCCTGGGACATCAGTCGAGCCTGCAGCCCAACGTGGGAATCGCCCATTTCCCCCTCAATTTCCGCTTTGGGTGTCAGGGCGGCCACTGAGTCCACCACGATAATATCCACAGCGCTGGATCGCACCAGCATATCGGCTATTTCCAGCGCCTGCTCGCCGGTATCTGGTTGAGACACTAAAAGATCATCGATATTGACCCCCAGCTTCTCAGCGTAGCCAGGATCCAGGGCGTGCTCAGCGTCGATAAAGGCCGCGGTACCGCCGGCTTTTTGGCATTCTGCAATCGCCTGCAGGGTCAGGGTTGTCTTGCCGCTGGATTCCGGACCATAGATTTCCACCACCCGACCTTTGGGATAACCACCAATGCCCAGCGCGATATCCAGCTTCAGAGAACCGCTGGAAATCACCTCGATATCCGCCTTGATTCCGTCGCCCATGCGCATCACGGCGCCTTTACCAAACTGCTTCTCGATCTGACCCAGGGCTGCTGCCAGGGCGCGCTTCTTGTTGTCTTCCATGGTTACTCCGGAACGTTAAGGACTGTTTTCCAATCTCAGGTTTCGTTGACTGTCGTTGACTGTCGTTGACTCTCGGCGGATGCCACCACTATAGGCTAAAGCACAGGCAGTAATCAGGGATCATTGCCATTGCCATTGCCATTGCCATTGCCATCTGACATGACTTGGGCAGACGATTCAGCAATGAAAAAACGCCGGATCAACAAACTAGTGGTTATATAAACAGTAATTGTCTCACACTGGCCGCCGCTTGGGTATCGCTATCGGTGGTCAGTTTACGTCGACCCAGGCGGTGGTTTCTGTCAGCGCCTTCTGAAGCTGGCTTAGGGAAAACGCCACCGAGCTCAGGCGCACGGCTTCACGATCACCGGAAAACTGCTGGCTAAGCGCCCAGCATCGACCGCTAAGAAAAAACCCAAACCAGACCAGCCCCACCGGTTTGTCGGCACTGCCACCGCCAGGACCGGCCACGCCACTGACCGCCAGCGCCGCCTGACAACCCGACATATTGGCCGCACCCTGGGCCATGGCCAACACCACCGGCTCGCTAACGGCACCGACGGATTGTATAACGGAGCCTGCCACTCCAAGCAGGCTCTGCTTGAGCTCGTTACTGTAGGAAACCACGCCCCCTTCGAACCAGTCTGAGCTACCAGGCACATCCGTTAAGACTTTGGCAATCCAGCCGCCGGTGCACGATTCGGCGGTGATTAGCCGCAGCTGCTGCGCTTTCAGAGCTTCACCCAGCGCCGCAGCCAGATCACTCAAACCATTTTCCTGCATGCTCAGGTGCCTCCAGCGGGCTGCTTACTGTACACTTTTGACCCTTCATATTGAATCTCCACGGCCCGTGCGTGGCCCCGATCCATGGCCCCAAAAGCTGCAAAAACATTATCCACCAAGATCTCGGGGCATACCCCGGTGATGCAGCAGTATCTGTCCATCAAGGCTCAGTACCCCGATATCCTGCTGCTGTTTCGGATGGGAGATTTCTACGAACTGTTCTATGACGACGCTCGCCGCGCCGCCAAATTGCTGGACATCACCCTGACCCAGCGGGGCAGCTCCGATGGTCAACCCATACCCATGGCCGGCGTACCCTATCACGCGGTGGACAACTATCTGTCCCGGCTCATTGGCCAGGGTGAATCCGCCGCTATTTGTGAGCAAATAGGCGACCCCGCCGCCAGCAAAGGGCCGGTGGAAAGGAAGGTAATGCGGATCGTGACCCCGGGCACCGTCACCGATGAAGCCCTGCTCAAAGACCGTCAGGACAACTTCCTGGCGGCCATCACCGACAGCCCTCCCTTTGGCCTGGCCTGGCTGGATATGGCCAGCGGCCGCTTTCACCTGATGCAGGTGGACGACCAGGAGGCCCTGCTGGCGGAGCTGGAGCGGGTGGCGCCGGCGGAAATCCTGACCAGCGAAGATGTCTGTCCGCCGGCCGCCATGACCCGTGGCCGTGGCCACGCCCGCCTGGCGCCCTGGCACTTTGATCTGGATTCGGCACGGCGCCTGCTCTGTGATCAGTTTGGCACCGCCGACCTGTCCGGCTTTGGCTGCGAAAACCAGACCTCGGCGCTGCGCGCAGCCGGGGCCCTGCTGCATTACGTGAGACAAACCCAGCGCACCGCCCTGCCCCACCTGACCAGCCTGCGGGTGGAACGTCGCGACACGCTGCTGGCCATTGATGCCGCCACCCGCCGCAACCTGGAGTTGACTCATCATCCTGAGGGGCGGGACGCCCACACCCTGGCTGGCGTTATGGATTCCAGCGTCAGCCCCATGGGCTCCCGGATGCTCAGACGCTGGCTGGGCCAGCCCATCCGTGATCAGCAGGTATTGAAGTATCGCTACCAGGCCATCGATACGCTGCTGTTAAACGGCGCTTACGAGCCCCTGCGGGAAACCCTGCGCGCAGTGGGTGACATCGAACGAATCATCACCCGGGTCGGCCTGCGCAGCGCCCGTCCCCGAGACCTGAGCACCCTTCGCAACGCGCTGCAGCTGCTGCCGGATCTGACGCTAGCCCTGGGCCAGCTGGACAGCCCGCGAATTTCAGCGCTGGCGGAAATCCTTCAGCCACAGCCAACCCTGGCCGGGCTGCTGGTCAGCGCGCTGGTGGAAAATCCACCGGTGCTGATTCGCGACGGCGGGGTGCTGGCCGAGGGCTATGACGATGAACTGGATCAGCTGCGAAACCTGTCAAGGGATGCCAATCAGTTTCTGGATCAGCTGGAACTTCGGGAACGTGAGGCCTCAGGCATCGCCACGTTAAAGGTGGGCTACAACCGGGTTCACGGCTATTACCTGGAGGCAGGCCGGCAATACGCCGACAAGGTACCAGCTCACTACACCCGGCGCCAGACCCTGAAAGCCGCCGAACGCTACATCACCGAAGAACTGAAATCCTTTGAAGACAAGGTGTTATCCAGTCGTGAGCGCGCCCTGGCCCGGGAAAAAGCCCTCTACGAAGGCCTGCTGGACCAACTCAACCAACACCTGCAGCAGCTGGCCGGCTGCGCAGAGGCATTGGCTGAACTGGATGTGTTGTGCTGCCTGGCAGAACGGGCCCAAAGCCTGAACTATGCATCACCTACCCTCACCGACCAGCCTGGAATTTCCATTGTTGAAGGCCGCCACCCGGTGGTGGAGCAGGTTTCAGACAAACCGTTCCAACCCAATGACAGCGAACTTAATCCCTCCCGGCATATGCAGATTGTCACGGGCCCGAATATGGGCGGTAAGTCCACCTATATGCGCCAGACAGCGCTGATCGTGCTGCTGGCCCATGTTGGCAGCTTTGTGCCGGCAAAATCCGCAACTTTTGGCCCCATAGACCGCATCTTCACCCGTATTGGCGCCGGCGATGATCTGACCCGAGGCCATTCAACCTTTATGGTGGAGATGACCGAAACCGCCAATATCCTGCACCACGCCAGCGATCAGAGCCTGGTATTGATGGATGAAATCGGCCGCGGCACCAGCACCTATGACGGCCTGGCGCTGGCTCGCGCGGTGGCTGAAACCCTGGCGGACATTGGCGCAATGACGCTGTTTGCCACCCACTATTTTGAACTCACCAGCCTGCCCCAGCAGCTGGACGGGGTGGTCAATGTGCACCTGGATGCCGCCGAGCATGGCGAGGGCATCGTATTTTTGCATACCGTCAAACAGGGCCCGGCCAACCGTAGCTATGGCCTGCAGGTGGCTGCACTGGCGGGCATCAGCCCCCAGGTGGTCAGCCGTGCCAGGCTGTTGCTGGCTGACCTTGAAGCCGGGGCCGGATCAGCCGTTGGCGGCGGATCACCTCAGATGTCGCTATTTGCCAGCCCGCCGCCGCCGGTCTCTCCAACGATCAGCCCGGAACCCAAAAGCGACCCTTTACGAGAAAAGTTAGCCGCCATCGACCCGGATCAGCTGACCCCAAGGCAGGCTCTGGAGCTGCTGTATGAGCTGCGCAAGGCCGCCGATGGTTGAACCGGGGCCCACAACGCAGGCTTGCGGTACAATGGCCGGCGCGCGGGCCTGGGTCTGGAAACAGCGGCGCTGGCGCAGCAATGAGCAGCACAAAACCCGGGGCTAAACCAACAATGATCGAGGCATTTGATGAGCGAAGAACTACTGGTATTTGCTGACCCGGAAGAGGTCAAGAAAGAGCTGGCAATGACGGCGCCGGAATCCATTGCGGCTGAGCCCGGCGCTGACCCGGATCTGGAGCGGCAGGCTGACGCCCTGGTGGAAAAGATTCTGGCCATGGACCCAACCAGCGAGGCCGCTAACAACGCTAAAAACGCCATCGAAAATATGGGTATGGATCTGCAAGAAGCGGCCTCCAACCGCAGCGCTATGTTGCAGGACCCTATTCGCAAGCTCAGCGCCCGGGCCGACGATGGCGGCGAAGTCGCCAATGCCCTGGTAGATCTGAAGCTGCAGGTGGAAGACCTGGATCCGGGCAAGGTAGACCTTGAGCCAGGTTGGTTTGCAAGATTGCTGGGGCATATTCCCGGCGTAGGCACCCCGATTAAGCGTTACTTCAGTAAATTTGAATCATCCCAAACCGTCATCGACGCCATCATTCGGTCCATGGAAGACGGCAAAGACCAGCTGCAAAAAGACAACAGCACCCTGGCTGAAGATCAGAAGTTCATGCGCGAGGTCACTCGCAAACTGGAAAAGGCCATCAAGCTGGCCCAGTTGCTGGACGCAAAACTCAGCCACCGGGTAGAGCGGGATCTGGCCAGTGCACCGGACAAAGCAAAGTTTGTCCAGGAGGAACTGCAGTTTCCGCTCCGTCAGCGGATCATGGATCTGCAGCAGCAGCTGGCGGTGAACCAGCAGGGCATCGTCACCCTGGAAGTGGTGATGCGCAACAACAAAGAATTGGTGCGGGGGGTTAATCGCGCCCGTCACGTGACCGTCAACGCGCTGCAGGTTGCCGTGACCCTGGCCGTGGCCCTGGCCAACCAGCGCATCGTGCTGGACAAGGTCCAGGCGGTGAATGAAACCACCTCAGACCTGATCGCCGGCACCGCCGAGCGGCTGCGCCAGCAGGGCACCGAGATACACAAGCAGGCATCGTCCTCGCAAATCGACATGGAAGCGCTGAAAAAAGCCTTCACCGACATTCATGCGGCGCTGGATGACATTTCCGCCTACCGTCAGCAGGCCCTGCCTAAGATGGCTGAAACGATCAAAGAAATGGATCTAATGACCGCCGCCGGCGAGAAGAAAATTCAGCAGATGGAGCGGGCCGAAATCGCCGCTGAAGACGTGTTTGAAATCATTCCTGACGACGAAACGTTCTAGCTAGGCCATCCATCGCTCTACAACTCCTTCGGCAGCGGACCATCTGTTTTCTGCTGCCTTACAACTGTTTGATGGCTCCGGATTCCCTGATCAGGTCAACAGAGCTCTAGCCCGCATTATTCATGAAGGTCGGATGGCTGGTCTCAGCTGGCGAGTCCAGATTGGACGATCGGGGGAAAAAGCATAGCCATAGCTATGGTTTGAGGCCGATGGTTCAAGATGGGCCGCCGGATGAGGCGAGACACCGACAGCGACACGCTGTCAGCCACCGTCATCTAGGCTGATCAGGCAAGGGCCTGAAAGCGTTGGGATTTGCCAGGCCAACAGCGAC
>CAYGPO010000146.1:0-10298 GCA_964351665.1 uncultured Gammaproteobacteria bacterium | reverse complement strand
CTGCGCCCCGGGCAGACGGTTTGAAGTACGACCATTTAGGATCCCCCACTACCTGCCTATCAGGGAATTCGCCGCCAGCTGCGAGTCGGAAGGTTCTGGTGTCGCCAGCCGTAATAGGGATGTCGTTTCAGCAGCTGGTCATTTTTGAACAGCAGCACCAGCAAGGCGCCTGCCAAAAAGCCCCCCACGTGGGCCCAGAACGCCACGCCGCCGCCGGCGGAATTGCCAAAACCTCCCAACAGCTGAATCAGCAGCCAGTAGCCAAGCATTAACACCGCCGGCACCGCAACGGTGGTGACAAAAAACAAGATATGCACATGCACCCGGGGATACAGCACGATATAGGCGCCCATCACGCCACCGATGGCGCCGGACGCCCCAACCATGGGAATGGATGAAGCCGGGTTTGCGATGGACTGGGCACCCGCGGCGGCGATGCCGCAGAGCAAATAGAACAGCACAAACCGTGCGTGCCCCATGGCATCTTCCACGTTATTACCGAATATCCAGAGAAACCAGAGGTTACCCGCGATGTGCATCCAGCCGCCGTGGGTGAACATGCTGCTAACCACGGTGAACCACCCTCCCCCCTCTATCGGACACACCAGCGGACCATCGGGCCGCAGGCCCAGAACGTCGGCAGGGATCAGCCCCAGGGTGCAAATCGAAGTGGATAGCCCAGGCTCACTGCCAGCCCCCTGCACCAGCAGCCAAATCAAGATGTTAGTCGCTATTAACGTCAGGGTGGCGATGGGCTTCAAATGGGTCGGATTGTCATCACGAATTGGGATCAAACCGGCGCTCCAGACTTGCCTCATAGAGGAAGCGGCAATAATAACAGTCCGCCATCGGATAAAACCCTGAGCGTCAACGCTTGACCGGCGTGACGCTTCCTGCGAGGATCTTCCACCTCATTAAGACCAGCTGAGGGACAGGCCCGATGAAGCTGGGGCAACCTGCCTACCAAGGTACTGGTGCCAAGTCCTGCGGGAACGTCCCACCGAGCAATGAGTCACAACACCAGCCCCCACATCACCACCGACGTACTTACCGACCTTGGACCTTTGGTTCTTGACAGCGGTGATTGCATCGACAATCTGCAAATCGCCTTTGAAGCTGTTGGCCCGCAAGATGCACCGGCGGTGTTTGTGATGGGGGGGATTTCTGCCACCCGCCACGCCGGCAGTCATGAGGCCGCAGAATCGCCAGGTTGGTGGCAAGCCATTGTCGGACCCGACAAAGCCCTGGATACCCGACAGCTGAACGTGATTGGGATGGATTTTCTGGGCGGCAATGGTCTCACCACGGGGCCCAGAAACAGTCCCGACTGGCCCAGAGTGATTACCCCCGGCGACCAGGCGGCCTGCGTTGCACGGCTGCTGGATCGGTTGAAAATTTCAAGCCTGAAGGGATTTGTCGGCGCCTCCTATGGCGGCATGGTGGCGCTGGAGTTTGGCCGTCGCTTCCCCCGCCAATGTGGCCTGATGGCAATATTGGGTGCGGCCCACCGTCCGCCGGCACTGGCCACGGCCCTGCGCAGCGTGCAGCGCGAGGCCGTCCGGGTCTGTGCCAGGCTCGGCGACAGCGGCGCCGGAATGCGCTTATCCCGGGCTTTGGGCATGTCCACCTATCGCTCCAATCGGGAATTTGAACAGCGCTTTGGTCGTCGCCCCCTGGCCGGTGAGCCCGCCAGTTTTGAGGTGGACAAGTACCTTTTCTCCCGGGGTGATGTGTTTGCCAACGAGTTTCACCCCGACGCCTACCTGACCCTGTCAACATCCATCGACTGCCTGGACTGCGCTCCTGAAGAAATCTCGGTGCCCGGGGCACTGCTGGCTTTTCAAGACGATTTTGTCGCGCCTGCGTCGCTGATTAGAGAGCTGCAGGAACGTTTGCCCGGCCCATCGGAACTGACCGAGATTCCGACTCTATTCGGACATGACGCCTTCCTGAAAGAAAGTGACGCCGTTAGCCAGTGGCTCAGCGGCCTGTTTCAAACCCACCGCAAGACTGGAGAACACCTGCAATGAAAATTGAAACCCTGGCGGTGCACGCCGGCTATCAGCCTGACCCCACCACCAAAGCCGTTGCCGTGCCCATTTACCAGACAACTTCCTACGCCTTTGATGACACCCAGCATGGTGCAGATCTATTTGACCTGAAGGTTCAGGGCAACATTTATACCCGCATCATGAACCCTACCAGCGACGTCCTGGAACAGCGTATTGCCGCCATGGAAGGGGGTATCGGCGCTCTGGCAGTCTCCTCAGGAATGGCGGCTATTACCTATGCGGTGATGACGGTTGCTGAAGCGGGAGACAACATTATCTCCACCGCCTCCCTGTATGGCGGTACCTACAATCTGTTCGCCCACACCCTGCCCAACTATGGGATAACCGTGCGCTTTGTCGACGCCGACGACCACCAGGGCATGGCTGACGCCATTGATGAAAATACCAAAGCGGTATTCTGCGAGTCCATCGGCAACCCAGCGGGTAACGTGATGGATCTTGAGAAGCTCGCTGAGATTGCCCACAGCGGCGGCGTTCCACTGATCGTGGATAACACCGTACCCTCACCCTACCTGTGTCGACCCTTTGAGCACGGCGCTGATATTGTTGTTCATTCCCTGACCAAATACCTGGGCGGCCACGGCACCACCATTGGCGGCGTTCTGGTGGACTCAGGTAATTTCCCCTGGGCCGAGCACGCCCAGCGCTTCCCCCGCTTTAACGAACCCGACCCCTCTTACCACGGCGTGGTTTACGCTGAGGCGCTGGGTCCAGCGGCGTTTATCGGCCGGGCCCGAGTGGTGCCGCTGCGCAATATGGGGGCCGCCATTTCTCCCTTTAACAGCTTTATGGTTCTGCAGGGCATCGAAACCCTGGCCCTGCGAATGGAAAAACACTGCGAAAACGCCCTGGCGGTGGCCAATCACTTAAAGGGTCATGACAAAGTCAGCTGGGTTCGCTACGCCGGCCTTGAAGACCACCCCCACCATGACCGGGTGCAAAAATACACCTCGGGTAAAGCTGCCGGCATCCTGAGCTTTGGCCTCAAAGGTGGCATTGAAGCCGGCACCCAATTCATCGACTCACTGAATCTGATTGTCCGGCTGGTGAATATCGGCGACGCAAAATCCTTGGCCTGTCACCCGGCGTCCACCACCCACCGTCAGCTGAACGCTGAAGAAATGGAAAAAGCCGGGGTTAGCGAAGACCTGGTACGCCTATCGGTGGGGATTGAGCACATTGATGACATCCTTGAAGACATCGAGCAGGCCCTGGCGGCCTGCTGAGGTTGCTGCAACATCCTCCCATCGGCAGGCCGCCGATGGGAGGGTTCAGGGGCCAGGGCTATAGCCCGGTTGAATGCTCATTGGCTGACTCAAACCAACCGATTTCGGCCCTGTTCCTTGGCCTGATACAGCGCCTGATCTGCAAAGCGAATGACCTCATCCACCGACTGCCCCTGAGCCACCGTGGCCAGGCCAATGCTGACAGTGGGTGTAATCAGCTGATCAGAAAACTTGACCCGCAGATTTTCAATCGCCAGCCGAATCGTCTCAGCCAACTCCCGGGCCGCCTGATCGTCGGTCATAGGCAGCAGAATCAGAAACTCTTCACCGCCCCAGCGACAGCAGTTTCCCGAGTCCGGCACCCCCTCGCGCAATACCGAGGCAACCTGAGTCAGGACAAGATCGCCGGCGGCATGGCCATGGCGATCATTGATCCGTTTGAACTGATCAAGATCCAGCAGCAATACGCTATAAGCGCGATGGTCTCTTAACCAGCGGGCGTGGGCAGATTCGAAGCCAGCCAGCGCGGCCCGGCGATTGTCCAGGCCAGTGAGTGGATCAGTCCTGGCGATGCGCTCCACCGCGGCCTTGGCTTCGCTGGTGGACTTTAGCGCCTCACGGGTTAGCTGGTGGGCGTCTTTCAGGGCATCCACCAGGCGTTGTTTACTGCGCACCAGCACCACCGCCCAAACCAACAGCGGAGTAAGCACCGCGACCCCGGCCAGCAACAGCCACTGGCGCTGGCGCTGGAACTGGTTTTGCACCCGCAGCGCTACCAGTTCCCGTCGAGATCCCTCAGCTGCGATGATGTCATCAACCTGATCCACTCGCAGCGCCAGCAGATCTTCATTCACCAACAGCATGTCGTCAAAGGCCCGATTGGCGTAGCTCAATGCGCCTTTCAGATCGCCGCTCTCTGCCAGCAGTGCGCTCAGCTGGCGGGCCATATCAACGCCGGTTTGAGACAGCCCCTGGCTATCGGCCCGGGCCAGCACATCGGTGGCAGCGGCAATGGCCTGGGACAGCTGGCCTGATGCCCTGAGGGTTTCTACCTCAGCTTCCCGGCACCACACCATGACGCCCTCCTGGCCCAGGGAGTTTGCGATTTCCACGCACTCGCGCTGATATTCCCCTGCCTCATCAAAGCGGCCCTGAAGAGTACGGATTTCAATCAGGTTGACCAGCGCAGCCACCACCGTAGATGGGCGGTCCAGCTGATGGCCCAAAGCCAGCGCCTGCTGCACAAAGGGTTCAGCGATGTCCAGCCTACCGTCCTCTATGTGCAGCACGCCGATGTTGTTCTGGACCTTGGCCACATCCTGCAGCGCCCGTTGCTGGTCAAAATGGTCCAGTGCCCTGGAGAAAAACTCCAGGGCCAGATCCCGCTCGCCGTTTTTCATGTGGATCGCGCCAATCAGGTTTTCCGTCTGGGCGGTCTCATCAGGCATTTGGGCATCGGTGCTGGCGTCCACCGCCTTATGGGCCAAAATCAGCGCCTGATTGAGTGACCCAAGCCAATAGTAATTCTGACCAGACAGCCGAAATACCCGCGCCGCCAGTTCGCCCTCTGGGTTGTCGATGGACAGCAGCTGACTCAAAGAATCGGCGAAACGATTTTGGTAGTACAGGGAACGGGCCTTCAAATACCCCGCCCAGCCGAATTGTTGGTCGGAGCTCAAGACCAGCTGGTCTATCTGCAGCATCGCCGCCTGGGGGTCGCTGTAAGCAAGGTCAAACAGCCCCTGGTAGCGATCCGGCACCGCCACCGCGCTGCTTACCGCCAGCAATAGCAGGCCAGCCAGGGCAATCTGTGAAAAAAATTGGCGATACCTGATCATCTGGGTAGTTTAGCGCGCATTTTCGCAAAAGCCGGCATCGTCACCCCAGGCCCGCCGCTGCTACAGATCATTAACTGGCCTTGACGGCCAGCCCCGGGACATGTCCCAATTGCGCCTCGCTGAGGTAAGCTTTTTTACCAAACGGCCCACTAGCAACAGGATTTTCCATGTCTGAGCGATTTGAAACCACCGACCGTTACGTTGTCACCGACGATCTGAAAATGGCCGTCAACGCCTCGGTTACCCTGCAGCGCCCGATTTTGGTCAAAGGGGAACCTGGAACCGGCAAAACCCAGCTGGCCATTGAGGTAGCAAGGTCTTTGGGCAAAGAGCTGATTCAGTGGCATATCAAATCCACCACCAAGGCCCAGCAGGGCCTTTATGAATACGACGCCGTGTCCCGGCTGCGGGACAGTCAGCTGGGGGACGACAAAGTCCACGATATTGGCAATTACATTGTCCACGGCAAGCTCTGGGAGGCCTTTACCCGGGACCAGCAGCCGGTGCTGCTGATTGACGAAATCGACAAAGCAGACATTGAGTTCCCCAACGACCTGCTGCTGGAACTGGATCAGATGTCGTTTTATGTCTACGAGACCCAGCAAACCATCAAGGCCGTTAACCGGCCCATCGTGATCATTACCAGCAACAACGAAAAAGAGCTGCCCGACGCCTTTCTGCGGCGCTGTTTTTTCCACTACATCCAGTTTCCTGACATGGACACCATGACGCAGATTGTCGACCTGCATTATCCGGGGCTGAAAAAAACCCTGCTGAGCGAAGCGCTTAAGGTCTTTTACCGTCTGCGAGAGGTTCCAGGGCTGAAGAAAAAGCCCAGCACCTCGGAACTGCTGGACTGGATCAAGCTGCTGCTGGCCGAAGACATCCCGCCGGAAGCCCTGCGCAGCGACGACAAACGCAGCGCGATTCCGCCGCTGTACGGCGCATTGCTGAAAAACGAGCAGGACGTGCATCTGTTTGAACAGCTGGTATTTCTGGATCGACGCAATCGTTCCTAATGCTACTGAAATTTTTCTTCATGTTGCGGGACGCAGGACTGAAATGCTCGATCACCGAGCTGCTGACCCTGCACGAGTCCATGAAACGGGGCATTGCAGAACATAGCATCGACAATTTTTATTACCTGTCTCGTTCCTGCCTGGTCAAAGATGAAACCCACTTCGATCGTTTCGATCAGGTGTTTGCGGCCCACTTTCGCGGCATCGAATCAGCGTTTGCCAAACTTGGCACCCAGGAACTGCCGGAAGAGTGGCTTAGACGCCAGGCAGAACTGGACCTCAGCGAGGAGCAACGTCGGCAGATCGAGGCCATGGGCGGCTTTGAAGAACTGATGAAAACCCTGCGTGAGCGGCTGGAAAATCAGGAAAAACGCCATGAAGGCGGCAACAAAATGATCGGTACTGCCGGCACCTCACCCTTTGGCGCCTATGGCTACAATCCGGAAGGCGTGCGCATCGGCCAGGATCGAAGCCGGCACCGCCGGGCGGTAAAAGTCTGGGACAAGCGGGAATTTCGAAATCTGGATGACCAGCTTGAACTGGGTACCCGCAATATCAAGGTGGCTTTGCGCAAGCTGCGAAAATTCGCTCGCCAGGGAGCCCTGGATCAACTGGACCTGGATGACACCATCACCAGTACCGCACGCAATGGCGGCATGCTGGACATCAAAATGGTGCCCGAGCGGCACAACGCCATCAAGGTCCTGCTGTGCCTGGATGTGGGGGGGTCAATGGACGATCACGTTGGACTTTGTGAAGAGCTGTTTTCCGCAGCCCGCAGCGAGTTCAAACACCTGGAGTATCTCTATTTCCATAACTTCACCTATGAGAGCTTTTGGAAAGACAACAACCGGCGCCACAATGAACGCATCGGCATGATGGAAGTGCTGCATAAATTTGGCCCGGACTACAAGCTGATCTTTGTTGGCGATGCCACCATGAGCCCCTATGAGATCAGCTATCCCGGCGGCTCGGTGGAGCACTGGAACGAAGAGGCTGGGGCGGTCTGGATCCGGCGGCTGCTTGACCACTATCGAAAATCCGTTTGGCTGAATCCAGAACCGATTCAACGCTGGGGTCACACGCCATCCATCAAAATGACCCGGGAGCTGATGGAAGACCGGATGTTCCCCTTAACCCTGCAGGGCCTGGACAACGCCATCAAAACTCTGCGGTGAAGATTCCAGGCGCCGCCGTCGATGCTTTGTCAGCAGCCAGCAGCATCGGCGTGCTGACCGGCGCCGGGGTTTCAGCCGAAAGCGGTATCGCCACCTTCAGGGATGCTCAGACCGGCCTGTGGGCAAACTACCGGCCCCAGGATCTGGCCACCCCCCAGGCCTTTGCAGAAAATCCTCAGCGGGTCTGGCAATGGTATAGCTGGCGCCGTCAACAGGTGGCCCAGGCCCAGCCTAATCCAGCCCATCTGGCGTTAGCCAGACTGCAGCGCCACAGGCCGACTCACATCATCACCCAAAACGTTGATGGTCTGCATCAGCGGGCCGGCGCCACTGACGTGATTGAACTCCATGGCAACATCCTGCACACCCGCTGCCACCGAACCGGCAAGCCGGTGGATGATGGGTACCTGGCCGCACAAACCGCCCAGCCGCCGCCCTCGCCCCACCACAAAGAGGGTTTGTGTCGTCCCGGGGTGGTCTGGTTTGGCGAAAGCCTGCCGACCCAGGCCCTGGAACGGGCCTTTGAACTTGCCGGCAGCTGCCAGGTGTTTATCTCTGTCGGCACTTCAACGGTGGTGGAGCCAGCCGCCTCACTGCCCCTGGTTGCCTGTCGCGCCGGCGCCTATCTGATCGAAATCAACCCTGCACAGACGCCGTTAACGCCTTATTGCGACGCCTTACTATCTGGACCTGCGGGGCATATTTTGCCTCGGTTGGTGGAGGCAATAACGCTATAATTGGCCCATGAACATTCCACAAACCATGCAGGCACTGGTAAAACGCGAAGCAGGCCCTGGCATCTGGCTGGAACAGGTGGCCGTGCCTCGCCCCAAGGCCAATGAAGTACTGATAAAGCTGGAAAAAACCGCCATCTGCGGCACCGATGTCCATATTTATAACTGGGATGCCTGGTCTCAGAAAACCATCAAGCCGGGGCTGATCATCGGCCATGAGTTTGTGGGACGCATCGTGGAGATCGGGCCCGGTGTCTGCGGCTACCAGCTTGACGAACGAGTCTCAGCTGAAGGCCATGTGGCCTGTGGCATTTGCCGTAACTGCAAACGGGGCAAACAGCACCTGTGCCCCCACACCGAAGGCATAGGGGTCAATCGCAACGGCGCTTTTGCCCAGTATGTAGTGGTCCCCGCCTCCAACCTTTGGCGCATCCCTGACGAAATCCGGCCGGAGCTTGCGGCCTTTTTTGACCCCTTCGGCAACGCCGCCCACTGCGCGCTGAAATTTGATCTGGTCGGCGAAGACGTGCTGATCACCGGAGCAGGCCCCATCGGTATTATCGCTGCCGGCATTTGCCGCCACGTAGGGGCGCGCAATGTGGTGGTCAGTGATGTCAACGACTACCGCCTGCAGCTTGCCAGCGACATGGGCGCTAACCGGGTGATCAACGTCAGCCGGGAGAACCTGCACCAGGTGACCCGGCAAATGGGTCTTGAGGGCTATGACGTCGGCCTTGAGATGTCCGGCAACGCCGCCGCCTTTGAGGACATGCTGGAGCTGATGTATCCCTCGGGCAAAATTGCCCTGCTGGGGATCCTGCCTGGCGACTCACAAATCGACTGGGACCAGGTTATTTTTAAAGGTCTGGAGCTGCACGGCATTTACGGCCGGCTAATGTACGAAACCTGGTACAAGATGACCCAAATGCTGTTGACGGGTTTTCCCCTGGAAAAAGTCTTAACCCATGAAATTCCCATCAGCGACTTTGAACAGGGCTTTACCCTGATGCGACAAGGCCAGTGCGGCAAGGTCGTGTGTGACTGGAGTAATACACATTGAGTACAACCGCCCACCGAATCAAGCAGGAGCTTGAACAGATTCAGCGCGATGGCCTGTACAAAACCGAGCGGGTCATTAGCACCCCACAACGGGTCGCAATCAACGCCGATGGCGCTGAGGTACTGAACTTCTGCGCCAACAACTATCTGGGCCTGGCGGACAACCCGGAGGTGATCGCCGCGGCCCACAAGGCTTTGGACGATTACGGCTTTGGCCTGGCTTCAGTGCGGTTTATCTGCGGCACCCAGGACCTGCACAAGCAGCTGGAAAGCCAGATCAGCCAATTCTTTGGCACCCAGGACTGCATTCTTTATCCCTCGTGCTTTGACGCCAACGGTGGCCTGTTTGAGACCATCTTAGGACCTGAGGATGCGGTGATCTCCGACGCCCTTAACCATGCCTCAATTATCGACGGCATCCGCCTGTGCAAAGCCCAGCGGTTTCGCTATGCCAACAGCGACATGGCGGATCTGGAGGTCCAGCTCAAAGCGGCCCAAAGTGCCCGCACCCGGCTCATCGCCACCGACGGGGTGTTTTCCATGGACGGCTACATCGCCAGGCTGGATGAGATTTGCGCGCTGGCCGAAAAATACGATGCCCTGGTAATGATCGATGACTGCCATGCCACGGGCTTTGTTGGCGCCACCGGTCGGGGCTCCGCGGAACACTGCGGGGTAATGGAGCGCGTTGATATCTTCACCTCTACCCTGGGCAAAGCCCTGGGCGGCGGCTCTGGAGGTTTTACCACCGGCCGCCAGGAGGTCATTGATCTCCTCCGCCAACGATCGCGACCCTATTTGTTTTCCAATACCCTGGCCCCGCCGATTGTCGGCGCCAGTCTAAAAGTGTTTGAACTGCTGGAGCGTAGCGACGGTTTAAGAACTCAGCTGAAACAAAACACCGCCTATTTCAGGCAGCGCATGAGCGCCGCCGGTTTTGACATCCTGCCCGGCGAACACCCCATCTGCCCGGTGATGCTTTACGACGCTGAACTGGCCCAGGAGATGGCCCGCCGGCTGATGGACCAGGGCGTCTACTGCGTTGGATTTTTCTTTCCCGTGGTACCCAAGGACCAGGCCCGTATCCGCCTGCAAATCTCAGCAGCCCACACCAGGGAGCAGCTGGACACAGCCATTGCCGCGTTTGTCGCCGTGGGCACAGCCCTGGGTGT
>CAYGPO010000145.1:2732-10633 GCA_964351665.1 uncultured Gammaproteobacteria bacterium | reverse complement strand
GAAACAGTGGTAAGCCCCAATCCGACATACCAGCCTATCGTCGTTGATATTCCATCCATCGATTCAAACAATTGGCAATCGGATCCGCATTCCTGCTGACGCCACAGGGACCAGGCGATAATGGCGACACCCATTACAATATCTGAAATCAACACTGCTCTTAAAACAGCAAAATTCTTGGGCACTCCCTTCCCTCCAATAGATTTAGATAGGTCCTTTGGCGCTTACGATCCATGACACGGAAAACAGCAACACGCCGATAGCCATGCCTACGACAAGACCAGTCATAGCCAGCATACCCGATGGCCTATTGGGTTCCAAAGATGGCCCGGCGAGATAGCCGAAAATGCCACTGAACAGGCAGAAAACGAGAAAGCTGCGAGCATGAGGTGTTACGAACAGCTCCATCTCAATCGTAGACGGACCAGGGCTCCGCTCTGACCCGAGCATCGATCGCCTCAGCGTCCTGGCCAATGATGACCCGCCAGTCACCACTGCTCACTGCGCCCAGGATAGCCTCTGCCGCCTGCTTGCTTGTCACGGGTTGATAGTCGGCAAACAGCGAGTTGAGTGCTCGCCGCCAAGATCGGGGCGGCGCCGGCATCCCGGTGCGGATATGCCCTGGCATGACCAGCACAGCAGAGACGTGGGGCGCATGGGTACGCAGATCAACAACAAGAGACTCAGTAAAGCCCCGTACCGCGAACTTCGCCGATGAATAGGCCGTATGGGGTGATCCTGCCCCTAAACTGGCCCAGATCCCGCTCACTGAAGATGTATTGACTATAACACCCTGATCAGCAGCCATGAGCATTGGCAGAAACGCTCGGGTGCAGTAGTAAGTGCCGAACCAGGACACAGCAAACGTCCGTTCCCACTGGTCCCGTGGTCCTGTAACGAATGAGCCCCCACCGACCACGCCAGCGTTGTTGAAGAGCAGGTGGATGGCATCAGTTCCGTGCTCTTTGGTGACTTGCTTTGCGAGCCGCACCACCGACTTCTGGTCGGATACATCCTGCAGGTGTGCGGTGACTCGCACTAAAGGGTTGGCCTTTCTAGCCCGCCGAACCGCCGCTTCCAGGCTCTCGCGATTGACGTCGCAGGCGGCTACATGTACACCTCTGCGCACCAACTGAAGCATAAGCTCACGGCCAATGCCGGAGCCAGCGCCTGTTATTACCGCAATTCGGTTCTCAAATGTCGCAAACTCAGCCATGTTCGGCGAATTCCTCGACCCACAGGTCGGTTTTGTCTGGCATGGTGACTCTCTGTTGCAAGCCCAAATTTACCGCAGACTCCTAGCCTTCAAAAACAGTTTCCAACAGTTCTGATTGAAAGATCGCCTCTGGGGAAATGACCGGCTCATTTTCTGGCAGACCATTCGGATATCTCTCATTGAGCTTCGCTTTTACGAGTTCATGAGAAAAATCGAACTGCTCAATGCTCTCCAGGGACCCTAGCTCCCGGTGTTTTTCAACGTAGTTGTCGCACAGATCATGCCACAGAGTTCAGTTTTTCTCTGGTAGCCTGATCAGGGTTTAAAGCGACCTGGGTTATGTGTTGCCAGTTCCGCGTGGTGGTGGTCCAGCGCCTTGGGTTGGCCTCCCGGGCTTTGGCATAGACCGCGTCTCGGTTTGCCAGGATGGCGATATCCTCTCCTCGGTGTCGCTGGGCTGGCGTGACGAACCGGATGGCACTGTGCTGGTGATGATGGTTGTACCAGTCCATGAAGGTTGCCACCCAGCGCCTGGCCTGTTGAACGCTTTCGAAGCGCTGTGGCGGGCCCATGGGGCCATGCTTAAGCGTGCGGAACAACGACTCGATAAAGGCGCTGTCGTCACTCACCCGAGGGCGGCTGAATGAAGAGGCGATACCCAGGTCCCGCAGTTTGGTCAGCAGCGTCACTGACTTCATCGGGCTGCCATTGTCGCTATGCAGAATGGGTGGTCGGTCATGGCAGCGTTCTCGCCACATCGCCTGTTCAACGAGCTTGGCCGCCAGATCTCCACATTCGGTCTCGTGCACTTCCCAGTGCACCCCGAAGCGGCTGTAGAGATCGCTGATCAGATACAGGTAGTAGAACCGGCCGCGAACCACGCTAGGTAGCCAAGTAATGTCCCAGGTCCAGCACGCGTTCGGTCGATCTACGATCTGAGTGGTTGGCGCTGGCCGGGAGGCTGTTGGCCGGCGGTCAGGGAGCACGGTCGTTCCACCGACTTCGCGCCAGCGTTGTAGTGTCCGCACCGTTAGACCGATCACCTGGCAGGCTCGCCATCGCCGTGCCCCTGAAGCCACCGATTCATCCACCAGGTCAATGAGCTGCTTGCGCTGTGAGAGCGTGGTCATTCGCCCTCGTCCTCCCACAGCGCTTGGAACTTTTTTTGAAGCACCAACAGCGCCGCACTTTCAGCCAGTGCTTTGTCCTTGCGACGGATCTGTTTCTTGAGCTCTCGGTTTTGATCACTGGCTTGCTTCAGCTTGGCCGCAGTTTGCCGATCTTGCTCGGGTTGGGCCTGGGCACCGGCAATGCAGGCTTGCCTCCAGCGCGCAATTTGCTCGGGGTAAAGCCCTTTACTTCGGCAATACTCACTGAGCGCCTCTTCATTCATGCCGGCGGTCTCTAACACCACTGATAGCTTGGCTTCGCCGCTCCATTGCTCGGCAGTCTTGTTACGGCTTCCTGGCACAGGTACACCCGTCTGTTTGGCTTTACTGCGCCAATTATAGAGGGTGGCCACACTGATACCTTCCTCGCGAGCAACCTCGGGAACGGAGCGATTGTGGGGCGGTAGGAGTTTACTCAGCACCGCTGTGCGGCGTTGTTCTGGATAGCTTGGCATGTCATTTTCTCTGGCTCCCTCTGAAGGAATTCAAAAAAAGCGACAACTACCCTGACAGAGGGGGTGGACGCCATGACTCAGGCGGTGACCCAGGTGCTGAATGCCAGCCCCTTTATCGGACGGGTAGAAACGGTGTTTGATCCACCCTGGACCACCGACTGTCTCAGCGAGGACGGTCGTCGCAAGCTGAAGGAATACGGCATTACGCCACCGGTCGGCAGCGCCGGCACCTTACCCTCAAGAAAACCCTTAACGGTGAGGAGCTGCGACGCAACTACTCCCTGTGCACCCCGGTGGGCGGCACGTTAACGGTGGCAATCCGCAAAGTGGAAGACGGCCGTTTTTCCAGCTGGGCCAACAGCGAGCTGAAGGCGGGTGATGTGCTCGAGGTGATGCCGCCGGAGGGCCGGTTTTTCACCGAGCTTGACCCCGCCGCCAGCAAACACTATCAGGCGCTGGCGGCAGGCAGCGGCATTACGCCGATAGCCTCACTGATTGCCACTACCCTGGCCACTGAGCCCCATAGCTCGTTCACGTTGGTGTACGGCAATCGGCGCGCCGACACCATCATGCTCCGGCAGCCGCTGGGACACCTGAAAAACCGATTTGCCGATCGTCTGCAGCTGATTCACGTGCTGAGTCGGGAAACCCGGGATGTGGACTTGTTCAACGGCCGGATTGATGAGGAAAAGCTGGCCGCCATTTGTGAGCGGCTGATCAATCTGGACGCCATGGACGAGGTGCTTCTGTGCGGACCTGAAGCCATGATTCTTAGTCTCAAGACCTGGCTTGAATCCACCGGCGGCATGCAGGCAGATCAAATTCATCTGGAACCGTTTGGTACTGAGCTGGCCAACGCCCGCAAGGAAACGGCCGCGCCCTCCGGCCCAACCCGCAAGGTCAGCATTATTGCCGATCAGCGCCGGGTTGAACTGGAGGTCGCATCCAGCGGTCCATCGATCCTGGAGGCAGCCCTGGATGCCGGAGCCGACCTGCCGTTCTCGTGCAAAGGCGGGGTTTGCTGTACCTGCCTGGCCAAGCTGGCTGAGGGAGAGGTGAGTATGGACGTGAACTATGCCATTGAGCGGGACGAGGTGGAAGCGGGATTTATCCTGACCTGTCAGTCCCATCCAACAACGGATCATGTGGTGGTGGACTACGATCAGGTCTAGCCAGTTTGACTAATTCCCTGGATTTTTCGGCACCAGCGCGGGGAAAAGAGATTGCGTCAAGCGCTGTAATTCGGGGAATTAGTCAAGGTGGGCAGGCCAGATGGGGTAGAAAAAGTCGGGTAGAACAGACGGGGCAAGCCAGGTAGAAAGACCTAAACCCCCGCCAGCCACCAAAGCCCCATCAAAATGGGGACCAGCAAACACAGCACCATCAGTAATTTGGTAGTGAAGGTCAGTCGCCCTGACGTCGAAACTGCCTGGGCCAGATCCGGGTCCGGGTCAGCCCCCGATCTAAAGAGCGGCTGGTCGTCGTCCGATGGGTTGTATATGCCCAGCGCCTCCAGCAGCAGCGCAACATTTCGCTGGTTAGCCTGAAACGCCACGTCCATCAAATCACCCAGCAGCGGCACCACGCCCAAAAGAACGTCGAAAACCAGGTTGCCCGCCATCCGGGCGCGCAGTCCAAAGGGCAGCCTGAACTGAAACGACTGGCCAATAATCAACAGGCCCAGCAGCAAACTGGCGCCGTCACCCACCCCCGGTATCAGGCCAATCACATTATCCAGTCCAAACCGAATCCTGGTGCCGGGCACGCTGAATGAACGGTCCAGCAGCCAGGCCAGACGCTCTATACGCTTGACTGCCGCCTGTTGAGAATCGGTAAGGTCTGTAACGTCAGACATGCAGCGGAGGCTAGCGCGCCGACGGCAAAATCACCAGCGGTCCGGGCAATTTGAGGCGTCACTCAAAGCCGGAGAAAAAGATGACGCCAGCAGGCAAACCCCACAGCGTTACGTCGTCGACAAAATCGAATGCATCGACAGGACCAATATTTACCGATCCGACAGATGAGTAGTTTCCGGACAGAAAATTCAGGATGACATCGCTGGAGTTAGTCACAAACAGCTTGAACTCACCGTCTGATGGGCTTGCAAAGGTCGTGTCATTAAGATTGCTGAAAACATAGGCGCCTGGAATCGCTGCGCCGTTTCTGACGTCTCTAACTGTTCCCTCGATATTGCCACCGACGTTACAGAATCCGGGATTGGTGATTCGATACTGAAACTGATACCTGAGTCCTGATTGGCCGTTGCACGAACGCAAACGGTAAAAGGTACGAAAGTCATCCCGATCAATCAGGAAATCGGAAATCAACGGGATGGTAGTTGTGCCGGTTGGCGCCTGGGAGCAAGACTGCAGCGTCAGCGGTGTGGCGTTGGCGTCGAGAACTGAATCCAGCTGATATCCCAGCACTTCAACCCGAAGGTTGTTTCGACTGAAGCTACCTTCTGGAACAATCCGGAGCTCACCCTCGACTTCACAGTAGGGATAGTCCGCCCGATTAAACGTGATCCAATCCAGATCCTGGCTGCCGTCAAGGCTTCGCTCGTTGATGATCCACCCCTCAACGCGACCAATGATATTTCCTGATGGTTCCGTAAAATCCGGCTGGCCCCCGTCCAGGCTTGCACCCAACAGCGGAAAGCCGTCATCCGGTTCAAATGGATCGTTTTGGGCCCACCCAGGGGCAAGCCAGACGAGCAAAATGGTGGCTATTACAAACCTCATCGGCCAAGACTGAGCCGAGAAGCGCCACTATTTCAAGAAAACAATCTTTACGGTTGCTCAATCTGTTCGCCCGCCGTCACCGGCAACCCTAAGGCTGTCCAGCGCAAAATGCCCTCGTCGATGACCGCCAGATTGCGATAACCAAGCGCTTTCAGGTTATTGATGACATAGTCTGACGCAGCGTGAGGACAGGCGCAGTAGGCCACAATCCAGGTCCCGTCATTGGGCAGATTCTCCCCAGCACGGGACTTATCGCCGTAATAGGGCATAGGCACCGCCCCCGGAATGTGGCTGCGCTGCCAGGCGGATGCGGGGCGCGTATCCAGCAAAATAAAGCGCTTTTTCTCCTCCAGGGCCGACACCACTTCTGCAGCTGGCACATAGCGGCCGTCTCGCAAATTGAAGTCAGGCGCTTCACCCTCTGGGTTCATCACGTAGTGATCCGGTGTGGGTGGCTCCACCAGTTTGGGCGGATCAGGTGACCATCCTCGAGATTGACTGCGCAGGTAGGCCACCACCGCGTTGATTTCGGCGTCACTCAACTTATCAGCAAAGGACTCCATCGGCGTGCCATCACGGCCGTTCACAATGGCGTATCGAAGGTAGTGATCAGATGCAAAAGCCAGCAGGGCCTGGTCTCCCAGTGACGGCGCCGTGACACCCTGGCCGGTTTCACCATGACATTCTGCACAGCTCTCGGCATAGATTTTTGCACCGATGGCCGTATTGCCCGTGATCACATCCTTGGGCAATTGGATCGGCTCAACATCCGCAACCTGCCTGAGCCAGGCTGTCAGGATCAGGATATCTTTGTTGGTCAGCGGCCCGCCCATCTCCTCGGCGTAGCCGTCCATGGCTGTGTTGCTGCGGCCCCAGCCGATGGTGTTGTAAATCATTTCCGGAAAGGCCGTGCTGAGCAGGGAGCTGGAACGCAGTGAGGGTGCGTGGTCAGCGCGGTAACCGGCGCGATCCTCACCATGACAAAGCGCACAGTATTGACCGTACAGGGCTGCCCCGTGGGCCATCGCTTTGTCGTCGAGTTCATGCCATTGGGCCGCAGGCGACCAGGTTGGGCGCAAGACAAACAGCGCGAGGAGAAGTACAGAAACAAAACCCTTCATAAAGCCCTCTTCAGGCGCTCGCGCCATAAACAACGTTGGATTCCTATGATAGGTAAAAGCCCAATCGATCGGAAGCACCTGCCCGGCCGGCCCGGTAGCGCAACAGGTTGGCGCTACGCCAATGAATCACGCTGGGCATCGCGTCTTGGCGTCGGTGCCAGCAACAGGTACAACAGCGGCCCGAAGGACCCCAGAGCAAGTGTAATCGCAACAAACGGCAACACGTTTCGACCGGTTCGGCGAGCGTCGCGGACCATCCAGACCAAAATCAGCACCATCCCAATCACCAGGTCTGTGAAGACCTGCCAGCCTGCCGGGCTGGGCAGGTGGTATTCGAAAATTCCGACATAGCCAACCTGCGTTACCGCATAGACTGACAGCACTGTGAAGGGAATCAGAATCGCCAAGCAAAGCCCTTTGAGGGGTGTCATGATGCGAACTCCAGGTTTGATAATGGGGCCATGGTGGTGTTTCGTTGACCTACGAGGCAATAACCTCGGAGGTTATTGAGTAGTGAACTCCCCGGTCTGAGAATTCCACCGTCAGTGAAAAACCCAACGGTCCCGATTGTGGGCAGGGTAAGAAAAGAGGTGCATCATGAATCCAACGCCCGCCAGCGATCGTCAACTCAAGTCCGGACCTAATAGAAGCCCATTTGGCCAGACGCTGCGCAGCTGGCGACACCATCGACGCCTGTCCCAGCTGGACCTGAGCCTTCAGGCCAATATTTCCCAGCGTCACTTGAGCTGGCTGGAAACCGGCCGCAGTCAGCCCAGTCGACCCATGGTGATTGCGCTGGCGGAAGTCCTGGAAGTGCCCTTAAGGGACCGCAACCAGCTGCTGCACGCCGCAGGTTTTGCCGGGATTTACCAGCAGCGGGGCCTGGAAGAGGCTCACATGACCCCGGTGCGAGGCGCCCTGCGCCGTATGCTGGATCAGCAGATGCCCTACCCCGGCATGGTGCTGGATCGGGAGTGGAACGTGCTGATGACCAACGCCTGCGCTGACGCACTGCTGGCCGCGGCTGACCCCAGCGGCCGCTGGGTGCCTCAGCCCGGCGGCGCCGGCCCGAACGTGGCGCTGATGACGCTGCACCCTGAAGGGCTAAGACCCCTGATCACCAATTGGGACCAGGCCGCCCACGCGTTTGTACAGCGACTGCGAGGGGATATGGCCCGAACCGCTGACGCGGCAATCAA
>CAYGPO010000145.1:0-2632 GCA_964351665.1 uncultured Gammaproteobacteria bacterium | reverse complement strand
AAACGCCGTAGACCGCTGATTTTATTCGATAAAAAATGGCCTTATTCGTGAATCCAGCCCGTCATGCTACGGTTTTCTGAGCAGGAGACAGCTATGGCTAAGACAGCAACCGAACGACTCAATCAGAAAAAGCAGCCCAAGAAAGTGGTGCTGGAAAAAGACTTTGCCGGCATCAAGGCCGGTCAGCGCATGCTGGTGGGCACCCCCAAGATGGTGGATGAGTACATCCGCAAAGTACCTTTTGGTGAAACCCGAACCATGCCCCGACTGCGCAACGAGCTGGCGCGCCGCAACCGCTGCAACGCCAGCTGCCCGGTATCCACCGCTATTTTTGTGCGAATTGCCGCAGAGGCCGCCGTGGAGGCGCTGGACAACGGCGCATCACCATCGGACGTGACGCCGTTCTGGCGGGTGGTAGGCCCGGAGGACAAAATCGCTAAAAAGCTGAGCGTTGACAGTCAATGGATCAGCCAGCAGCGGGCGGGGGAACAGACCGCCTGATCAGCGACCGTCGGGCTGGGTGTCAAACCAGCCGGAAGTGCGGTTTATAACGGCCACCAGGGACAGCATTACCGGCACCTCCACCAACACCCCCACCACGGTGGCCAGGGCCGCGCCGGAGTTCAGCCCGAATAGAGAGATGGCAACCGCCACCGCCAGCTCGAAAAAGTTGGACGTACCAATCATGCAGGCCGGCCCGGCAATATTGTGGGGCAGCTTGAGGGCTTTGGCCGCCCCATAGGCAACAAAAAAGATGCCGTAGGTCTGCAGCAGCAAAGGCACCGCAATCAGCGCAATCACCAGCGGCTGGCCAATGATTTTCTCCGCCTGAAACCCAAACAGCAGCACCACGGTTGCCAGCAGGCCCACAATAGACCAGGGCTTAAGCGTGCCTACAAACTGGTCAACCCGGCCAGGCTCACCCCGTGCCTCCAGCTGCCTGCGGGTCAGGGCGCCGGCCACCAGCGGCAACAGCACGTACAGCACCACCGACAGCAACAGCGTCTGCCAGGGCACCGCAATGTCGCTGACGCCCAGCAGCAGGGCCGCGATGGGCGCAAAGGCAAACACCATGATGATGTCGTTGACCGAGACCTGCACCAGGGTGTAGTTGGGATCACCCTTGGTGAGCTGGCTCCAGACAAACACCATGGCGGTGCACGGCGCCACCCCAAGCAGGATCATGCCGGCGATATACTCGTTAGCCGACTGGGGGTCCACCAGGTCGGCAAACACCACCCGGAAAAACAGCCAGCCCAGGGCCGCCATGGTGAACGGCTTGATCAACCAGTTCACCACCAGGGTGAGGGCCAGGCCTTTGGGTTTTCTGCCAACGTCTTTGATGGCGGAAAAATCAATCTGCACCATCATTGGATAGATCATGATCCAGATCAGCGCGGCAACCACCAGATTAACGTGGGCGTACTCCAGCTTGGCGATGGCCTGAAACAGCGGCGGCGACAGATTGCCCAGCACCACCCCGGCCACAATACACAGGCCAACCCAGACCGACAGATAACGTTCAAAAATGCCCATTATCGATGCGCTCCTACACGGTTTAACAGCGCTTCCAGCTGCTGGGGAGAGGCCTGCTCAAAGGGTTCTTCCAGCAGAAGACCGATAAGATTTTCGATGGTGTTGATGACCCCATTAAACGCCTGGGCCGTTTCGTTTTCATCCCCGTCGAGTTTGGACGGATCAGGCAAACCCCAGTGAATTTTTAGCGCGTCACCCAGCCAAATCGGGCAAGGCTCTTTGGCCGCGGAGTCGCATACGGTAATCACCGCGTCGGGCTGGAAGTCCTGCAGCTCGTCCATTCCCTTGCTGGCCAGATTGCTGGTGTCGTAGCCGGCAGCCTGAAGGTATTTCAGGGTCAGCGGGTGGACCTCCCCGGCGGGATGGGCGCCGGCGCTGGCGGCGGCAATGCGGCCGGCGGCCAGCTTGCGGGTAATGGCCTCGCCCAGCACGCTGCGACAGCGGTTGTGGGTACACAGGAACAGTAGACGCACAGGTGGTATCTCCGTTGCGGTGACGTTAGGATCAGGTATATGCCAAGTATAGAATATTCCGATAAGTGAATATAGATCCTGCCACCGTTTTTGCAGCGCTCAGCAATGAAGTCCGGCTGCGCTGCCTGTATCTGCTCAGCCGCCACAATGAGGTTTGCGTTTGTGACCTGGTGGACGCGCTGGAAATCGGCCAGCCAACGGTTTCCAAAGCGCTGGGCGTGTTAAAAAAGGCGGGGCTGGTTAAGGACCGGCGGGAGCGAAACTGGTCTTATTATCGAATCCACTCGAACCTGCCCCAGTGGCTGGTCTCAGTGCTTGAGGCATCCATTGAGGAGCTCAACAGTCATCAGGCCTGCATCAGCGACAACCGTCGGTTTGTCAGCCTGATGAAGCAGCCGCGGACAGTGGCCTGCCCCTGACTTTTTGTAAACCGCCAGCGTGTGGTTGATGGAGGGTCGGTCACGCCAGCCGGCTATTTTTGCTTTAGCCAGGGGCGGCACCACAACGCGTTCGTATTCCGGGTGTTCCGGTGGCGGCGCCACCGGCGCCAGCAGACTGGCTGCGGCAATATCGGCTCGGGTGAGGCTGTCGCCGGTGAGAAACGGGCGCCCATCAGCCAAGAG
>CAYGPO010000144.1:0-10683 GCA_964351665.1 uncultured Gammaproteobacteria bacterium | reverse complement strand
CAAAAAGTAGTTGAGGGCTGGCAAAAGCCGGTTAAGAAATAGAGGAAAAGCGATGCGCAAACTCACGTTATTGCCTTCATTATCGGATATCAGCTGCGCGTATGAACACCCCCACTTCCCACCGCCCCGACGTATTAGTGATCGGCGGCGGTCCTGCTGGCAGCACTATCGCTGGGTTATTTGAAAAAGATCAGCAGCCGCGTTTTCACCTCGGCGAGTCGTTGCTTCCCATGGATTTGCCGATTCTGGAACGTCAGGGCGTACTGCAACATGTGGAAGCCATCTTCGATGATGCCGTGCTGTTAATAGTGGCTGCCAGCAGCAACCGCTTGCGCAACGCCCGACTGAAATCTATGAGTTCAACCGGATGACCTTGGCGCGTCCTGAATCGGCCTCTCTGAATATCCACCTGGGTGAAAATGTACAGACTGCAGATCAACTGCTGGCGCGTTTTCATTTTGGCCATCGTCAGCCGGAATCACTGTCGGGGGTGGATCTGGCCCTGACCCTCAGAGCCGCAGGCGAGCAGCCCGTCAGCGAGCAGTGGTGGGCGAGTGGGCCGATCAACTGCACGGTAACCGATGGTGTGAGGGTCAGCGCCAGTCGAGATTATCTGGTGCTGGAAAACCACCTGAACGCGGACGGTAATTTGGCGCAAATCGCCCGTGACTGCTATGACCGGCTATTTCGTATCGCCGATGATCAGGGCTTTGCGCACTTTATTAAATTCTGGAACCACATCCCGGCCATCAATCAAGGCGCCGGTGATGAGGAACGTTACAAGCAATTTTGTGTTGGCCGTGGCCTGGCCTTTGATGATCATCACCCCGCCGGCGACCGCATTCCCGCTGCAACCGCGGTGGGCGCTGCCTCTGATACACCGCTGCAGGTGATTATGCTGGCGGCAAAAAATGCGGCTCAGCCGTTGGAAAATCCGCGTCAGACAGCGGCCTACCTATACCCCCCTCAGTATGGGGTGCGCAGTCCAACCTTCGCCCGGGCGGCGCTGGCTCCGGGGGGCCAGGTGTTTGTCTCCGGCACCGCGGCGGTGGTGGGCCATGAGTCCCGCCATAGCGATGATTTGGAGGCCCAGGTTGCCGAAACCCTCACCAACTGGCGGCTGCTGATGGCGCGGGCCGCAGAAATTTCCGGCGGCTCCTCGCCTCAGATGGGTCAGGTGCCGGGATTCAGAATTTACGTCAGACAGCCAGGCAGTATGGAACGGGTGCGACAGCTGCTGCGCGCCGCCGGTATCAAGGACAGTCAGGCGATCTACCTGAACGCCGACATTTGCCGCGGGGAGCTATTGTTTGAAATGGACGGGCTGGCGAACTGTCGCTGAGTCTTTAACCCAGGCGCTGTTAATCGTCAAAGCCGCTGTCAATCCTCAAAGCCGCTGCGAAATAGCGGGTCGGGACGCACCGGGCCGACGCTGATGATGACCGTTGCAGGGCTGAAATTTCCCTGGCTGTCAGTGGCCCAGTAGCGAAAGCTGTCGAGGCCGACAAAGTCATAGTCCGGCCAATAAAGTACCGTGCCGTCTCCATTGTCAAAGACCATTCCATGCACCGGCTGCAGCAGCCCATCCACGCTGACCGGATCGCCTTCCGGGTCGCTGTCATTACTGCTGAGGTTAATCACCACCGGCCGGTCCATGTCCGTGGTGGCAAGATCATCCATGGCAACCGGAGGCTGGCTGGCAAGATCAATGGTGCCGCGCTGGAAAGCTTCAGACCAGGCGAAGAACTGGTTGCCCAGCAGCGCATCAACCTCGGGACCTAGACGCAGCTTCAGTCCGAGCTTGTGCACCTGACCGCTGGCCCGGTCGGTAAAGTATTCCTCCTCCACCGCATAGGCCTGGCCACCTGCGGAGCGGAAGTAGCCGTCTTCAGCGCAGATGGCAATCATGTCAAACACGGGAGTGCCGATGCTGTCGGTGCCGGCGGGAATGGGTGTGCTGCCGATGGCGTCCTGCTTGCTGCCGGTGTAGGTAATGCCGGAGCCTGCGCTGGTGGCCGGCGACAGAAACTCCAGGGGCTGGCTGTCCAGATTGACCTGAAAGCGCCCTGGTAACAGGTCCGCGCTGGTTAGCAGCAGATCGATGTTTGGGTCGTAGTCCTGATAGGCCGTGGCCACCTCGTTCATGGTGATATCGATGGTGACATATTGGTTGGCGCTGGCAGGTATCGACTCATCGGTAAAATTCTTGGCCAAGCCAATACCGGTGGCAAAATTCGTAATGGTCGCCCGATTGATCACCATGTCTGAAGTGTTGGTGCCAAAATCGATCCCAAACTCCGCCTCACTAAAGGGCTCTGGTGCTTTGCCCACCACGTCAAAATCTTCCAGCAGATAATGGGAGGTGTATTCCAGGGCAGCGCCGGCCCGGACCTCCCAGGCCAGAAAGCGGGTTAGGTGGGAATGGATATCGTGCTGCTGATTGGGGTTGGCTTTAACCACATAAAGCCCAACGGTGCTGGCGAAACTTTCGTTGTCATGAAAGCCCAGGATGGGGGCATCATCCGGCGCAGACTGACCGCTGCGGCGCAGGGCTTCGGGCAGGGTGAAGGCCTGGTTATCAAATCCCAGCATGCCTGCGCCCCGGTGCAGATAGACAAAGCCGTGGTTGACGCTGGCGGCGATGTTGCCAACGCTTTTGACCATCCGGCCCTGAAACCAGAAGCCGTCGCCGGTTCTGGCCATATCGAAGGTGTCTACGTCATTGCCGTTTTTGGGATTAAAAGCGCTGTTGCCCTCAGCCCGGATCGCAATGTTATTGGTCCAGCTGCCAATTTCGTTACCGGTCTCAGCCACAAAGCCGGCGCCAAAGGTATCGAAGGAAGCGTTGTTATGAAAAATGGCATTGCTGTCGTGGTGCACATAGCCCCAGCCCGGCGAGCCAAACACCGCATTGCCAATCACTATTGCCGGGTTACGCGGGTCTGAAATGCCGGCCCGATGAATATGAAAAGAATAACGACCGCGCACGTTGCTGTCTGGCGCTATGGCATCGAAATCGGCGGCCTCAAGGCTGGGCAAAGACTTGCTGGTACGGCCAAGATCGCGGAAGGCCGCAAAGCGCACGTCAATGCTGTCGTTGTGCACAAACATGACGTGTCCGCGGCGCTCCCTGGGCACTTCCGGGTTGCGGCTGGCGAAGGTGATGTTGCGGGTGTAATTGGCCACCGAGGTTTTCAAATCGCTGCGGGGTGACCCGTGGTCATAGACCAAAGCCGGCGAGAAGCTCACCACATTACCGTTGACCGCAGACACGGTGACCACTTCATCTTCGGTGCCAAAGTAACGCACCTGGCGGATGCTGTTGTCCCAGCGCCAGCCCGAGTAGTGGGTGCCGGCAACCACCAGGGTGTCCCCCACCTGCCAGTTCTGGGGTGCCTGTGACATCTGCACCGAAGTGTCGCCGGCTGAAGGATCCTGAGAGACCTTGCCGTGGACGGTTTTAGCGCCTCCATGAATGCGCACTTCGCCGCTGGCGACCAAACCCCGGCCCATCAACGCCGGATCGCTAAGTGGATTCATCGCGCCGGAATCGTCGAACAGGATTTCTACCTGAACGTTATCGGCTATGGGGTCGCCCAGCTCGCCGATGACCAGCAGCCCAGCCGGGTCTACGCTCAGGGTGTCCACGATCAGGCGGCTGCTTTGCTGGGTTGAAAACCGCAGGCTTCCCTCAACGTTGACCTGATCAAGGCTGATGTCGCTCACCTGGTCATAGATCAGCTCAATGCCAGCAGGTATCAGTACCGAGCTGCCGGCAGCAGGAAGTGCGCCGGCGGACCAGTTGGCGGGGTCAAACCAGGAGCCGCTGGCGCTGGCGGTCACGGTGGCGTCGCCTTTCTGGCTTATCCAGTGGTGGGCATGTAGCTCCCAGCTGGCTTGATCCTTGCCCTGGCGGGCGTTTTCCATTCCACCCGTTTGGCCACCCGTTTGGCCATTGGCCGGCCCATGGTTAAATCCACCGGTGAGGGTTTCGGCCAGGCTTTGATTGCCCGCCGCCGGCACCAGGGATGCCAGGGTAACAAGCAGGATTATTCTTGGGTTCAGCGCGCAGGGCATAAGGCACACGTGTCATTTCATGAGATTTAACCTGAGACGCTAGCAGATCAGTAGCTGGACATCCTTGAACCGGTTCACCAAGCCAGACAGGTGGCATAGAACAAGGGCTATGCGGTAACCTGCCCCGCCGTGTGCTGGAGATCAGACCATGTTGAATCGACGACAAGTGCTCGCCGGATCAGTCGCCGCCGGAACCGCTATGGTGCAGTCCAGTGCCAAGGCTAAGTCTGACCAGGCTGCCGGGGCGAAGGGGATGGTGCAAAGTTTGCCCCCAGTGGTTGCCGGTACCCGGCTCAATCTTTCCCACACCCAGCGGACCCTGGCGACCCTGGGTATTGATGGCCTGATCATGTCCAGCGCGACCAACTTCCGCCAGGCCACGGGCCACCAGCCTGTGGTGTCCAAAATGGGTTACCCGGCTACCAATCTGGCCCTGGTGACCGGCGGCAAGGCCCCGGCGGTGTCCGCGCTGATGCAGGCATTTTCGTACTATTACCTCAGCTCGGACACTGGGCTGGCCCAGGACATTCCGGTGCTGCTTTATGGTCCGGACGACGGCGATGGGTCCACCTCGCTGGCTGACGCTGTGCGCTTCGCCGACCGCGGCGACCAGCCCTTGTCGGAACGGGAGCTCAGCCGAGTAAAAAGCACAAAAGCGGCGATTAACGCGCAGGGGTCCGCCGCTGACATGGTGCAGGGCCTGGCTAAGCTGCTAAGGCAAAATGATCTGCTAACGGGAACACTGGCGCTGGATGACTTTGCTTTGGCTGGGGCCATAAACGCCGCCGCCCCGGACCTGAAGGTGGTATCTGCAGACAACGCGCTAAGGCGCATTCGGCCGGTCAAGTCGGCGCTGGAAATTTCCCTGATGCGCCAAGCGTCCAAGATCAATATTGACGCGGCCAAGGCCTGTTTGGGCGCGGCGGCGGCGGGGGCAAGTTATCGCCAATTGCGCCACACGTTTTTTGCCGAAGCCGCCCGGCGCGGTGCCCGGGGCGTGTTTATGGTGATCGACCACGTCAGTGATGAGCAGCATGATCGGACGTTCACTGCCAATCAATCGTTTCTGATTGATTGTGTTTGCGAATACGAGGGATACCACGGCGACTACGGTCGCACGGTGTTTCTGGGTGAGCCCACCAGCGCAGTGCTTGCCGCTGCCAGGGCTGCGGGGGCGGCCTGGGATCAGCTGCGCCAGGAGCTGAAGCCGGGCCTGACATTTTCCCAAATTCGGAAAATGGGCCAGCAAGCCATGGCCCAAAACAACGGAATTTACCCCATTCCCTTCAATCCCCACAGCGTGGGACTCATGCACAGTGACCATATGGGTGACGGCAGCTCCGGGCCGAGAGAAGACATCGCCCTTGAACCAGGCATGATCATCAGCGTTGACTGTCCTGTGCTGGCCGCAGGTATGGGGGGCTCAGTTCACCTGGAAGACTTAACCCTGATTACCGCTGATGGCTCAGAGCCCATTCACGAGGTTGGCCCGCCGATGATTGAGGTCTACTGAGCGAAAAACTCATCAGCGGATTGTTTGATCACTTCACCGGCCGCTCGGGCTGCCCGGCTGTGCTGTGATGCCCGGGAGTAGACTAAGTGGACGTCAAAACTGGTGCGATCGGAATCGATGCTGAGAGCCTTTAATACGCCCCGCTGCACGTCCCGCACCACCGATGAGCGAGTCAGGATGGCGGCACCGGCGCCAGTTCTTACCAGATCCTTCATGGCGGGCAGAGCGTCTAGCTCATAGGCCAGCTTAAACTCCACCCCGGCTTCCTTAAAAACCTCAGCCATGCGATTGCGGATGCCCTTTTTTTCAAAGGGTGCAATCAGCTGCAGATCCGCCATCTGTTGAATGGATACCGGGTCCGGCAGATCGACACTGTTGTTGACCACCAGACAAAGCTCCTCACGCCCGATTCGGTGGGCGGATAGGGAAGCGTTGCTTGGTGGTTCGTAGACCACGGCCAGGTCCAGTCGGTCCGAAGCCAGCCATTCTGAAAGCGTAGCGCTGAGGCCCTCGGTCAGACGTACCGTAATATCCGGGTGCTGGATTTTCATCCGTTCAAGCAACGTTGCGGCCATTACCAGAGTCGTGGACGGCGGCATGCCGATGCGAACGATCCCGGCGGGATTGTCATACCAACTCTGCAGATTGCGGCGGGTGTCTTCCAATTGCGCCATCACCGAGCGGGCGCGCTCGTATAGAAATTCGCCCTGTTCGGTCATGGTGACCCCGCGACCGGTGCGGATCAGCAGCTGAACTCCCAGCTCCTCCTCCAACAGCCGCATGTGCCGGCTCAAAGCCGACTGGGCAATGGGTATTCGCTCGGCGGCCTGAGTAAAGCTGCCTTGATCGGACACCACTAGAAAGTATCTTAGCTGGCGTAAATCCATTCAATTCAATATCCAGGGGCGACACAGCCTGGGCTAGTATATCGCCTGCGTCAGCCCGGGGCAGCAGAATCTGGCCGCTCTCCCTTGTCACGCATTTTTCCTATGAGACAGCCAGCACATCCACGTGTCCGGCGCAGGCGGTCCTAACTACGACGAGCTAATAACCCTGGTAGGGTGCTGGCCTCGGCGGCTTGTGCCATGCCAATCGTCGATGTCGGGCATCGAAAAAATGGATCAAACCTGCGCGCCGTGGCGAGTAGACTAGCGTCTCACCCTTTATCGGAACTGTCATGCTCAAAGTAGACGTGATTATTGTCGGTGCGGGTCCGGTGGGGACAGTGGCTGCCTATGCGCTGGCTCGCCAGGGTGTCCGCGTCGCCATCTGCGAAGCTGGCACTACCCATGCCCAGGACCTCCGGGCTTCAACCTTTCACCCGCCCACATTGGAAATGCTGGATGAGCTGGGCGTGGCCCAGGAAATCATCGACTACGGCCTGGTAGCACCGAAATATCACTTTCGGGAACGGCGCAGCGGTGAGGTGGTGGAGTTTGATATGGGCGACATTGCGGACCAGACGCGTTTTCCTTTTCGCGTTCAGTGTGAGCAGCACGTGATGGCCGGGATGTTGGCTGAGCGCCTGGAAAGCCATGAGTTGGCCCATGTGCTTTACGAACACCGTGCGCTGGGTTTTGAGCAAACCGAGGACGGGGTCGAAGCCCGATTTGAAACTCCCTATTCGGTGGAAAAAATCAGCGCCCGCTACATCATCGGCGCAGACGGAGGGAATTCTCTGATTCGCAAGTGGGTTGGGGTCGAATTCAGCGGCTTCACCTATCCGGAAAAATTTCTCTGTCTATCCACCGAAACTGAGCTGGCCGATCACATACCGAACCTTGCCTACGTCAACTATGTGGCCGATCCTGAGGAGTGGCTGGTTCTGCTGCGAGTCCCCAGCGTGTGGCGCATTCTATTGCCCGCCAGCGAGGAAACGCCGGACGCCGAGCTGCTGTCAGATGCCATGCGCGACAGCGTCTTCACGCGCCTGATTGGACGGCCTGACGTTGAAACCTATCACCGCACCATTTATCGGGTGCATCAACGGGTGGTGGAAAATTTCAGCCACGGGCGGGCTTTCCTGGTGGGCGACGCCGCCCATCTGAACAATCCCATCGGCGGACTGGGAATGAACAGTGGCATCCACGATGTGTGGAATCTGCAGCAGAAAATTGTTCATTGCCTAAACCAGGGCCATGATCCGGCCTTGTTCCAGCGCTATGATCGCCAGCGGCGAACGGTGACCAACGCATTCATTCAGGCCCAAACCATGCAAAATAAAGAGCTGCTGGAACATGGTGCAGCCGAAGGCCACGCGCGGAAATTCGCTAAGATGCGAGCGACCCGAGACGACCCCCAGCAACGCCATGAGTTTCTCATGCGCCAATCCATGCTTAATTCACTGAAAGAAGCGGAGCAAATATCCTAATGACTGACGTTCTTGGCTGGCGAGCCCTGTTTGGCCTTCTTGGCCCATCGACCAATACCGTAGTACAACCGGATTTTGACGACCTGCGGCCAGTGGGCGTGACGAACCACTACAGCCGAATTGTGGTTCAGGACGCCAACGCCATCTCTGATGAGACCTTCACCGCCGGTACCATGGAAATTTCCGAAAACACCATCGATGCGGTGGAAGGCGTAAAGACCTGCAATCCGGACTACCTGGTAATGGGGATGTCTGCGGTGACTTTTTACGGCGGTGCCGAAGGCGGCCGCCGCTGGCGGGAGAACGTGGAAGCGGTATCGGGCCTGAAGCTTTCTATCGGCTCTGAATCCCTGGCCGCTGCCCTTAAGGCTTACGGCGGGATCAAGAAAATTGCCTTCGTGTCGCCGTATTTTCCCGTGGCCAACACCGAGGTGAAAAACTTTCTGTCCGACTATGGATTTGAAACCGTGCGGGACGAGTGTTTGCAGTGTCCCAGCTGGACTGCCATCGCCAAAGTGCCGGAGTCCAAGCTGGCCCAAACCTTAAAAGACCTGGACGGCGATGACGTGGACGCCTTAGTCCAGGTCGGAACGAACCTTTCCATGATCCGTCTTGCCGCCGCCGCCGAACGCTGGCTGGACAAGCCGGTGATTGCCATTAACACCGCCACCTACTGGCACGCCCTGCGAGCCAATGGCATCAATGACAAGATAGCCGGCTTTGGCCGACTGCTGGAGCAACACTGACGTGGAATATCCCTACAGCCCTATTTCCCAGCGCGGTCCCCTGCGGTTCCCCAATGGCGCCCGGGTAGCACTGATCCTGACGTTCAACCTTGAGACCTGGGATCTGACCAAGGACACCGATCGCGCCTATTACGCCGGCGGCCCGGCCATTTTGCCTGATGTGTTGCCTGGCCGAGTGCCAGACTATCCCAACTACACCTGGCGGGAGTACGGTCAGCGTGTGGGTATCTGGCGACTCTACGACCTGTTTGACGAAATGGGCGTGAAAGCCAGCTGCACCACCAACGCGGTGACTTTCGAGCGCCGCCGACCGATGGTTGATGCCTGTCTGGAGCGCGGTTGGGAGCTGCTGGCCCATAACTACGAGCAGGGTGAGCTGCTGACGGATTTCGCCGGGGATCCGGAGCGCGAAGCGGAGATCATCGGCCGGACCCTTGAAATGTACAAGCAACATGTAGGGCGGCCGGCCAAAGGCTGGCTGTCATCGTCTCTGCGCGGGACCCTGGCAACGCCGGGCATTCTGGCCGCCAATGGCCTGGAGTTTTACTGCGATCTAATGAACGACGATCAGCCCTACATGATCGATACGGCCAACGGCCCACTGGTGGGCGTGCCGTACTCCAACGAAATCAATGATTTCACACTGCTGACCCGTCGGGGCCATACCACCGATGAGTATCGGGACATTCTGATTGAAGAACTGACTCAGCTGCACCGGGAAGGTGCGAGCAGCAGCCGACTGATGAATGTAGGCCTGCATCCCCACGTGTCCGGCCGCGCCTATCGGGTTCGCGCGCTGAGAGAGTTCTTTGAATTCGCCAAGGATCTGGATGGCGTTTGGTGGACTACCCGGGAGGAACTGGCGTCCTGGTACCGTGATAATAATCAGGGACATATTGCTGCTGGCTGAGGTTAGGGAGAAAGTAAATGAGCGACATTACGAGCAACAAACAAACCATTTTTTCCTTCCTCGATCAGATGGACGAAACCGTGCTGGTTTCCGAGCAGGAAAAAGATCAGCTGAAAGCCTGGTGTGATGAGCTGTGCGTGCATACTCCTGTGCCTGAGCCCATCAACAATCTGGATGCCGCCGCCGGCGTCTGGCGATCCAGATTTGCCAGCTTTGGGGTCAAGCACTCCGACAATCAGCCCATGCAGCACATGACCAGTCTGAAGTTTCAAAGCTTCGGCAAGCTGCCCGACGTCAAGGCCAGGGTTACCGAACTGATGCAGGAAATCGACGTGCCCAACATGGCCTACAACAACGTGGTGCATGTGGTTAACGAGGCCGGTGACGCCAAAGGTATCACGGTGATGTTCGGCCGCTATGCCGGCGCTGACGACAACCCCCAACGTTACGGCGTGTCCTTCTACCGGGTTGCCTTTTTCTGTGACGACGACAAGAGCGACAGCGAATTTCGACAGGCCTTCGGTATCGATGCTGATACGCCCCTGGACGTGGAGTTCCGCCCACCTGCACTGCATTCCGATATCGTTTATCTGGACGATGACACAAGAATTAACTACGGAAAACTGGGCGGCTTTTACGTCCTGTCCAGAGACTCCCGCCCGGCCTATTCGCTGGATCTATAGACGTCTCCAGCGCCGCCGAATTTCTGCCCCTAAGACCCGAAACCGGCTACATCAGTCTTCCAAGCCCAAACGAGGACACCAGATCCACTAGGCACTGAATCGTAGGCGACACAGATTTACTTGGACCCCTGGCGCGGCCCACTCTGACATCGCAGATCGTTGATCCAGGGTGCAGGACCCGCACCCCAAGTCCAGTGCGTCCGAAGAGTTTATCGATTAAGAGTTCAGCGCGCCGAAGAAACTGTCGATCCAGGATTCAAAGTGCCCAAAGAGAGCGCCAATCCAGGATTCAGCGCGCCCAAAGAAATTGTAAGTCCAGGGTTCAGGACGCCCAAAGAAATTGTAAGTCCAGGGTTCAGGACGCGCGAAGAAATTGTAAGTCC
>CAYGPO010000143.1:0-10919 GCA_964351665.1 uncultured Gammaproteobacteria bacterium | reverse complement strand
TTATGGTGCCGGCACCAAGATTCGAACTCGGGACCTACTGATTACAAATCAGTTGCTCTACCAACTGAGCTATGCCGGCTTATAGGGTGCAGATAATAAAGCACCGGTGGCAGTTGTCTAGATGCTGGTGGTAGTAAGTAGCCATATCAACAGCTGCCATGCTTTGATTCGAAAACGACCAGCACACCGCCGGTTGCTTTGGGTTGAACGATGAACCTGCTGCCGCTGCGTTGGTGGGGGACGTGATTTTCCTCCAATAATCGTTGTAGTAGCCCTGGATCTTCCACGTGTACGCCTAAAACAGCCCAGGGCGATAGCTCGGCAGGGTGGGTTTTGATGAGCGATTCAAGCTCTGATTGGGGTAGCGTCATCACACTGGTACTGGCACCAATTGGGTTGGCGCTGTGCAGTTGGTGATAGTTTTCTGGCAGGTCATCACCCAGCCAGCCAATCCGGGTAATGCCGGTCGCAGAATTTGGGTGCTGCCGTTGGTCCGGGTCAAACACTTTTTCCGGCGTCAGGTGTTCAACAAAACACACCAGGGCGTCGGCGAACTGATCTGCGGGCAGGGCGAACCAGCGGAAGCTGGCGCTGCCCCGGGCTCCATGGTCCAGTTTCCTGGAGGCGTCCTGTACCGCGCCTGGCTGCAGTCCGGCGGCGGAGCAGCGCTGTTGGTCGGCGGTGATGTCTGGGCTTCTCAAAAGAATCAGTCTTATGCCCTTGGGCGCATCGAAAAACCGCTGCAGGTGATGGCCAGGCTGGGGACTGGTCACTGAGGTTAGCTCCAGATAATGATCGGCAAACATCACGTGGGCGCTTTGCTGGCCCATGGCATGGCTTTCCCCAGCCTCGTCTACCGCTTCCAGTTCCGCGGGGCCAACCACGTAAAAGCCCATGCCCCGCCATTGGTCTGCCAGCCTGTTGACGTCATCGCCGAAAATGCCGAAGTGGTCCAAATTGAAACTTAATCTGCTGATGACATCGCTCCCAGAGTTTCACGACAGGGCTTCAGCGCCGCTGCCAGCAAAATGGCGGACAACACCCCGCCCACCGCCGCGATGCTGGCCATGGACCAGTGCAGCTTGTTGTCGTCTTTGAAAACAAAATCCGTCACCAGGGCCGTGGCGGTGCCGCCAAATCCAATCCCCGTCAGGTTGACCACAAACAGGTAGACCGCCGACATCTGGGCCCGCATGTTGGGCGGCGTCATCAGCTGCAGGCCGGCGGCGGCGGGGCCGAAGGGGAAGCTGACGAAAAACAGCAGTGGGGCGAATAGCCATAGGGACACTGTTGGATCACTCATCAGCGGCGCGGCCACCGCAAAAGGGATCAGAATTAACACCCCATACAGGGCCGCTCGCAGGGGCGCGTCCATATAGCCCTTTTTGGCCAGCCAGTCGGACACCAGCCCGCCGCAGACGATGCCGCTGCCGCCAAAAAATACCGACAGCAGGCCCAGCTTTGGGCCAATCTCGGCCCTTGGCATGTCATGAATGCGGATGAAGTACTCAGCGGCCCAGGCCATGATGGCGTTGAACATCAGGGTGACCATGGCAAAGCCGAAAAAGTGCAGCAGGTAAAGCTTTCGATGATCGCCAACGTAGGCCAGTACATCGCTAATGGCCATGGCGCCAGGCGCGTTGCCGCAATTGTGGCGGGCGGGCTCGGTCAGGGTCATCACCAGGGCGGCCAGCAGCACGCCGGGCAGGCCCACAATCACAAAGGTGGCCTGCCAGGCTTTCAGGTGCCCCACCAGGGGTAGAGTTAACCCACCTCGGGCTTCCAGCGCTGAGATCACCATGGAGCCAATAATGAACGACAGACCAATGCCGATAAACACGCCGCTGCCGTAAATGCCTATGGCCCGTCCCAGCTGCTTGCGCGGAAACAGGTCTGCCAGCATGGAGTAGGCGGCGGGGGACAGCGCGGCTTCCCCAACCCCCACGCCGATGCGGGCCAGAAACAGCTGCCAGAAGTTTTTCACCAGGCCGCAGTAAACCGTGGCGATACTCCAAAAGGCCACGCCAATGGCGATCAGGTTGCGCCGGTTTTTGGCATCCGCCAGGCGGCCGATGGGAATTCCCAGAAAGGTGTAAAACAGCGCAAAGGCCAGGCCGTGGAGCAGGCTGAACTGGGAGTCTGAGATATTCAGATCTGCCCGGATGGGCCCCACCATCAGGGCCAGAATCTGGCGATCAATATAGGAAAAGGTGTAGGCCACCGTCAGTATGGTCAGGGCATACCAGGCCGAACGACCGGGAGTGATACCCCCGGTCGCTGGCGGGTGGCTGGCGTTGGTCATAGGCGCCGGCCGTTTCCGATGGGTGTCATCGGCTTAAAAGCGGTAGGTGGCTTCAACGCCCACCTGGCGGCCCGGCGCCGGATAGCCCAGGCCGGCGCCGATGTTAAACCGGTCTGCCGGATTGCCTTCACTCAAGGAGGTAAAGCGCACGGTGTTCTGGAAGTACTCCTCGTCGGTCAGGTTTTTGGCAAAGATCGCCACGTCCCAGGGCGCGTCGCCGGGGGCGTAGGACACCCGGGCGTCTACCAGGGTGGTGTCGTCCTGGCCGATCAGCGGGTCGTTGAACTGGGTGTGGAAGATCTCGGTCTGGTGGCTGATCTGGCCAAAGATATTAATCTCGCCGCCGCCGGCCAGGTCTACGGTGTACGTACCATTGATGTTGAACTTCCACTCCGGCGCGTTCTGCAGGGTGTTGCCGCTTAAGTCCGCGACCCGGGTCTCGCCGGCGCCGACGCCGTTGCAGTCACCGGCCAGTTCAGCCGGGGTTGCGTCCGCCGGGCAGCGGCCGTTGGCTGAGAAGAAGGTGTCGAAGGTGGCATCCAGATAGCCCATGCTGGCGCTGATCAGCAGGTTGTCCGTGGGGTAGGCCGACAACTCAATCTCAAGGCCCTTCACCGTTGCGTCCGCCGCATTGGTGGTGACGGTCAGGCCGTTCTGAAAGGTTGATACCTGCAGGTCCGTGTAGTCGTAGTAAAAGGCTGAGCCGTTCAGGCGCAGCTGGCCGTCCATCAGATCAGATTTGAAGCCCACCTCAAAGGAGGTCACCTCCTCAGGGCGAAATGCCGGAGAGCCGTCAAAGGCGTTCCAGCCACCGGACTTAAACCCCTCGGTGACCGATCCATAAACCAGCATGTCTTCGTTAGGCCGATACTCCAACACCACCCTGGGGCTGACGTCGTCAAAGCTGAGGCTGTCGTCCCGGGTGAAAAACTGCACCACGGTGCCGGTGCTGCGAAGGCCGGTGAAGTCGCCGAAGATGGCGCCAACGCTGGTGAAGTCATCTTTGGTTTCATCGGAGTAGCGAATCCCGAAGGTGGCGCTGAGCTGGTCGGAAAAATCGTAGGAGACCTCGCCGAACAGGGCGTAGGCATCGGTTTCATCTTCGTTGGGAATGATGAAGCTGACGGTGCCAAAGGACGGGTGAGTATTGCGACCCAGGCCCAGGGCGCCCTGTTTGTCTTCGGTGAGGTAATAGGCCCCGACTATCCAGTTGAGGGGCCCTGAGCCGTTGCTGGACAGGCGGATTTCCTGGGAGAACTGGTCCGACTCATACTGAAAATACGAGCGGGTCACTTCAATCTCGGTGCCGTCGGTGTTGAAAAAGAAATCGCTTTCATAGTCCCGGTAGGCGGTGATGGAAGACAGCGTCATGGCATCGCCAATGGGCAGCTCCAAGGTGGCGGTAATGCCGCCGGTGTTCCAGTCGAAAAACGTTGGCAGGTTGTTGCTGGTCTGGCCAAAGTCCTGGGGCCGGGCGCCGTTAACCACGGCGAAAGACAGGTCGTCCAGGGGCCGTGCTGAGCGGTTGCCGCTATGGTAATCGGTGTAGTCGGCAATTACGGTGAACTCAATCCCAGACGCGCCCTCATACTGGGCAATGGCTCTCACCGCCACCATCTCGTTGTCGTCGATCTCGTTTTCGCCGCGGCTGTCTATGTCGTTGGTAAAACCCTCGTCACCCAGGGCCCGAATAGCAACCCGCCCTCGCCAGTTCTCACTCAAGGGCCCGCTCACTGCGGCCTGCAGCTCAGCGCGATCAAAGGAACCGTAGCCGCCAGAAATATAGCCGCTGAATTCGTCGGTGGGCATGCGGGAGATGATGTTGATGGCGCCGCCGGTGGCGTTACGGCCATACAGCGTGCCCTGGGGGCCTTTCAGAATTTCCACCCGTTCAACGTCAAGAAACTGTGCCAGGCCCATGTTTGGGCGGCCCAGATAAACCCCGTCCAAGTGGATGGCCACGCTGGGATCAACGGTGACGCCAAAGGCATCGGTGCCAATGCCCCGGATATAAATCTGCGCCTCGCCGCCGGCCCGGCTGAACGATAGCCCGGGGGTTTGAACGTATAGTCCCATCAGGTCGTCGATGGCCAGATCATCCAGGAACTGGCCGGTGACCGCCGCGATGGAAATGGGCACATCCTGCACGCTGGCGTTGCGCTTCTCGGCTGTCACAACAATTTCCTCCAACGTTCGCTCCTGAGCCAGGCTGAGGGCAGGGGCAAACAGGGCGGCGGTGACCGCCAGAGTCAAGGTCTTTTTCATGGTAGTGGTCAGACTCCGCATCTTCTTTCTCCGGGTTGGGCTTGGTTCATCATTCCGTTGTAAAGGTTAGGGCGCTGAATCATTCAGCACCTGGGTAATGGGTTGCGCGCGGGCAGCAGTGGTGGCGGTTTGGTTGACGCTCATGGTCTGGGAGTCAATCACGACGCCGTAATCCTTGCGGCAATCTTCAAGGGTAATCAGGCCATCGAGCAGGTCGGCCAGCACCTTCTCAGGCCCGCGCTTAAACGGGTCGCCATAGCCGCCGCCGCAGACCAGCTGTATATCCAGGGTGTCGCCGGCTTTCAGCTGATAGTTAGATACTTTGGCCGGCAGGGTTTTTTCATCCGCCCGGCCGGCGTTGTGGATCACGCTGCCGCCGCGCCCGTCGGCGCCGCCAAAGATTCCCCGGGGCGGATCGTCGCTGCGATTGTCGCCGGTGGAGCTGATGTGGGTGTCGCGCAAAAACCGCCAGCGCTTGATGGCCCCCAGGCCGCCGCGCCACTGGCCCGGGGCCGGCGCATCGGGGCGTAGCTGGTAGCCCTGGCAGATCAGCGGTGCGCCCAGCTCGGTTTCTTCTATCGGGTTGTTGCGGGTGTTGGCCATCAGCGCGTCGATGGCATCCAGGCCATCACTGCCGAAGCGGCCGCCGTAGGAGCCTTCGTTGACCTCGATAATCACCCAGTAGTTGTCTTTGCCCAGCCCACCTTTGCCGCTGTAGGCGTAACAGGACACATTGGCTGAGTTGCCCGCGGTAACCTGTTCAGGATAGACCGGTGCCAGGGCCTGCATCACCTGATCGGGAATACGATTGATCTGGGTGAAACGGGCTTCACAGCCGTGGGGCTGCTCTGGATTGAAAATTGAACCCAGGGGCGCAATCACGTGCACGGGCCGGAAAATGCCGTCGTTCTGGGGGACGTCGCCGCCGGCTTTTACTTCGTCCAGCAGCAGCGCCCGGGCGGCAAAATTGGCGGTGGGCAGTACGCTGCCCTCAAAGGGGCAGTTAAAGCCGGTTTCCACCTGATCGCTGGAGCCGGTCAGGTCTACGTACAGGTCGCTGCCCTCAACAATCACCCGGGTCGCAATTTTCAGGGGGATGCCAAAGTTCTTGCCGTCATCTTCCAGCCAGCCATCCGGGGCGTCATAGACGCCATCGGGTATCGCGCTGATGCGCTGGCGCATCATGTCTTCGGCATAGTCCATCCAGTCTTCAGCGCTGCTCATCACCGAATCCAAGCCATAGCGCTGCTGCAGCTCTGCAAAACGTCTGGCGCCCAGTTCGCAGCAGGCGATCATGGCTTCCAGGTCGCCGGTGTTGGCCTCCGGCGTGCGCACGTTATCCATAATCATCGACCATAGGGCCTCATTGCGCTGGCCAGCTGCAACAATTTTTGCCGCGTCGATAATCTGGCCTTCAGCCCAGAAATCCGGCACGTCCACCGAGAAGCCGGGGGAGGCGGCACCGATATCCACCATGTGGCCGGTACAGCCGGCAAAACCAATATGGCTGTCGCCGCTAAACAGTGGCACCAGCACGCCGTAATCCGGCGCGTGGGAGGCGCCGTGATAGGGGTGGTTGTGCAGGATCACATCGCCGGGTTGGTAGCGGCCAGCATGCTTGCGGTTGACGCCCTTGACGTAGGCCGGCAGTGACCCGCAGTGCATGGGGGTTGAATCACTTTCGCACAGCTGGCGGCCGTGAAAATCCAGCAGGCCTGCGCCGATATCCCGGGATTCGCGCATGATCGAGGAGTAGGCCATGCGATACAGCAGCTCAGCCATTTCTGTGGCGGTGGCGTTTAGGGCCCCGCCGATCACCTGGCGTGACACCGGGTCGACGCTGATCCGCTTCCAGCGCCGTTCCACCTCAGCGCCAATGCCGGCAGAGCGTGCGCTGGCCCGGTCGAAGGCGGTGGCTGCAAGGTCGCGGGCAGAACTAACCACGATCATCAGACTCCCGGCCAATCATCAGATTGCCAAAGGGGTCCACCGTGGCCATCCAGCCCGGCGGAATCACCGTGGTGGTGTCGGCCTGTTCGACGATGGCGGGGCCGGGAATCTGGTTGCCGGTTCTAAGCCGGTCCCGGCGGTAGTAGCAGGTGTCAAAGGCCATGGCGCCGCCGACCCGGGGGAAGTAGGCGGTGCCGGTGGTTAGCAGCGCGTCGGCAGCGGGCACCTTGGTGCATTCCTCGGAGGGGGCGCTGCTGGGCGCCGTGACTTTGCCGATACCCACCAGCCCAAGATTTACCACCATCACCGTCTTGTCGGTAAATCGGCGGGTGTAGGTGCGTTCGTGAACCCGGTGGAAGGCCTCAGTGACTTTGTCGGCCCAGCGATCGTCGCTGGGGTCTGGTACCGGGACACTGAGTTCGTAGCCCTGGCCCTGGTAACGACAGTCTGCCTGCAGCAGCAGCTGTTGATCGGCGCTGGCGGTGCCGGCCCGCTGCAGCTGCTTAAGGGCCTTGCTTTTCAGTTCAGTGAAGCAGTCCATCAAACGCTGCCGGGCGGCCTGGTCAAAAGAGTCATCCAGGTTCTGCCAGAAGGTTCGACGGTGATCAAAGCGCGTATCGGTGCACAGCAGGCCCGCCGCTGCGCCCACCCCGGGGCTGGGTGGGACAATCACCCGGGGAATCGCCAGCTCGCTGGCGGCATAGGCGGCAAAGGCGGCGCCGGCGCCGCCCTCAGCCACCAGGGAGAAATCTCTGGGATCGTAGCCTTTGGCAACGCTGTTGATCCGAATGGCCTCCACCATGGCGCTGGTGGCAATTTGCACGATGCCGCTGGCCGCCTGCTGAAGCTCCAGCTCCAGGGGCTCAGCGATGGCCTGCTTAACCGCTGCCCTGGCCAGCTCAGCATTGATGGTCAGTCCGGCGCCGCTAAGAGCGTTGGCCCGGAACCAGCCCATGGTGATCATGGCATCGGTGACCGTGGCTTCGGTTCCGCCATGGCCGTAGCTGGCCGGCCCCGGCCTGGCGCCGGCGCTGCGCGGCCCAACCCTGAACATGCCGCCCTCATCCACATAGGCGATGGAGCCGCCGCCGGCGCCAATGGTGGCAATGTCGATCATGGGCACCATGGCGTCATAGTCGCCCACCTGGGTATCCAGCAGGTGCTTCATGCGCAGGGCGCCATCCGGGGCCACGCCGATGTCTGCTGAGGTGCCGCCCACGTCCAGGGTGATGACGCTGGGATGGCCCACCTGGCGGCCAATTTCTATGCCAAGTATCAGTGCCCCAACGGGGCCTGACAGCAGCAGCGATACCGGCTGCTCCCGGGCCTGCTCAGCGGGCACTATGCCGCCGGCGGAGGTCATCAGGTTCAGCTCGGCGGTGACGCCGCCGGCCTTCAGTTCGCTGGCGAAGCGGTCCACATAGCGGGCGGTGCTGGGACCCACGTAGGCGTTAAGCGCGGTGGTGGAAAAGCGCTCGTACTCCCGGTATAGCGGGGTCACCTGATGGCTGATGGATAGAAATGCGCCGGGGTGTTCTTCGGCCACAATTTGGCTGATGCGCTGCTCATGGCGCGGGTTCACAAAGGACATCAAACAGCATACCGCCACTGCCTGCACACCCTCATCGCGCAGCTGCCGAATGGCTGTGCGAACCTGGGCCTCATCCAGGGCCTGGGTGATTTCACCCTGGGCGCTGGTGCGCTCATTCACGGTCAGCCGGTGGCGGCGCTTGATCAGGGGCTGGCTCTGACGCGGCACGTCCTGGGAGTGAGAAAAATTGTGGGGCCGGTTTTTGCGGCCTATGTGCAGAATGTCGCGAAAGCCCTCAGTGGTGATCATACCGACCCTGGCGCCATTTTTTTCCAGCAGGATGTTGGTTGCCACGGTGGTTCCGTGGCAGAGGAAATTCAGCTCCGTTGGGCTACGGCCGGCTTTGCTCAGCAGCTGATTGAGTCCGTCCAGCCCGGCGCGGGAGGGGTCGCTGGGGGTAGAGGGGAGTTTGTGAATCGTGGACGTGCCGGTGGCGTCATCCCACAACACCAGGTCGGTGAACGTCCCGCCTATATCAACAGCCGCACGCAGCACTGAGTTAGCCTTAATAGCCTTATTCAGGGTTCTTGGTATACCAAATATGCCAATAGCGCAAGAAAAACCCGCTTAAATCCCTGGTTTTGTATACAATTTAGCCCATGTGGAGATCTCTACCTTTTTTGGCAAACGGCCCGTTAGGGGCAGTCTCAGGGCTCTTTGGAAAAATTCGCCAGAGTCATGGAGCGGGCAACCAGCACGTGGGAGCGCATGGCCGCCTCGGCCCAGTCCGGGTCGCCGGAGCTGATGGCATCAGCGATGGTGTGATGTTGCTGCAGGCTGCGCTGCAGGTCGTCGTTGGAATAGCTGGTGAAGGCTTTCACCAGCACCGGCAGGCCCACGGTCAGCCGCAGCATGGCGGCCAGACGGCGGCTGGCGGCCATGGTCAGAATGTGTTCGTGAAACTCATGGTCCAGGTTCATGTAGTCGGTGTGATGGTTTTCGCCGCAGTGCTCCAGCACCTGGGTCATGGCCTGCAGCTTTTCCTTCAGCAGGGCCAGCTCGCTGGCCCTGGCGCGGCTGGCCGCCAGCCGCGCCGCATGGCTTTCCAGCAGCGCGCCCAGGGAAAAGATTTCGCTGGCCTCGTCCCGGCTCAGCTGGGTCACCACACCGCCACGCCGCGGTTCAAGCTGCACCAGGCCATCAGCGGCCAGCCGGCGCAACGCTTCCCTGACCGGTGTGCGACTGATGTTCAGGTCTTCGCAGATTTGCCGCTCTTTCAACCTGTCGCCGGGTTTGACCCGGCCATTGACGATGGCTTCCCGCAGCCAGGTATAGGCTTTTTCCATGGCGGCACTCATTAGCAGTTCTCCTGGCTTGGGCTTTGCGCAGCGGCGCACCTGCCATGCTGGGTATATCAGACGTCGGCCATTGCGGCCAATCAGATAAGGATATTCCCGTGGCCCACCTGACCGAATCCATTGTGCAATTTGTTACCGGCTCCGCGCTGGACCAGCCCCCGGCCGGGGCCCTGGCCACGGCGGCTGATGGTTTTACCGATGCTGTGGGGGTGATGCTGGCCGCCTTTGAAGAGCCACTGACCAATAACCTGCGGCGCCATATTGCTGACCAGGGCGGCCGAGGTATGAGCCGGGTCATGCTGTCGGAAACCCGAGCCACCGTCAGTCAGGCAACCCTGGTGGGGGTGGGCGCTGCCCACGCCCTGGACTTTGACGACTACGCCTATTCCAACCATGTGTCGGCACTGCTGGTGCCGGCGCTGCTGGCAGAAGCTGAACGCACCCCCGCCAGCGGTGCCCAGCTGCTCCGGGCCTATCTTGCGGGTATGGAAAGCTGGGGCGCGGTGATGAAGCGTGAACCCGATCATCTGCACTCCAAGGGTTGGCATCCCACCGGCGTGTTTGGGCCGGTGGGCGTGGCCATTGCCGTGGGCCGTCTGCGCGGTTTGTCGGCCCAGCAATTGACCCATGCCATCGGTTTGGCCGCGGCCTGCGGCGGCGGGGTGATGGACAATTTTGGTGCCCAGTCCAAATCCTATCAGGGCGCCAGAGCTGCCGAGGCCGGGGTCAGCTGCGTGGAGCTTGCCCTGGCGGGTCTGGACGCCGGCCCCCATGCCCTGGATGGCAGCGGCGGTCTGCTGGCTGCCCTGTCACCCAATGGGCGGGTTGATCTGACCTCGCCGCTGGATTGGCTGGGCCGCAGCTGGATCGCCGAAAAAGAAAAGCTCAACATCAAACGCCACCCAACCGTGGGCGCCTCACAGCGAGCCATTGATGCGGCCCTGCAGGTGCAGGCGGACCATCAGCCAGCGGTGGCGGAAATTTCCCGGGTGCAGGCGAGGATCAGTGAAAAGCACGCGGCGGTGATGCGTTTTCATCAGCCGGTGGACGGCCTGCAGGCAAAGTTCAGCCTGGAATTTGGAGTCGCGGCGGCTTTGATCAGCGGTCGCGTTGGCCTGGGAGAGGTGCGGGATGACTTTGTCCGGCGCGAAGACGTACAGGGTTTGCTACGCAAGGTTGAGCTGGTGATCGGGCCCGATGATGACCCCAGCTACCCGGTGGGCGCGGTTGCCGATAGTGTTGCGGTGCAGATGAACGATGGCCGGGTGATTGAAAGTGAACCGGTGCGCCGCTTCCGGGGTCATGGCATGAACCCCATGAGCCGGCAGGAGTTGAAAGAGAAATTCATGGAGTGTGTGATTCCAGTGGCCGGCGAGGGCGCATCAGGCTTGTTTGATCAGCTGCAAGCCATTGCCCAGCTTAAGGACGTCAGCGACATTCCCACTATCAGCCTGGGACCCTAGCAGGCTGTTGAAAAAGCCATCCATGGCGTTTTCAACATCGACAACGAAAA
>CAYGPO010000142.1:0-11087 GCA_964351665.1 uncultured Gammaproteobacteria bacterium | reverse complement strand
CTAGCGTTTTTCCCCAAGCTGCAGCTTGGCTTGCTCCCAAAGGGTATCCATGGTTGCCAGTGACAGCCCCGGAAGGGTCTCGCCTGATTGCGCTGCCAGGTTTTCAACAGCTCGGAATCGAGCTTCAAATTTGCGGTTTGCCCCTCTCAGGGCCAGCCCGGAATCCACCTTCAGATGACGCGCCAGAGCCATCACAGAAAACAGTAGATCCCCCAGCTCCTCTTCACAATGATCCGGGTGCTCCGGGTTTACCATTGCCTGCTTAAGCTCCGCCAGCTCCTCTTCAATTTTTTCCGTCACAGCCCGGGCGTCGGGCCAGTCAAAGCCCACCCGGGCGGCCCGGGCGTGTAGTTTCTCAGCCTTCATCCACTCCGGCATACCCCGGGTCAACCCAGCCAGGGCCGATTGATCCCCCTGTTCGCCGCGCTCTGCTGACTTCATGGTTTCCCAAGCCTCGGCCTGGGCCTGGGCGGTGTCCACTTGCCCATCGGAAAACACGTGGGGATGGCGTCGTATCATCTTATCGTTGATGGATGCGGCAACATCCTCGAAGCTAAAAAGCTTCTGCTCATCAGCCATTTGGGAGTGAAACACCACCTGCAGCAGCAGGTCTCCCAGCTCGTCTTTCAATTCATCCATGGCGTCGCGCTCAATGGCGTCTGCCACCTCATAGGCCTCCTCAATGGTGTAGGTCGCTATGGAACGAAAATCCTGTTTCAAATCCCAGGGACAGCCGCCTTCAGGATCCCTGAGCTGGGCCATAATGCTCAGCAGTTGTTGCATCTGTTTCATAACGCGTCTTCTCCATCAAACCGAATCCAAACCCGGGCACCGCCCAGCTCGCTGCGCTCAATTCCCATCGCCGCTGAGTAGGAATCCGTTAGCTCCTGCACCACCGCCAAACCAATACCATGGCCATCAACTTTCTCATCCCCCCGCACCCCTCGTTGCAACAGCTTTTGCGCCTGATGGGATTGGATGCCGGCACCATCGTCTTCCACCACCAGCAGCAATCCAGGCCTGACGACGCCGGGCAACGGCTGGGCTGACAGCACAACCTGGGTATTGCACCATTTAAAGGCATTGTCCAGCAGGTTGCCCAACAGTTCAGCCAGGTCTCCGCTTTCACCGTAAAAACGCGCCCCCGGATCAATCTCAAACTCACACTGAATTTGCCGATCCCGGTGGGCCTGCTCCAGGGTCCGCACTATCCCCTCAGCAACCCCGGTAATGGCCATTGGGCGGGAAAACGTCGCATGCCCGGAGGATCTGGCCCGCCGCAGCTGATAACCCACAATGTCATCCATCCGGCGCACCTGGGAGGCAAGTAGCTCAGGGTCCGCCGGCTGACGATCTTCCAGCGCGGCGCGCATCACGGTTAGAGGCGTCTTCAGGCTATGGGCTAAATCCGCCAGGGCGTTGCGAAACCGGGCCAGTTGTTTTCTCTCAGCGCCAATAAAGGTATTAATGCTGCCGGTCAGACCCGCCAGCTCCTGAGGATATTCACGCTCTATGCGCTCGGCCTCACCCTTTTGAACCCGGGCCAGGTCAGCGCCTACGCTGCGCAGCGGTCTGAGACTCCATCTCAACACCATCGACTGCACCAGCAGCAGTAGCACCGAGGCCGCCCCCAGCCAACCCCACAGGGAGCGACGGAATTGAGCCATCTGGCCCTCAAAGGCGGTGGTGGATTCGGCCGCGGCAAAGGTGAAAGGTACGTCGGTGCCGTCGGCAGCCTCCCAGGCCACGCCCAGGCTCCAGTAGAAAAACAGCTGATCAGACTGAGGCAGCACCAGTGCGCTCTGACCCACGCCAACCGAGTCGGGCCAATCAAGATCCTGACCCACCTGAGAGCCTGATTCCCAGGAAAAATCTTCCCCGCGCACATGGGCGTAAAGTCCGGACCCTGGCCGCCCCAGGCGAGGTTCGGGGGACCCATCGGGCAGAAACAGGCTACGTTGGTCGGTCAATTCGGCGGCCGCTAGCAGCGTGTAAACCACACCCTGCAGGCGATCGCGTACGCCATTTCTTGCACTTTCGGCGAAGGCCCTGTCCAGCACCAAACCGGTAATACCTAAAAATGCCACCAGTGCGATACCCGCAGCAAAGGTTAGGCGCGTGGTTAGTGAAAAAGGACGTGGATGAGTCATGGGGCTATATGTTAGCCCGAAGGGGCCAGCGGCGCTGGCCAGCGTTGCAGCGGTTCAGTCGGCGGCGCGAAAACGATAGCCGCGACCGCGCAGGGTGTCGATGGGTTTAAGGCTGCCATCAGGGTCGAGCTTCTTGCGCAGCCGACCGATGAATACTTCAATCACGTTACTGTCCCGGTCAAAGTCCTGCTCATAAATATGATCTGTCAAGCGGGTTTTAGAGATGACCTCACCGGCATGCATCATCAGGTATTCCAGCACCTTATATTCAAAGGAGGTCAGTTCAACAGACTCGCCGGCTAGCTTGACCTGCTGGGCGCTGGTGTCCAGCTCTATAGGACCACTGCTCAGCACCGATCGCGCCCACCCGGCGGCTCGTCGAACCAGAGCGTTGAGCCGTGCCAGCAGTTCTTCTACGTGAAAGGGTTTAACCAGATAGTCGTCAGCGCCGGCATCCAGTCCTTCCACTTTGTCCTGCCATTCGCCGCGAGCCGTGAGAATCAACACGGGAAAGCGCTTTTCCGCCTGGCGCCAGCGGGAAATCACTTCCATCCCGCTGAGCTTGGGCAGTCCTAAGTCCACCACCGCCACATCGATGGGGTATTCGGTGCCAAGATACAGGCCTTCCTCACCGTCCGCCGCGGCGTCCACCGCGTATCCCTCACGCTGCAGTCGGGCTACCAGAGTCTCGCGCAGGGGTTGGTCATCTTCAACGACAAGAATCCGCATGCCCGCTCAGCCTCCCGGCCTGCGGGGCTGGACCGGATCGCCGTTGACCTGGACGTAGCGCACTTTGCCGTCTTTGGTCAGCACCTTAATGATATGAACCTGGCGATTATTGCGAATCTCAGTTCGCGCCGACAGCACTTTGCCGCCGGTGTCACGACGAACCTTATTAACCGCCTCCGACAGACTCATGGCATTAGCCGGGGCAACCACCACCCCCAGGCCCATACTAAGGCCTAGCCCCAGGGCAAGGCCCTTCAGCAGTTGTCGGCGAGGCAGATTCATTGCGAAATAATATCATCCGTGGAAAAAATAGGCCGGCCCAGTGCCGACGACGGGATCCGCCGCTAGCAGATCATGAGCCTCAATTTAACAGCGTGAAACTTAACCTCGGCTGAACTTGCCTTTTGAACCGGGCCTTCCCAACGCTTAAGCGCCGTCGCCTGGCCAGTCAGTGGCAGTTACCAGTTCAGCAGCTGCTCCCGCAACGCACCATTGGATGGCTCGATATCCACCTGCCGGGTTGGCCGGCGCAGCAGCGCTGCCAGCGCCGGCGGCACCTCAACGGCCTGCCCAATCAGCGGCTCAACGGTGCCCTCAAACTTCGCCGCATGGGCGGTGGCCAGGGCTATCCAGTGTTCGGCATCAGAGGGGCCAGAAAGCTGCTTATAGGCCGCCAGGGCCGTTGCAGTGTGGGGACAAACGGCCATTTGAAGAGAATGGAAACTGTCTTTGATAACGGCTTCAATGGTTGTATCGTCCACCGCAAATGCGCTGACCTGTTCCACCAGGTCCTGGTGGCCCGGATGCAAATGACGCAAGCGTTCCATGTTGCTGGGGTTGCCTACATCCATGGCGCTGGCCAGGGTCGCAACGGTGTCGCCGGGCTGCCATTGGCCGGACTCAAGAAACCGGGGAATCACCGTATTGGCATTGGTTGCCAGCACAATACGTCCAATCGGCATGCCGCAGCGACGGGCCCAGACCCCGGCCAGGGCGTTACCCAGATTGCCGGTGGGCACGATGAAATTAGCCTTGCTGCCATGCTCGGCGTGCCAACGCAGGCTGGCTGCCGCGTAGTAACTCATTTGTGGCAGCAGTCTTGCTGCACTAATGGAGTTGGCTGAGGTCAGGGGACAGGCCTTCCGCAGCTGTTGATCTAAAAACGCCGCTTTAACCATGGCCTGACAGGCGTCGAAATCTCCGTTCACCCGCAGGCTTAGGACATTGTCACCCCAGCAGTTGAGCTGGTGTTCCTGGCGCGCTGACACCCCTCCCCTGGGATAAAGAATGACCACCCGAAGGCCAGGCCGCTCGGCGCAGGCCGCAGCCACGGCGCTGCCCGTATCGCCGGAGGTAGCGACCATAACCGTGGGTCGGTCGCTGCCGCTGATTCGGCTCAGGCAGGCAGCCAGGAATCGAGCACCCACGTCTTTAAAGGCCGCGGTGGGCCCGTGAAAAAGCTCAACAATAGACAGGTTTTGATCGCGGGTGCGCACCAGGGGCACCGGAAAATTCAGCGCCTCGCGGCAGATATCAGACAGTTCGTCGGTTAACAGGTCAGCGGCAAAAAATGGCCGGATCAGCTGCTCACCGATGCTGGCCAGGTTAGTCTGCGGGTCGAAGTCTGCGGCGTTATGGGCCGGAAACTGCTCCGGCACATACAAGCCACCGTCTGGCGCCAAACCAGTGACAATCGCGTCGGCTAGAGGGATAGCCGCGCCGCCCCGAGTACTGTGGAAGAGCATCCCTGGCGCCGCCGGCTCAGCTGCCGCCCGCTGCATCGGTGACCAGCCGGGCGCCCGGGCAATTCACCGGCGAGCTGTAAACCGTGGTTGAAAGACCCGCCTGGGCAAAAGCCTCAGCCATCGCGTCAGCGCCCACCGTTGCCACGCTTTCGGACTGAAACCAGGCAAATACGCTGGGTCCGGATCCGGAGATGGAACAGCCGAGGGCACCGGCTTCCAAAGCCGCAGACTTAACATCTTTGAAGCCTGGAATAGACTCTGCCCGCTGGGGTTCCACCAGCAGGTCTTTTAAGCTGGCGCCAATCACGTCAATATTTTTCTCAAAGCAGCCGGCGATAAAAGCCGCCAGATTGGCTGTTTGTGCCACCACCAGCTCTCGAGCAAAGCCCTTTTTCAGCGCGGCACGAGCGTCCCGGGTTTCAATCTTGATCTGGGGGTGCACCACGATGCAGCGCAGCCGGCTGGGGGCAGGAATATTGATGGGATAACGCTGGCCGTAAGGGCCTACCATGGCCAAACCACCGAGCAGAGAGGCGGCTACGTTATCGCCATGTTCGCTGCCGCTGGCAACCCGCTCACCGGCCAGGGCGTAGGGATAAAGCTGATTAATCGGCAGCGGAATCTTAAGCATTTTGTTGACCGCTACCACCGCGGCCGCCGCCGATGCGGCGGAACCGCCCAAGCCCGAGCCCAGGGGTATTCCTTTGTCCACGTGCACTTCAAAGCCTGATTTCAGGGACAGACTGTCAACCATGGCGGCTACGGCCTTAAGAGCAGTATTGCGCTCAACATCGGTGGGCAGGGATTCCAGCACCCCGCTGACGCCAATCAGGCGCACACCCGGCTCATCGGACTGCCTCACCGTTACCGTATCGCCAACGCCCTGCAGCGCGTGGCCCAACACATCAAATCCGACGGCCACATTGCCGACGCTGGCCGGGGCAAATGCGCAGACTTCGCGAATATTGCCCAGCGAGACGCTGTCTCGTGAGTCACCCTGATTGGTCATCTTGTCTTTCAGTCCTCAAGTTGCCGCGCGGGTGCCGGCCGTGGAGCACCCAACATGGAGCCCAACCTCAGCAGATCAGCAAATACCCCTGCGGCTGTCACTTCCGGTCCTGCACCCGGCCCGCGAACAATCAGTGGATTGTCGCAATACCGCTCGGTTACGTAACGCACCACATTGTCGGTCAGATCAATGCCGGCAAAGGGATGGTCAGCCTCAACCTCGGTTAATCCGACGCTGGCTTTACCGTCGCTGGTCAGTCGGCCAACAAACCGCAGCCGGCGGTTATTCGCTGTTGCGTTTTTCAGGCGACTTTCCAGCTCACCATCATGGGCTTCGAGTCCATCGAGAAACTCTTCCACGCTGGACTGGGCCAGATCATCGGGCACCAAAGAGCTCACCGTCAGATCCTTCACGTTCAGCTCCATGCCAATTTCCCGCGCCAGTATGACCAGTTTTCTCGCCACATCCGTGCCGGTAAGGTCGTCCCTGGGGTCTGGCTCGGTGTAACCTTTCTCCCAGGCTTCCCGCACCAGCTCTGAAAATCCCCGCGTCCCGTCGTACATATTAAACAAATATGCCAAGGTGCCGGAAAAAATTCCTTCGATCATGTGCACAGTATCACCGGTCTGGCGAAGATCAGACAGGGTCTGGACCACCGGCAGGCCCGCGCCCACGGTGGTTTCGTACAAATAATGCGTGCCAGCGTCCCGGCTGGCCTGCCTTAGCTGGCGATAAAGCTCCAAATCACCGGCAGCGGCCTTTTTGTTCGCCGTAATGACATGAATGCCCCGGGCCAGCCAGCGATGGTGCAGGTCAGCGACTCCATCACTGGCGGTGCAGTCAATCAGCACCGCGTGGGGAATGTGGTCTGCCTGAACATGGTCAGCCAGGGCCTGCAGGTCCGTTGCAACGCCTTGCTCAGCGATGTTCTGAGCCCACAGTTCAAGGTCCAGGTGGCTGTCACCCAGCAGCATGGCTTGAGAGCCAGCCACCGCCCGAATGCGGATATCGATACCCGACTCAGCCTCCAGCTTTGGAACCTGACGATGCAGCTGCTTAAGCAGGGCACCGCCCACGTTGCCATGGCCAATCACCCCAACAGACAGGGTCTGGGCTGACAGATAAAAGGCCGAATGCACGGCCCTTAGGCCACGCTGCACGTCTGCTTTGGGGATTACGGTTGAGATATTGCGTTCCGAGGCGCCCTGGGCAATGGCCCGGATGTTGATACCCGCTGCCCCCAGGGATGAAAAATAGCGTGCTGCAATGCCGGGCTGGCCCGCCATGGAATCGCCAACGATGGCCAGCACACTTTGTCCGGGCTGGGCGCTGATGGTATTGATCAGCCCCTGGCGCAGCTCATCTTCGAATTCTTCTTCCAGCAGCGCGGTGGCTGACTTCAGGTCAGGGCCTGCTACGCCTACACAAATGGAGTGTTCTGAGGAGGCCTGGCTGATCATCACCACTGAGATGTTGCCCCGTTTAAGGGCCCCGAAAAGCCGCCGGGCAGTGCCCGGAACACCAATCATGCCGCCGCCCTCAACGTTGACCAGGCCCACGTCGTTGATGGCGGAAATGCCTTTGATGCTGAAGTCATCACCATCAGAAGGGCCAATCCGGGTACCGGGGCCGTCCGGGGCAAAGGTATTGCGGATTCGCACCGGAATCCCTGCGGCAATGGCAGGACCCAGGGTTTGAGGGTGGATAACTTTGGCCCCAAAATAGGCCAGTTCCAATGCCTCATCAAAGGATATGGCGCTGAGCACTCTGGCGTCGGGGACCAGTCGCGGGTCAGCGCTCATTACGCCATCCACGTCGGTAAAAATATGGAGTTCGTCAGCGTTCATCAGCCGGGCCACAATAGCGCCGGAGAAGTCGCTGCCGTTTCGACCCAGGGTGGTGGTGCGGCCTTTGGCAGTTCTAGCGACATAACCCGGCATCACCCAAATGGCCGGCTGGCGATCACCCAGAGTGCTGGCCAACAGTTGCTGGGAACTTGACCAATCGACGTTGGGGCCCATTTCACCTTCTGACACCGCAATAAATTGCCGGGCATCGAGCCAGTCGGCCTCCTGGCCAGCCTTTTGAAGATGGGCCGTCAGCAGCCGCGACGACCACAGTTCTCCCATGCCTGAGACCGCGTCTCTAACCGGGCCATCAGCAGACCTTACCAGGGAAGCCCCGCGCAACAGATCCGCAAGATCTGAAAAGTCGCTCTCAACCGCGTCTGGCACCTGGCCCACCAGCTCGATGAAGGCATTGCGCTGTCGATCGCACAGCGCCGCCAGCGCCGTGTTGTAGTCGGCACCGGTTTCAGAGGATTCGATAAGACCAAACAGAGCGTCGGTCATGCCCTTCATGGCCGACACCACAACAACCAGTGGCGAACCCAGCGCAGCGCTGCAAATATCACCTACGCGGCGATAGTGATCAGCGTCAGCAACGCTGCTGCCGCCGAATTTATAAACTCTGGCTTTAATGGGTCTTTCCCCTTAATTTTTTATCCGACGACAACATCAGAAAATCTCGGCGATCATGCAGCGCACGCTGCCGCCGGCCTTTTCAAGTTCGCTGACCTCTACGCCATGCACATTGAAACCCGCCGCAAGAAAAAAATCGACCGTTTCCGGCGCCAGAGATTTCACAGCGGTTGCGCTCATCACTACATCCTCAGCGGTCACCGCCAAACAGTTAGCAACAAAGCCGGTCTTCTCTTGCTCGGTCAGGAAACGTACCTGATCTCCATACAGCCCAACCAAGGTCTCTCGCAGGCCCGCGTAGTGGGGCTCAGGCGCGCAAGCCACCGCTGCCCTGCCTGCTAAGATCGAAAGCAATACGTTGGTGTGATACTCCTTGGCTTCCAGCCCAAACACCAACGTTGCGCTGAGGCCAAACGCTTTGTGCATGGCGGCTGCTCCCGCTTCATCTGCGCGCTCGCTAAGGCCGCAAAACCCCACATTTCTGGCGTGATCAATGATCATCGACCCAGTCAGCTCGGCAACGCCGTCGCCTTCAGCAAGGTTCAGCTCCGTATAACCCAACAGCTGACGAAAAAACCCCTTGATGCCTGGATGGGTGGTTTCCCGCTGCCGAGACGGGTAGCGCATTGCCCCGCTGATCAACTGACCGTTCGCAGCAGCAAAAGCGTTGTTGGGAAAGACGCTGTCTCCGGCGCCTTCCAGCGGACTAAAGCTGACCACCGCCAAGCCCAGGTCTCTTATGCTCTGGGCCAGGTCGCACTGCTGCTGCCAGGCCCTGGCTGAGTCAGCAGCCTGGGATAGATCCAGATACTGGTTATCGGCTGCGGTGTCTGCTGCTACTGAAAAATTCCGATCCGCCACAACCATCACTGCTTTGGCCGTTGCGCGGGCATAATCCAGCGGCAAAAGCCTGGCAACATCCAGAAACTGGTCAGGGCTTGTCGTTAACATCACAAGACCACGCAAAGCGCGCAAGTTTACCCTAAAAACCTACCACTAACAGCGGATTCGGCGACCTGCGCCGTGGCCAGGACTATTCAACGCCGTTGGTTAAAACCGACTCCCCTGACAGCCTGTAGCACAAAGGCTTTTACACCAACCGGATGCAAAACCGGGTATCAGGCGGCCTGATCCGCGGCCCGGCCCATGGCCTCCAGCGCCCCTTCAATCACCCACCAGCCGGCGTCGGAGCGAAAGGCGTTGTCGGACAAAAATCGGCGCCAAAATCGACCTCCGGGTTGGCCCTGAAACAAGCCCAGCACGTGGCGGGACATGTGTTTCAGCGGCGTGCCTGCAGCCAGCTGATCTTCCACGTAGGGTCGCCATAGGGTCAGAATCTGGTGACGGTCCAGGGCAGCGGGGCCGCCTAAAAGCTCGGCCTGACAAGCAGCCAGCAGATGGGGATTGTGGTAAGCCGCCCGGCCCAACATTACGCCGTCAACCCTCTGCAGGTGTTCGCGACACTCCTGCACGTTCCTGATCCCGCCGTTGATCACAACAGACAGCTCAGGATGCTCAGCGGCCAGGCGATAAACTCTTGCGTAGTTAAGGGGCGGCACGCTGCGGTTTTCCTTCGGACTCAGGCCTTTCAGCAGCGCCTTGCGGGCATGCACTATGAAGGTCGTGACGCCGCTCTTGGCAACCGTATCAACAAAACTCTCAAGATCAGCGTCTTCGTCCTGATCGTCAACGCCCAGCCGGTGTTTAACCGTCACCGGCACCGAGACGGCCTGTGCAATAGCGCTTAGGCAGTCGGCAACCAGCTGGGGGTCACGCATCAGGCAGGCGCCGAAGCGGCCGTTCTGCACCCGGTCACTGGGACAGCCCACGTTCAGATTAATTTCGCAGTAACCCAGGTCTTCGGCAATTTTGGCAGCGGCGGCCAGCGCCTCAAGATCAGAGCCCCCAAGCTGAATCGCTACGGGCTGCTCCGCAGGGTCAAAGCCCAGCAGCTTTTCCCGGTTGCCGCGGATCACCGCACCGGCGGTCACCATCTCGGTATACAGAAAGGCCGAAGGCGAGAGCAGACGGTGGAAGTACCGACAGTGGCGGTCGGTCCAGTCCATCATGGGGGCAACACACAATGCTCGGGGTGATCGGTCAGTGCCGGATAACGTCGCTTGCAAGGCTGTTGGTCCTGAGGATACTTATCGGGAGGGGCATGGCTAGCCCCAATGATAACCCAAAGGGCGGACCGACTCCCAATTTGCTAATCGGCCAGCGCCCCTCCCTGTCCGCGCAAAGGTTCCACCTCGTGCGCGCTGGCATCAAGCGGCGGCGACTTCGCCTGCTTAGAACGTTGCGTGCAGGCTGAGCTGGATTTGTCCTTTGTCCACGTTATCGGTGCTTTGATGCATGTAGCCAAACTGCATGCGGGCCGCGTCGCTGATGCTGTAGCCAAAGGCGGCATAGGTTCTGTTGCGATCAAAAAAGTCCACCCTTCTGCCGTTACCGATATCCCGGTTGGCGTTGAGAAACAGCTCATTATAAAAAGACAGATAGACGGCGCCGGCTTTCAGATCGGTCCGATTCAGCGGCACGTTGGCAAACAGCGCATAGCGCAGCCGGGCACGGAAATCCTGACCATCCACCCAGCGCTGCTCGAAGCGGAAGCGATGACTGAGTTTCACTCGCTCACCCACGGACTGGGAAAACAAACCCTCCTGATAGATCCGATGTTCGCCGGTTTCCCGGCCGCTGGGGCCAAAGGTCCCGGTACTGATATTGGCATAACCCAAGGTAAACAGGCCCGGCATGGACTCTGGGCTATAGGTAACCCCACCGCGAATCAGCAGCTGTTCCAAATCACCGGACAGATCAAAGTTACGATGCTGAATATCGCCCTGCAGCCCCCACCGACTGTTATCAAAGCGGGTGTTCCAGAACAGCATGTACCAGCCGCCGATTTGATCTTCATCTATCTGGGCGTAACTGACCCTGGGCAGCGCGGACGACAACAACAATATAAGCAGTA
>CAYGPO010000141.1:0-11159 GCA_964351665.1 uncultured Gammaproteobacteria bacterium | reverse complement strand
CGCCATTCGCCGAGAACAGCGTGAATCCCTGGAGCTGCGCTCTCGGATACTTAATCTACAAAAACTGGAGTCCATCGGTACCCTGGCAAGTGGCATTGCCCACGACCTGAACAATACCTTGACGGCCAGCATATTCCACTCGGAGCAGGCCCTTGAGAAATTCACCCAGCAGCCTGCTGCCAGTGAGGCTATCGAGCAGGTGATTAAGGCCAATATCAGGTCCCGGGATCTGGTCAAGCAAATCCTCAGTTTCAGCAGCGTCGATCCCGCCGAAGCAGGACAGCCTATTTCGCTGAATCTGCATTTAGAACAATCTCGGCAGATGTTGCAGGGGGCAATGGGCGCTGATGTAAGCCTCAAGATTGGCTGCAAGATTGATGTGTGGGTGCAGGTAAGTCCGGATCGGCTGGATCAACTTTTGCTCAATTTGTGCGTAAACGCCGCCAATGCGATGTCCCACCCGGGAACCGTCACCATCACCCTGGACCAGCTTATCGATCAGCCAGGAATTACTACGAGAACCGGCTCTCTTGGGCCCGGCGACTACGCCTTGCTTGAGGTTAGCGACGACGGCTGCGGGATGGAGCCCCAGGTGCTTGAACGCTGCCTGGAGCCCTTTTTCACCACCCGCTCAGTGCATCAGGGAACTGGACTGGGGATGTCCATCGTTAGAGGCGTTGTGACCTCTCACGGGGGCGCCATTGCGATCGCCAGTGAGGTCGGGACAGGCACCGCAGTTTCGATCTATCTTCCCGTGAGCAATCCGGCTAAATCCGGGAGCAGGCTGCCAACACCTTCGCTGCCATCGGTGTCCTTGGATGGCCGTCAGGTGATGCTGGTGGACGATGACGCTTTGGTGCTGAAAGCCATGACCATGATGCTGGAGCGGCTGGGGTTTCAGGTTTACGCCTTTGATGATCCAACACAAGCTCTTACGGCGTTGGAAAATAAAGACTACAAAGTGGACATTTTATTGACGGACTTTCAAATGCCGATCATGAACGGCATGGCGCTGGCCAGCGCCGCCAGGCAGCTGGATTCACAGCTACTGATCGCCATTGCAACCGGATACCCGGCGGAAATTATTGACCAGGGGGTGGCTGACGGCTTTGTTGACCTGGTGTTACAAAAACCCATCTTGTCCAAGGACCTGGGCGAGCAGTTGGGGCAAGCCCGCCCTGGCTAGCGCTGACCCGCGCAGGCTAGCTTGTGGCTCGAGTGGCTTCCAGCAATCGAGAAAAATAAAACGGTGCTTTGTTCAGCGCCCGACGCCTAATGACCCAGCCATTAGACGTCAGCGCATTGATCACATCCCTTTCCCGGTGCAGATAGGCCCGGGTTGCCTTACTTGGGCCTGGAAAAAAATCACCGAGCTTTTTCAGCGCCGAGTAAGCCAGGGTTTTGGGAGCAAAACTCAGTAGCACTCGATGGCTTGCCAGGGACCCCAGATGAGCAATCATGCGATCGGCCTTGTGCTGGGGGTAGTGAATCAGCACGTCCAGGCAAACCACGGTGTGATAGGTGCCGTCGATATGCTCCAGATCCTTAGACTCAAATTCAGGCATCGTGATATGGGTCAAGTCACCGGCGAGTTCAGCCCCGGCGCGCAGCCTGGCTTCTTCCACCATTTTTTCCGAAATGTCGCTGCCAAAGACTGTCGCGCCCATCTTTGCCAACGGAATCGACAGGCTGCCGACACCGCAGCCCGCATCACAAACGGTTTGTTGCTTCAGCTGAGGGTCCTGCGCCAGCCAGGCAACAACGTTGTCAATGGTTTTCTGGTGGCCGGCGCGGATATTGCGCTGCACGCGATTAACCTCGCCATCGCCGTAGATTCGTCGCCAGCGGTCAAAGCCCGTCGCGTTGAAGTATTCGCGGACCACATTTTTGTCGTCAATTGGAGAATCAGCCATGGGCCTATTGTAACCCAGCCAATACCAATCACCTGAGCTGTAAGTGGTTCACGAAGGCTTTATTGGCGGCTGTGGGCTGGCGAAGCACTTAAATCATTTGTTACCGTGGCAGTATCGCGGCCCGGAAAGGCGTATCATCGCGGCCTTCCAATAGACCCAAACAACGACCCAGGAGAAGCACCCATATGTGGTTACGAATTGCGCTGGCAGGATCTCTGCTGACACTGGTTCTGCACATCGTGGTGCTGATAGCCAACGGCGACAATCCGGTGGTCACTCCCATCAGCCAGCTCAGCCGCGGTCAATGGGGCGAGCTGCATACTCTGGGACTGGGGCTATTTGGCCTGGCTCATATCGCTCTGGCGGTGAGCCTGGGCAATCTGGACAGGGGGAAATTCTGGCCCTTTGCTCGCGGCCTGCTGGTGGCAGCGGGGGTCGGGCTGTTCTACGTGGCCTACTATTTCGCCACCTCAACCAATGGCGCACTTTACGGCACCAGCGCCAACGACCCGCTATGGATTGTGGCAAGTGTGATCGGCCTGGCCATGGGCGCGTTACAGCCGGGTTTATCCCGTCAGTCCCGTCCCCTGAGCTTGTTCAGCGCTATCTGTCTTGGCCTTTGGATCTGGCTGATGCCACTCACGCTGCTGGTCAATGACAGCTGGCTGGGCGCCTATGAGCGCCTGGTTGGCGGTCTCTACGTTCTGTGGATGGTTGGTATCACACTGGGTTTATCCTCTCTGGCCAAAGAGGCCAGGCAACAGCCGGTTTAGGCCGATAGCTGGGAAGGATCATCAAACCGGTGACCTGAAGAGATACCGGCAACATTGATCCGATTGGCAAAAACGGAAAAAGCCAAATAACCCGCCAAGCCGTTGGTGCGGGTCATCCAGGGCGGCAAGTATTGGGGTGGGCGCAAGGTGCCGTCCAAAAATAGCGGTTCCAGTTCCATCACATCGCTGATGGTCATTCGCCCGGCAAACAGATGGCGGCACAGCCCCAAGCGGCCGTGCTGCAAGGCCCAGCGGAAAAAGGTATGCACCTCCATCATGCCGTGCAGGTAAACCGCATCTTTGGTAAAGGCGTGCCCACCGGTGACCGGCGCGCCGCGAAACACCCGCATGGCAGAGTTAAAACTCTCCATCTCGCTTTGCTCAGCCTCCATAAAAAACCGGAACACCTGGATGAAGTCGGCTCCGCTTAAGGCCATATCAACCGCCACCACCCGTAACGCGATCCGTTCCATACGATCAATGTCTATGGCCCCGGTGATCAGTTCGGCAAAGGTTGCCAGGCCCTCCTGGACCAAGGTTGTTCTTGGCGCCCCGCAGCTTAAGGTCTGACAGTCGGGTTGAGCGCGGCCATTTAGGGACGTCAGGCTGTGAATAAAGGCCTCATGTTGCAGCAGCTGTTCAAGATCGTACTCAGAAAAACAGGTGCCCGAACGCAGCCGCACTCGCCTGGCGCCGGCGGCGGCCTTCGAGGCCATTGCCGGATCGATCACCACCGATACCGTGCCCGGCCCAAACACTTCCGCCAGCCGTGGTTCAATCTCGGCCTTCAGGGTCTCAGCGCTCAAACAGTAATCCACCTCCTGCAGGTGAGTCGCCTGATAATACTCATCGGCGGTGGACAAAAAATGCCGGGCGGCTTCAACATTGGTCAGGTCGCCGGTGGACAGGGAGTCCGAGGGCCGGCCGTAGATGTCGCAACTGAATTCTGACATGGCGTTGGTGCCGGCAACGTCCAGCAATCGACAAACCTTGGCGTATGAGCGAGCTGTTCTGGCCATAAAAGCTCCCAGGGGGTGGTCCGATGGGGCTGCCGCGGCAAGCTGCTCCAGGGCTCTGACTTCATCGCTGTGATCAGTTTTTGGGTAGCTCACCTGGGGCAGACGAGGCTCACCCCGTCGCCAGTCATTGAGAAAGACCTCCTGCACCGCAACAGGCCAGCTCAAAGGCCCTAGCACCCGGATGTTTCTGGCGATGCTGACGATGCTGCTGTCAATCTGAGAAAGCAAAGTGTTGTCGGTTACTGTCACCAGGTTTTCGCCTGTGTTGGTTAGGCCATGGCAGCGGCAGCCCGCTGACTGTTTATCGTCTGCAGCGCCAGCCGATCAAAAAAACCGGTGGCCACAGCGTTGCGCTATAAGCCTTCGCTGGTAACGGCTCACACCAAGTATTAAACACCAATAAACTCCGCTGCGCGCAAGTCTGTGCAGGTGGAATCCAGACTTTCAACGGTTCTCAGCAGCACCATTGCCTTGGGCAGCTCATAGCGGAAGAAAAACCGACAGGCTGCCCGTTTCCCTGCATAAAATGCCTGATCAACCCCAGAATCTGTTGATCCAGAGGCAGCCACGGCCTGCCGCAGCCACAGCCACGCCACCACCACGTGGCCAAAGCCGTCCAGAAACAAGGTTGCGTTAGCCAGCGCAAGATCACGGTCAGTGCAGGCCTTGACCGCATCGACGGTCTGCGCCACCTGTTCCAGGGCATTGCCTAACTCCGAGACGAAAGCCGTTAGATCGCTGTCACTGGATACCGCCGCCATGGTGCGGCGAACCTCATCATTGAATACCTCAAGGGCAGCACCGTTGTACATGAAAACCTTGCGCCCAAGAATATCCAGCCCATGAATGGCGTGGGCACCTTCATGGATGGCGTTGAGCCGGTTGTCTCGATAAAACCGCTCCACCGGGTACTCCCGGGTATAGCCATAGCCGCCCAAAACCTGGATCGCCAGTTTGTTGGCTTCCAGACAATATTCAGAGGGCCAGGACTTGGCCACCGGCGTCAGCAGTTCCAGCATCAGGGACAGACGCTGGCGCTGGCCATCGTCAGCCGCCAGCTTTTGATGGTCCAGCAAACTGGCGCAGTAGTAAATCAATGCCTGGCCGCCTTCCACAAACGCTTTCTGTGTCATCAGCAGCCGTTTCACGTCGGAATGCTCAATCAGCTTCACCTGGGGCGTGGTCGGGTCTTTTTGGCCCAGCCTCCGACCCTGGACTCGCTCCTGGGCATAGTGCAGGGAATACAGGTAGCCCCCTAACCCGGCCATCACTGAACCCAGCCCTACGCCAATTCTGGCTTCGTTCATCATATGAAACATATTGGCGAGGCCTGCGTGCTCCTGGCCAACCAAAAAGCCCTCACAGGGGCCACCTTCACCAAAGTTCAGAAGACAGTTGGTTGTTCCTCGCTGCCCCATTTTGTGATTAAGGCCAGCGGTCACCACATGGTTAAAGGCGCCGACGCTGCCGTCGTCACGCAGCCGGTATTTAGGCACAACAAACAGCGAGATTCCCTTAACCCCAGGCGGGCCACCGGGAATCTTCGCCAGTACCATGTGGATGATATTTTCCGCCAGATCGTGGTCACCGCCGGAAATCCACATTTTTGAGCCGCTCAGGTTATAGCGCCCCTGCCCTACAGGCACCGCTCGGGTGGTGATATCGGCCAGGGAAGAGCCGGCCTGGGTTTCCGACAAACACATGGTGCCGTACCAACGGCCTTCAATCATTGGCCCAAGAAAGCGCGCCTTCAGCTCCGGGCTGCCGCAGATGTTCAGCAAATTGGCGGCGCCGGCGGTGAGGAACGGATAATTGGCCACGGCGGTATTGGCACACATGAAAATGCCGTTCATGGCCTGGGTCACCAGCCACGGCAACTGCATACCGCCCAATTCCTGATCAAATCCGGCGGATGGAAAGCCGGCCTCAGTGAAGGCCTTCAGGGCCCGGCTAATTTCAGGGATAAGTTTTACCTCACCCTGCACAAACTCGGGCTCCAGGGAGTCAGTTTTGGCGGCTGCAGGATAAAAACACTCCTCGGCCACCTCAATGGCGGCATCAATCACTGCGGCAATGGTATTGCGGTCGTAGTCCTGGTAGCGCCCGGCTCCCAGCCATTGCTCAAGATCCAGCAACTCATACAGATAAAAATTCAGATCGCGACGATTGACGATGAAGGACATAGGCTTAGCGCAGAACTGGCAGGGCAACGAGGGCAGAGTATCTCGCAACCCGTTGAAAAAGTCTTACTTCAAATCCTACCCAGAGCCAGCGCATCAGCCCTAATGGCGGTGACGTTTTCCTTTAACCCGCGTGTACCGTGACGGTTTCGCCGATGTCGTTCATGATCTGGCGCAGCTCATCGTAATCGTGATGACGCAGTCGCAGCCAGGCGTTGGCCATGTAACCCGCCTCCACCGGCTGGGTGGGGGTGCCAGGGTCAGGCAGATGAGCTTTGACGATGTACTTAGCATAATTGCGCTGCACCGCGTCGATCCCAGAATAGCCGGTGATCCGGCCGTCCTGATCCGGCCTAAGTGCCATCATGCCAGCGGCATAGCGGCGCGATGGTGGCGTGTGGATGGTGCCGTGAACCAATGCGTGGGCCCATTCGAAGTAGAGATCAAACTCATTGGCAGCGTTATACACGTCCCACTGCCCTACCCCCGGCGGACGGCAGCCAATCTCTGAAAACTTAAGCCCTTTGGGGCCGGCAAACCATTCCATATGGGTGGCTGAAGTCTCTATGCCAAAAATCTTGTTGACCTTCCTGGCCATGGCCCGAACCTCCTGGTAGCCGGGCGCATCGATGCGGTTGGTGGTCACCATCTGAGGGGATATCCAGCGCTCCCGCATGGCTTCTAATACGTTGGGGTAGTAATGGGTTACAAACTCGTGGCTAACCTCGCCGTTAATGGTCAGGGTATCCAGAAAACCCTCATGGCCCTCTATGAATTCCTCTACCGCCACCTCCTGACCATCCTCAATACCGCAGGCCGCGGCGATGTTTTGCACCTCCGCCGCGTCATTGACTTTGAAGGTATCGGAAGCGCCAGCACCCGCGGGGGGTTTGATAATCAGGGGATAACCTGCCTCCGCGGCGAACGACAGCACCTGGGCAACAGAGCTGGCGCGGGTGGATTGAGCACAGGGGATTCCAGCCTCCCGCAGGGCCTGCTTCATGGCCGGCTTGTCACGGCACAGGTAGGCGGTATGAGGGGTTGTTCCGGGGATGCCGGTGAGCTGGCGGACATTCGCCGCGGCCATAATATGGGCCTCAACCGTGGCCTCCAGTCGGTCCACCCAGATGGCGCTCTGAATCGCCTTAACCGCCGCCAGCATGGACGGCTCATGCACCACGGATTGCACCTGCACGTAGTCCGTCAGCCAATGACGCATTTCATCGGACAAATAGGCTGTGGGCCTCTCACCTATGCCGATCACATTGGCTCCGGCGGCGTGCAGAGCGCGCACAAATTCCCGCTGGTTATAGGGGAAACTGGGTTCAACAAAAATGATGTTCATGATGCCGCCTGCAAATGATGATAAAGATCAACGTAGCGCTGTCCCTGTACCTGCCAGGAAAAGTCCTGGGACATGGCGTTATTGATAATTTTTCGCCAAAGCTTTTGATCTTCAAACAGGTCCAGGGCTCGGTTGATACCCCAGCTAAGTCCGGCCTGGTTGTAGTCCCGAAACACAACACCGGTGCCGCTGGCCGTGTCCGCGTTGATCTGTACCACCGAGTCAGCCAAACCGCCGGTTTCCCGCACCACCGGCACGGTACCGTATTTCAGACTGTACATCTGGTTCAGGCCGCAGGGCTCATACAGGGAGGGCATCAGAAACATATCGCTACCGGCCTCAATCCAGTGAGACAGGCGATTGTTGTATCCTCGGTAGAAACTCACCCGGCCAGGAAAGGTTTGCTGCAGGCTGGAAAAAAACTGTTCATAACGGGCCTCACCGCTGCCCAGCACCGCCAGCATCAACGGCCGCGAGGCCAGCACCTTTGGCAACACATGGAACATCAGATCGATCCCCTTTTGCCCGGTCAGCCGGGTGATCACCCCCATCACAGGCCAGTCAGGTTCGCCGGTCAGCCCCATTTCCTTGACTAACGCCTTTTTGCACCGGGCCTTGCCCGCCAGGTCTTTGCGGCTGAAATTTTGGGGGATCAGGTCATCGATGGATGGGTTCCACTCAAGATGGTCCACACCGTTAAGAATCCCGGTCAGAGAATGGCTGCGGCTACGCAGTAGATCCTGTAATCCCATACCGTACTCGTCGGTCTGAATTTCCTGGGCGTAGTTTGGACTCACCGTGGTCAAATGATCGGCGTGGAGTACGCTGGTTTTCAGAAAGTTGATCACCCCGGCCTGCAGGTCCTGCTGGTGCAGGCGATCTTCAAAACCCTCCAGGCCAAGATCAGGTAGCACGGAGCTGGGAAACTGCCCCTGATAGCCGATGTTGTGGATGGTCATGATGCTGCGGGTGCGGGTAAACAGCTGGTCCCAGGCATAGCGGGTTTTGAGGTAGAGAGGGATCAAACCCGTATGCCAATCGTGGCAATGAAAGATATCTGGCGCAAAGCCCATCCGCTGACAAATCTCAATGCTCGCGCGGCACAGCAGTATGAATCGCCGATGCTCATCGCCGTCCTGGGTATAGATAGTTCCGCGCTGGTACAGTTCCGGACATCGAATCAAATACAGCGGCGCCTTGGCTCCCGGAAGCTGGGCGGTATCCACACTGTATTGGCCTTGCCTGCCGCCAATATCGATGGCGATATCCTGTAGAAAACTAACCGGCACCAGAGACAGGTCCGAGGTATTGATGCTGTCGTAAAGGGGCATGATGACCCGCACATCATGGCCACTGCGATGCAGATAGTCAGACAGGGCCGCGCAGACGTCTGCCAGACCCCCGGTTTTGGCCAATGGGGTAAGTTCGGCGGCGGCCAAACAAATGTTTAAGGGTTGGGAATCAGCCACGGAAATTCTCTATATCGTTCAGAGCCGGTGGTATTCTACCTTGCCCCTGGCAGCTGCCGCCCGCGGATTTTGTCGATGAATGTAATAGTGATTTCTCCCGGTTACCCGGCGGACATTCCAGAATTTGTCCGCGGCCTGGCCCAATCTGGGGCAACGGTCATCGGCATAGGCGATCAAGCTGAAGCCAACCTGCCGGAGCTGACCCGCAAAACCCTCAGCCGATACCTGCAGGTGGCCACACTCTGGGATGCCAGCGCGGTCATAAAAAGCCTGACAGGCTCAATGCGCGGCGTGAGTGTCGATCGCATCGAGTGTCTGTGGGAGCCCGGCGTGATGCTCGCGGCGCAGCTGCGCGAACACTTTGGCATTGACGGTCTCAGCGTGTCCCAGGCGCACCGCTTCCGGGACAAGGAAGCGATGAAACAAGCCCTGGATCAGGCGGGTATTCGAACCCCCCGGCATATCGCCACCAGCACTGCCGCAGGCTGTTATGAGGCTGCGGAAAGTATTGGTTACCCGGTTATTCTCAAGCCCATTGCCGGTGCTGGGTCCGCTGACACCTATAGAGTCAACAGTCGGGCAGAACTGCGGGCTGCGATGCCCATGCTTCGCCATGTGCCGGCAGTGAGCGTTGAGGAGTTTGTGGACGGCGAAGAATATACCTTTGACGCCCTATGCGTAGATGGCCGAATCGCCTATTTTAACGTGGCCTGGTACCGGCCCAGGCCACTGGTTGCGCGCAGCAACGAGTGGATCAGCCCCCAAGTGGTGGCACTTAGAGAGGTCCATCACCCGGACCTGGCCCAGGGCATTGCCATGGGTGAACAGGTGCTTAAGGCGCTGGAATTTGGCTCAGGCTTTAGCCACATGGAATGGTATAAAAAGGCCGATGGTGAAGTCGTGTTCGGCGAGATTGGCGCCCGCCCCCCGGGGGCGCATCAGGTAGACCAGATGAAGTTTGCCTGCGATTTTGACGTCTTCAGAGCCTGGGGACAGGCGGTGGCCAGCGCAGACCCAGTGATTGCATTTGAGCGCAATCACAATGTCGCCACTATCTATAAGCGGGCCCGTGGCGTGGGCCAGATTTCTCACATTGAGGGTGAACAGGCGCTGCAGCAACGATTTGGCGAACACGTGGTGTGGAACACGCTGCTAAAACCCGGGCAGCAACGCCGGGACTGGCGTCAGACCCTGGTCTCCGATGGTTTCATCATGCTGCGCCATCCAGACCTGGAGCAAACCCTGAGCATGGCTGACGCCGTTGCCTCGGAGCTACACCTGTTCGCCCAGTAGTCGGCTTTATCAGTCAGGCAAATTCATCAAGGTAACGAGGCAACATTTCCCGCCAGGTTATCCAGTCGTGGTGATAGTCCTGCCCCCAGGGGTCTACCCGATTGGGTATGCCTTTATTTCCCAGCGACGAAGCCATCCGCCAGGACTCAGCGATGTTTTCATAATCACCTTCACCGGTGGGTAGCACAACAAAGCGGGTCTTCAGCAACTCCAGCAGCGGTCCTTCCAGTCCTGGCAAGAAATGCAGCGGCGAGGAGAAATAGAAATCCTGGGAAATCTGCCCTTGCATGTATTTCGACAGGTCAAAGGTGCCGCTCATGGCAATGGCCAGGCGAAAAATTTCTGGGTGGCGGCAGATGGCGGCAACGGCGTTAAATGCGCCTATGGAGGCCCCGGCGGCGATGATTTCAATCTCAGCACTGACGCAGTCCTGGCGAATCGCCGGCACCACCTCATGGTGGACGAAGGCGTCAAAGGCATTTTGCATTCGGGCTCGATAGGCCGGCGGGTGGTCGCCGGAAAACCAGGTTCGACCGGCCACGCTGTCGGTGGAATACACCTTGATTCGGCCAGCGTTAAGCAGCGGCTCAAGGGCTGCGATCATTAAGAAGCGCTCAATTTCTTCTGCGTCACCGCCGGCGGTGGGATAGAGCAGAACCGGGACCCCAAAATGGCCCCATCTGACCAGTTTGATGGGCTGGGCCAGGCGCGGGGAATGCCATTGGGTAACCACCTTATCGACCATCAGACGGCGGCCTCGTCATCAAGCACCGACTGCTTAACCCGCTGCCAGAACAGCTCCGTGAACTCCTCAACTTCGTGCTCCGGGTACAGGGCTTTGACCTTTTTCCGGATGGCGTCGTGCACCACCTCGCTGCGGAAAAACTCATTGGCCTGCTGATCCAGGTCGCCCAGATGCTGGTCACAAAACTCAGCGAAGCGGTCGGTTTCAAAATGCTCATCGGCCAGGGTCAAATAGGCCTGGATCTTTTCAGCCATATTGCGATCACTATCGGCAATGGCGAAGTAGTCGTGCCAGTTCAGATTTGATCGAACTTTGCGCTGGGTTGCTGCGCAAAACACCGACCAGCGCAGGTTGGATTTCACCAACCAGGGAAAGTGGTAGTGCAGTGAAGTAACCTGGGAATCGGGACAGGCATTGGCAAA
>CAYGPO010000140.1:1925-11181 GCA_964351665.1 uncultured Gammaproteobacteria bacterium | reverse complement strand
AAGTGGTTTCAGCGCTGACCTTAGTGAATTCCAGCCGGAAACGCCAGACTCCTAGTCAGCCTCAATGATGCTCGGTCAGCCAGGACCCGCTTCAGTCAATCGGCGGATCGCCTCAGCTTTAACCCCGTTGACCGCCGTCGCCAGCTGGGCCAAATTGGCCGTGGGCGGGCCAGAGACCACTTCATCAAACACCACCATAGAGCCTTCGCCCTGGGCTTTAACGGTGATGGTCCAGACGCTGTAAGCCCCCGCCTGTTGCAGCGGACCAAAGGGCGCGTTTAGGCGCAACACCTTACCATCACTGACATACATTACTGTGCCGTGACTTACCGACCCGCCGTCCCAGTGCTCGGCCCAGAGACCGCCAGGGCGAAGATCCAGGGACAGATTTTCGGCCTTTCCCGAATAAGTGTGATCTGGGTGCCACCAGCGTTCCGGGTGAATCAGTTTTTCCCATTGGGCCTCTGGCGACAGGGTGCTGACCGCCTGATGGCTCAACAGGAAATGGGTTTCACTGGAAGAAACCACCTCAGCAATCCCATCAGCCGTGGGCCACAGCCAACCCATCAACAGCACAGCTATCCATCGTTGCATGGCGTAATCCTCCAGCCCTTGATTGATCAAGAAACCACCACCGGCCTGAGTCGCAGGGTAGACGCAGTGCCGACAGTCATCACCAGCAGCATTATGCCAAAGGCCAGAGAATAATCGCCGGCGGCGTCGAAGGCGAAGCCGCTGATGGCAATACCCAGCGCCCCTCCCAGGGACTCTGCGGCGCTGATACAGCCGTTAATGCGGCCCGCCGCGCGCATCCCAAACAGATCCAGCAGCAGGTAGTTGTATAGGGTATGCAGACTCCCCCAGCCCAAACCGGTGACGCCCAGGCCAAGCCAGATTCCCGATGGTACAAATACAATAATGGCCAGGCCCAGCAGCATCAACGCCATACAGCCTCGAATCAAATGATAAGGGTTGATTAGATCTGATGCCCAGCCAGCCAGCAGTTTGCCGGTCAGACCCAGGGCGGAAAGCAGGCTAAGCCCCAGAGCCGCGGTCACCGGCTCAAAGCTCAGCGAACGCAGATACAGGTACAGATGAGAATACAGCGCCAAGATGGCGTAAAAGGTGCAGATGCCGGCGATGGCAACCAGAAAAAACTGGCGGGTTCTTACCGCCTGGGCAAAGCTCAGCCCTTCCAGCAGGCTGGGATCATCCCTGGCCGCCATTTTCCGCGGCCGCAACAGCAGGGCAATCAGCACAAATACCACCGCCGGGTATATGGCCATCCATTGCATAGCGCCGCGCCAGCCCAGTTCCTGGTTCAGGGATGCCGCCAGGGGTGGAATAATCATCCCGCCCACGCTGGTACCGGCTATGGCGATGCCCACCGCAAGCCCGCGTCGCTTTGGCATCCAGGTGGCGGCGGTAATCAGCGCCACCATATTGCCAGAGCAGGCAATCACCATCGCCAACACCCCGTGCAGGGCATAAATGCCCGGCAGACTGCTTACGTAGGGATAGGTCAGATAGACCGCTGTGAGCAATCCCAGCCCAAGCAGCAGCAGCGGTTTAAAACCCGCTTTGTCCAGCATCCAGCCAGCAAAGAACACCAGTATGGCAGCGCCAAAAAAATTGATGGAATCGCGAACCTTAAGCTGCCCCACCGACCAGCCAAACTCGGTCAATAGCGACTCATCAAACACCGTCAGGCCAGAACCGCTCATGGCGTTGCTGGCAATGATGGTCAGCATGGCCAGCAGCGCCACCAGCCATGGATAAAGCCGGTGGCGAATCAACGCCGCGTCCGCGGCTGGGCCAGGATCGCTGGACTCATTCAACAAGCCGCGTCTGCGCTGGGGTCCACCCTTACCACCCGCACGCCGGTGTTGGTACCGTCATACAGACCAATCAGCGCCGAGGGCATCTGCTCCAGGCCATCGAGCATATCTTCATGGGGTATGAGTTTGCCTTGCCGGATCCAGTCTGCCAGCACTGACTCCATTTCGGCAAACTGCTGGCAATAATCGTAGACAAAAAAGCCTTCCATTTTTGCGTCTTTAAGGCCAATTCGATAAAGATTGCGTGGCCGATGATAGTCAGCCGGATCTTTCAGGTATTCGGAGATTCGCCCACAGATGACGATTCTTGCCCGGCGCCGGATTCGTGCCATCACCTGGTCCAGCAGTTGGCCGCCAACGTTGTCAAAAAACACGTCAATCCCATCAGGAAAATGATGGTCCAGAGCGGCTTCCATGACGTCATTTTTGTAGTCTATGGCGGCATCAAAACCCAGTTTATCCGTCAGCAAAGCGGTCTTCACCGGACCACCGGCAATGCCTACGACCTGGTCGGCACCCAGGGCTTTTGCCAGGTAGGCACACAGACTACCCACGCCACCGGCAGCGCCGGACACCAGCACCCGATCACCCCCGGCCACCTTGCCGATGTCGCGCAAGCCAGCCAGCGCAGTAAAGCCATTATTGCCAAGGGCGCCCACACCGTAGGACCAGGGTAAATCCGGGTGACCCATGCGCAAAGGGATGTAGTAAGGGTCGTCATCAAACACCGCATATTCCCGCCAACCCAGTCGCGCACAGACCAGCTCACCGGGCCGCCACCTTAAGTTATTGGAGCTGACCACCAGCCCTACTCCGCGACCATACATCACCTGGCCTATATCAAGGTCTCGCTCGAAGTCAGTCTGGTTGGTCATGTACCGCAGTTGCACCGGAGCAACGCCCAGGTACTGGGTTTTGACCAGCACCTGGCCTGGACCTATGACCGGCACCGGGGCCTGCTCAAGGCGAAAGTCCTCCACCGTTGCCAGCCCCTGGGGTCGGCTGGCGAGCACCCATTGGCGCATGCTGGTTGGAAGCTTCATGGGTCAAACTCTACGTCATTGTCTTACCTGCTGTCACGACAAGGGGTTGGTAGTGGCCGGCACTGGCCAGTTGGGTTGCCGTGCACCTCGCCCGGCGGGCTCCACATAGGTACAGGCATATCGTTTGAGAGCGATTCTCCATTGTTGAGAATTGTTCGCTGTACAATTGCCATTGTGACCAGCTCTCCACCCAGCACCCGCTTTATTCACAGCTCTGACTGGCAGTTAGGGATGACCCGGGCGTTTCTCAATGACGAGGCCGCGGCCCGCTTCAGCCAGGCCAGGGTTGATGCCATAACCACCCTGGGCGCAATGGCTTCGGAACACAGCGCCCAGTTCATCGTTGTCGCCGGGGATGTGTTTGAGTCCAATCAGCTCAGTCGACAAACCCTGCTGCGCACCCTGGACGCCCTGGAAGCGCTGCCGGTGCCCGTCTTTCTGCTACCCGGCAATCACGACCCACTGGATGGCTCATCCATTTTTGCCAGCGAGCTGTTTCAGCGGGCATCACCCCACATTATTGTTTTGCAGGACATGTCTGAGGTAGCGGTGCCCGGCGCGCCGGGGCTGGAGGTGGTTGGAGCACCCTGGCGCAGTAAGCGGCCCTCCACGGATTTATGCGCGCAAATGGCATCAGCGCTGCAGCCGGCGGCGGGGATAACTCGAATTGCGGTTTGCCATGGTCAGGTGGACACCCTGTCACCGGACCCAAACAGACCCGAGATCATCAGTCTTGCCGCCGCCGAAAAGGCCATTGCCCAAAATAAGTTTCACTACCTGGCTTTAGGGGACCGCCATTCCCTGACCCCACTTGGCAGCAGCGGCCGGATCCATTACAGCGGCGCACCCGTGGCCACCGCATTTGATGAAACTGATCCTAACCAGGCACTGCTGGTTGAATTGGCCGGCGATCAACACTGCCAGGTTACTGGGCTGAAGGTAGGCAGCTGGAACTTCATCAGCGAAGCCCGGGAACTCAACACCGAACACGACTTAAACGACTTTGAGCGCTGGCTGGGCGCTCTGCCCGGCAAAGAAAACACCATCGTCAAAGTGGCCTTTACCGGCAGCGTCAACCTTCAAACCCGCGCCCGGCTGGACACCATCATGGAGCAACAGTCGGCGCTGTTTGCCAGCTTAAGGCTACGCCGGCGCACCACCCGTCTGGCGCTGCTGCCCGATGAACTGGACGTTGATAGTGTCAGCCTGTCTGGCTATGCCCTGGAAGCGTGGCAGCAGCTGGTCAGAATGAGCCAGGCTCAAGCAACGGGTCCCGACCCGGACAACAGCCCCTTCGATCAGCCCGATCTGGTCCAAACAGCCCAGGATGCACTGCGCCTTTTCTATCGGCTGGGGGCGGCAAAGGGGCCATGAAAATTCATCAGCTTCGACTACGCAACTGGCGTGGAGTGGCTGAGTCAGAGCTGACGCTAGCTGATGGGGTCACTGTGGTGGAAGGGCCCAACGAGGTTGGCAAGTCCTCAATGGTTGAGGCCATTGGCCTACTGTTCAGTGAACTGGACTCGTCGAAAAAGAAAGACATCCAGGCCATAAAACCCGTAGACCAGGATGTGGGCAGTGAAGTCAGCGCGGAGATTACCGCTGGCCCCTATCGTTTTCATTACAGCAAGACCTTCAACAAAACCCCCAGCACCGTGCTCAAGCTCGCCAGCCCCCGGCCGCTGCAAATGACCGGACGAGAAGCCCACCAGGAAGTGGAGCGGATGCTGCAGGAAACCGTCGACATGACCCTCTGGAGGGCGCTGCTGATTAAACAGGGCGATAGCCCGACAGGGGCGGACCTGAGGGAATCCGGCAGCCTCCTGAAAGCCTTGGACGAGGCTGCCGGAAGCTCAGGCAACAGCGATGAAAATCCCGATCTTTTTGGCGCTGTGCAGGAAGAGTATTGGCGGTACTTTTCGCCCAAGTCCGGCAAGCCCAGGTTCCAGGCTGAGCTGGATCGTTGCCATCAGGCTAAGCAAAGGGTTGCCGCAGCCGGCGATAGCCTGGCCGAGGTTCAGCAGCAGGTGAGCGAACAGGAGCGCTGCTTGACCGAGGTAAACCGGCTAAAGGCAGAGCTGCCCACCTTAACTGCGGAGAAAACCCGTCACGAGCAGCATTGGCAGGCCTTAGAGTCGGTTCAGCAATCGCTGCAGATGCAACAGTCATTACTCAGTTCAGCGCAGCAGATGGCCGACCAGCTTAGGGCTGAGCTTGATGCGCGCCGGCGCAGCGCCGCAGACATAGTCCAGGCAGAAAAAAACTTAGCGGATCTGAGACAGGCCGCCGCGCCGGCGCAAACTGCTGTTCAAAGCGCCCAGCAAACCTTGAACAAGCTGAAACAGCAGCTGTCGGAGGGCGTTTCGGATCTGAAAACGGCCCGGGGCTGGCTGCAAACCGCCGAGGCCGACCACGCCCACCTGGGCATCGTCCAACGACTCAAGGACAACAAAAAACGCCTCAGCAAGATTGAGCAGATTCAGCAACAGCTGGCATTGGCAGTCAAACAAATGGAGGACATCCAGGTCACCGAGCCACTGCTGCAGGCCTTTCAGCAGGCGGAACAGGATGAACAGGTGTTGCGCCGCCAGCTCAACGCCGCTGCCACCTCGATCAATATTCAGGCTTTGACTGATCTGGAGCTGAGCCTTGGTCAGCAGACTCTCAAGCTGCAATCCGGTCAGCATCATGAGCAGAGCATTGATCAACTCATGGAGCTTGAGCTTAGCCAGCAGCTGCGGGTGACTCTCACGCCGCCAGCGACCACCCAAAGCGTCCGAGACCAGCTGCGCGCAGCCCAGGACCTGTTAAATGAACTGCAGCAAAAGTGTCAGGCCAAGACCGCGGCGGAAGCTGCCGGACTGAATTTGCGCCGTCACCAGCAGCGCCAGACCATCAACGGACTCAAGACTGAGCAGCAGGCCCTGCTGGATCAGGACAGCCCGCTGGAAATTGCCCAACGGGTGGAGTCCGATACACAGCTGGTGAGCCGCTATGTCGCCCGTCGCAGCGCCTCTGAGCCCCTGCCGGAATCTATCAACGAAGGCGCCAAGCAGCTTCGGCAGGCCCAAATACGGTGGCAACAACGGGACGATTTCGTCGATGGCCTGCGCAGCGAACTGCAGCAGGCCGAGGACGACTATCAGGCCAGCCAGGGCGCTATGGCTGAGCAGCGGCGCCAGCTGGAGTTGGAGCAATCATTGCTGCAAAGCCGCAAGCAGGATCTTGCGGCTGTGCAGGCCATGGAGACCGACGAAGCCTTAGGCCAGCGCAGTGCAGCGGCAGTCGCCGCCCTGGCCCAGCAACAGTCCACCGTGGTCAGCCTTGAGACTAAGCTGGCTGAGCAGTCACCGGACTCCGCAAGATTACTGATGGAAAACGCCAGCCGAGTTTTGGACGACGCCAGGGCAAGACTGACCGAGCGTGAACGGGATCTGGCGGTAGCCGATGACCGCCTTCAATCGGCCCGCGCTGACGGCCGCTTTGAGACCTTCGACGCCGCCCAACGTGAGCAGCTACAAATCGAGCGGGAAGTCCACGCGCTGGTCCGTCGGGCGGAAGCCGCCAGATTGCTTTTTCAGACCTTGAGCCAATGCCGGGAGCAGTCCCGGCTGGCCTATGTTGAGCCGTTGAAAACGGCCATCGACGGACTGGGACAAATTGTATTTGGCCCAGGGTTTAGCGTTCATGTAACGGACGACTGGTCTGTGAGCGAGCGGATTTTAGATGGAAAAACACTGCCGGTGAGCTCTCTGAGCATCGGCGCCCAGGAACAACTGGGACTGCTAGGTCGCCTGGCCGCCGCTCAAATCGTCTCAACCCAGGGCGGCGTCCCCCTGATCATTGATGACGCCCTGGGTTTTTCTGATCCTCAACGACTCAAAACCCTGGGCGCGGCCATCGCCGCCGCCGGTAAGAAAAGCCAGATCATTATTCTCACCTGCACCCCGGGACGTTTTCAACACGTTGGTGGTGCCAGCTTTGTCAGTCTGAGTTAACCGGCTTTTTTCTTTCGCCGATAAGCGTGCAGCAGGGGTTCGGTATAGCCGCTGGGCTGTTGCGCACCCTGCAGCGCCAGATTAAGAGCGGCTTCATAGGCGACGCCATCAAACCCCGGTGCCATGGGCGAGTAATCCGGGTCGCCGGCGTTTTGCGCATCCACAACAGCCGCCATCCGCGCAAAGGCCTGCCGCACCTGCTGTTCGCTGCACACGCCGTGCTGCAGCCAGTTGGCAATATGCTGGCTGGAAATTCTTAAGGTGGCGCGATCTTCCATCAGCCCAATGCCGTTGATGTCCGGAACTTTGGAACAGCCTATACCCTGATCAATCCATCGCACCACATAGCCCAGAATCCCCTGGGCGTTGTTGTCCAGTTCATGCTGAACATCTGCCTCACTCAGCAGCGACGGATCGCCAAAGGGTGGTCTTAAGATGTCCGCCAGACTGGCCTGTGTTCGTGTTTTTAGCTCTAGCTGCCGGGCCGCCACGTCCACCTGGTGATAGTGCATGGCGTGCAACGTGGCAGCGGTGGGCGACGGCACCCAGGCACAGCTGGCGCCGGCCAGGGGGTGTTCCTGCTTGGTCTGGACCATTTGTTTCATTTCGTCGGGCTTGGCCCACATGCCTTTGCCGATTTGCGCCCTGCCGGGCAGACCACAGGCGATACCAATATCCACATTTTGATCTTCGTAGGCTCGGATCCACGGCTGGGCTTTGATCTGGTCTTTGGGCAGCATGGGACCGGCCACCATGGAGGTATGAATCTCATCCCCGGTGCGATCCAAAAAGCCGGTGTTGATAAACACCAGCCGCTGGCTGACGGCGGCGATACACTGGCAAAGGTTGACACTGGTGCGTCGCTCCTCATCCATCACGCCAATTTTCAGCGTATGACGCTCCAGCCCCAGCATATCCTCCACCGCGCTGAACAGCTGATCAGCAAAGGCGACCTCGGCGGAGCCATGCATCTTCGGCTTAACGATATAGACGCTGCCGGTCCGGCTGTTAACTCGACTGCCCAGTTTTTTCAAATCATACAAAGCACAGGTCGCGGTGATCACCGCGTCCAACAGGCCTTCAAATACCTCGTTGCCGTCAGCGTCCAGTACCGCATCGGTGGTCATCAGGTGACCCACGTTCCTCACCAGCAGCAGGCTTCGCCCCGGCACCACGTAGTCCCCGCCCCAGGCAGACTGATAAACCTTGTCTTCGGCCATCACCCGGGTAACGGTTTCACCGGCTTTGCTGAAACTGGCGCTGAGGCTGCCCTGCATCAAACCTAACCAGTTGCGATATACCTGCACCTTATCTTCTGCATCCACTGCCGCGACGGAGTCCTCGCAGTCCGCAATGGTGGACACCGCTGACTCCAGTAGAAGATCGCAAACCCCGGCTTTGGACGATCGCCCTACCGGGTGTGATGGGTCGATACAGATCTCAATGTGCAGTCCGTTATTGCGCAGCAGCAGCCCGCTTTTTTGGTTATCGCCCCGGTGGCCAACAAAGGCCTCCGGTTGTGCCAGCCCCACCTGCCGGCCATCAGCCAGTATCGCCAGCAACGTGCTGTGGCCAGCGTCAAGCGCCAGCTCATAGCGCTGCACCTGATCGTGACTGCCTTCAACCAGAGGCACCGCAGCGTCGAGAAAATCAGCGGCGAAAGCCACCACCGCTTGACCGCGTTTCGGGTTATAGCTTCCAGCCCGTTCACAGCCGTTGGCTTCATCAATCACATCGGTGCCGTAAAGTGCGTCATACAGGCTGCCCCAGCGGGCGTTGGCGGCATTCAGTGCAAAACGGGCGTTGTTAACCGGCACTACCAGCTGCGGCCCGGGGATTCGGGCAATCTCCTCATCCACGTTTTCCGTGGACAGGGTGATGGGCTCAGCGGCGGGCTCCAGATAGCCGATGCTCAACAGGAACTCCTGATAGGCCGCCTCGTCCCAGCGAGCCCAAGGGCTGCGCTGTTGAAACTCATCGATGCGCTGTTGCATCTGCCGGCGGATTTCCAGCAAACGGCGATTTTCTGGCGAAAAGCGCTGGATAATCTGTTCCAGCCCTGCCCAAAAATCGCCGCTCTCAAGGGGCAGCCCGGACAGCAGCTCATCGTCAACAAATCGGCGAAACAGCGGGTCAATGGTAATTTTCATAGTGCAGTAACGTTCCCTGTTTAACTGGTTGCCTGGCGCGAGAAAAACTTGCTCGCCCCGCAGCCCTGGGCTCAAATGTTATTTTACCTGCATAGGGGGTGAACCGCAGAAAAATCCCGGTGTAACGCCCCGCCCCAGAGGAACAGTAAGTGGAACAGCCAGTGGAATGGTAAGTGGAATGGTAAGTGGAATGGTAAGTGGAATGGTAAGTGGGATGCTAAGCGGAA
>CAYGPO010000140.1:0-1825 GCA_964351665.1 uncultured Gammaproteobacteria bacterium | reverse complement strand
AGTGGAATGGTAAGTGGAATGGTAAGTGGAATGGTAAGTGGGATGCTAAGCGGAACGGTACTGGGTAAAACTCCCAGGGAGATGAAGAACAATGCGCGCTAGAATGACCGCGGGCATGGCAGCAACGCCTGTCAGTCAAACTTAAGGCACAATTAGCCAGGTTATCCATTGCGACTTTTTTCCTACAAAGACCGACCGGTCCATCTGGGGCCGTTTCCCCTGGAGCGTTTGGCCCGCGCCCCGGGGCCCGCTGACCTGACCGACGTGCCGCCCATGCAGGCAGTGCGGTTCCATAGGTCCAGCGACCCCCACAGCCTGATCAACGCCATGGCACCCTACGCGGCCATGCTTGACGCCATCCGCGATGGCATGGTGAAAAAAGAAGCGGCCGTGATCCCCGCTGACCCTGTCGAGCGCAGCAATCATCTGAAAGCCTTCGCCTACTACCACGATGCATCTCAGGTGGGCACCTGTGAGCTGACAGCAGAAATGTTTTTGGATGCGCCTTTGACCAATCCAGATATGGATCAACTGGCCGAGGATCTGAAAAGTAAGCAAACCGCCACCCTGGCATCGGGCATAGATGTGGTGATGGCTGAGCTGAAAGAAACCATGGATGCACCGGCCCAGGCGGTGGATCATCACAGCCACGCTCTGGTGGTGTTGTACCAATTCCCCAGGGATCCAACGGCGTCTGAGCCAGGCACCGACTGGATAGCCGACGCCCAGGTAGAGCGGGCCTGTGTACGAGCGGCTGAAACCTCTGTGGTGTTGTCTAACTACCTTAGGCTGCTGGGGTTTCAATCCCGCAGCCACACCGGTTCATGCTCTGATGTTGATCTGAACAAACTCACCGTCGCCGCCGGCCTTGGCCAGGTCATCAGCACAGCCGCTGGACCGGTGATCAGCAATCCCTTTGTCGGCAGCAGGTTCGCCGTAGCCGCCGTTAGCACAACCATGGAGATGGCTGCAGACCTGGCCCTGAAACCCCGCCACCTGCTCAGCCTGCGGGAACGCAGCACAAGCCACGGCCCGGCCTGGTGGCTAGGTAAGGGTTTTGCCAGCAGCGGCTTTAATGGCCAACCGTACAAAAAGCGTCGATTCGTCGACGGCGGGTTTCCCTTCGAGCGTTCAAAGCGGGTGGAAAAACCCACCACCTTCATGGACGAACAACGGATACCCCGGGTGCCTAAGCGCACTGACATGTTCGCCAGAGCCCTGTTTGGCGACATGGGAAAAAACCTGCAGGACAGCGCCCGTAACGGCAACTATGTGCGCAAAAGCCCTACCAGCTTCGGGCCCCGCAGAGCCCTGGCAGCCTTTGTGCTACTGCAGGATGGAGAGGTCGCGCCGACCCCTTCAGCGGCCAGCCTGGACCCGCAAACCAACGCCGATAATATTCACGGCGCGCTGTATTTTCTGGGCGCTGACGCGGTGGGCATCTCCCGCTGCCCGGACTGGACCTACTACTCCCACAACGCTCTGGGGGAAGAAATCACCCCCTACCACAGCAACGCAATCTCGGTGGTTATCGATCAGGGCCATGAGACTATGGAAGGGGCGTCCGGCGATGACTGGATAGCCTGCTCCCAGTCCATGCGGGCTTATCTTCGATTTTCTTTGCTGGGCGGCATTGTTGCTGAGCAAATTCGCCGCCTGGGCTATAGCGCTCGCAGCCATACGGTGATAGATGGCGAGGTGTTGCAGCCACCGCTGCTGCTGCTGGCCGGACTGGGCGAGGTCAGCCGCATCGGCGAGGTGATCCTCAATCCGTTTTTGGGCCCCAGGCTTAAGTCCGGTGTCATCACCACCGATATGCCCCTGA
>CAYGPO010000139.1:0-11630 GCA_964351665.1 uncultured Gammaproteobacteria bacterium | reverse complement strand
CTAGCCAAATCAGCTGCGCGCAGTGACTTCCAACAGATGGTAGCCAAACTGGGTCTTAACAGGCCCCTGCAGCTCACCCACCGGGGCGCTGAACACCACCTCGTCAAATTCTTTGACCATCTGGCCTGGGCCAAACTCGCCCAGATTCCCGCCCTGCTGGCCTGACGGGCAGCTGGAGTGCTGGCGGGCCACGTCGGCAAAATCGGCGCCGCCTTCAATTTCGGTTTTCAGGTTCAGGCAATCGGATTCACTGGCCACCAGAATGTGGCGTGCTGATGCTAGGCTCATGGGTCTGTCCTTGTTGAAAAGGGAAACAGGGTGGACTAAGGCTGGTGAGAATTCAATCCGACAAAGGTGCCGCCGTTTTTCTCCGCCAGCAGCCGCATCAGGGTAGCAAAGCGTTCAACGGACGCCTGCTGAGACCGGGGAGCGGTAAACCAGACCGGAAAACCCACCGTATGGATCCGCACCAGGCGATTACCCTGGTCATCTTCCTGGTTAATTTTATCAATAGTATCAATCACCTGGGAAATAGACCTGCCGGAAAAATCATCACCGAATACGTACACACTGATTTTCTGCCCGGGCTTGTAAAACCTGGCGATGGCCTTGGTAATCCCCTCAACGGGGCTGGAATTAGAAAACGCACTCCAGGTCTTCATTCGATCAATAATGGCTTTGCGCCGCCCCGGTGAATCCGGAATCCAGCGTTCGGCATAGCGGGAGAACATGTATTCCCCCATGTCATTCATCACCTGTATACCCTTGACCTCGGGATACACGTCCAGGGTTTCAATGACCTTATCCAGCAGCAGATCCCAGCCGAAGTTGCGCATACTGCCCGAGGTATCAATGACAAAAATCACGTATTCGCTGTCCACCGGAATGCCGCCCACGGTGGTGTCTTCCAGGGAGCGGGAGAAGTTCAGCCGCTTCTGTAGTTCATTGAGTTCCTGACGCGCCTGGCTTAGCTGATTTTCTATTGAGGTAATAGCGTCGGCCTGATCAGAGGAAGACTCATACTCTGACCGTAAGGTGGACAGCAGGGTCTTGAGTCTGGCAATTCGATCGGTGATTTCCGACAGCTGCTCTTCCCGGGTCATCAGGTCCCGGTTCAAAATAGTGGTTTCACCGCGAATCTCCACCAGCTGTGCCTGCAAATCAGCCAGCAGCCCGCTGAGATCATCCCGGGTTTCCTCAATGATCATGGGTTCGGCGGTCTTGACGATCACCAGCAGCAAGATCATTGCGCCAAAGCCGCAGCAGATACAGTCCAAAAAGGACAGGCTGACCTCTTCTATCCGACGCTTACGTCGACTCATGGCCAATCCTTAGCTGGAGTAATGAACGAGCCGCCGGTCAAAATGGCCAGACGCCAATACCCGCTGGCGGCTTTGGGATCACCTTCCATGGGAAACAAAATGGTATTGACCGGCACACCAATGGGCATGTCGGCGGTGGCGTCATAGAAAAACCGTTCCCGGTCCCGGGACGAAACCGTGCCGGCCTTGGTGGCTGGGTTGACTCCCTGGGTGGGCAAGCCGTCCACCAGCAAAAAGACGTTGTCGGGTAGCGGGTCCATGGCAAAAATGGTCTCTGTCACCGCATGCAGACGGGTACCGCCGCTGGGAATAACGTTGCGGATCCGGTCCACGGCTTCGTCCAGCTTGCGGCCGTCCCCCACCTCCAGCCACTGACCCTTCGTGCCTTCAATGGCGGGGTAGGCTTTGGTGTTGAAGTAATACATCTGAAATGTAGCGCTTTCCGGCACCTGGGTGGTGATCCAGTCAACGGTTCGCACCACCCGCTGCCATTTGTCAGCCAGGCGCTTTTGCTCATCGGGCATGTTACGCCGCCGAATCACGTTGACGATGGTCTCGTCCAGCATGGAACCCGAGGCATCAATAAAAATAGCGATGCGCCGCCCGCCAACCCGCAGCCCGGTCAAATACTGACGGTCGCCCTCACCGGTGTAGCTGCGCACACTCTTGCCACCCTCGGCTTCCAGCTGCTGTAAGCGCTCGCGTTCCTTCTCCATGGCTTTTAGGTCAGTAATCAGCTGGTTCATGTGTTCGCGCTTGGCAGCGGTTTCGTTGTCCTGGTCCGACAGCTCCTCCTCGGATTCGGTGACATCCTCCAGCAAGCGTTCCGAAGCGCCCTGGGAGGTGATGATTTCCTCTTCAACCTCAGCCAGGGCGTTCTGCAGTTTGGCCAGATTGAGCTGCTCCAGCTTCACTTCAGTTTCCACCAGGCTGACCTCACCGGACAAATCAGCGGTGAGGTCGTCGCTGCGCACATCCTGGGCATGGTTGATGATTACAAAAAACAAAATCACCGCGCCGAAGCCACAGGACATAATGTCCAGAAACGACAGGTTAAAGACGTTAAAGCGGCGCTTACGACGAGCCACTGGCGCTCTTCACTCGGGTTTCCGATTCTGCAATCAAGACAAACTCCTGAACTGGGCTACCAATGCCAATGCGGTCGCCGACCCTCACGGCCCGGCGACCTTCAAGGGACTGTCCGTTGATCTGGGTTGCACCGCCACTGAGATCTTCCAGCAGCCAGCCAGCGGCATCCGGACGCAGCCGGAAATGCCGATCGGCCACGCCGGCCAAAGTCAGACCTTCCGATGGATCAACCTTTGCACCGACATTAAAAGTCTGGGCGGAGATTAGCTTGTATGCCCGATGGTTGTGCAACAGGTGAGTGGGCGAGACACTGTGCTCCGGCGCCGCCGCCGACTGATGCGAGGCCATCTGCTCAGACTTAAACCAGGGTATGCGGGTCACATTCACCGCCGTATCCGTGGCGCCGCTGCGGCCCGCATCTCTGGGCAAGTACAAGCGACTAAGCACGCTGCCAAAATCCAATCGACCGGCGCTGGCAACCTGCACGTTTGGCAATGCCGCCAGGGATTGCGCCACTCCCGGCAAGCCCGCCAGCCGCGCCGAAAGGGTCAGGGTGACCGGCTCCCGCGCCGGCAGGGCCGCGGCAACAAATTCTGTCATCCGGCGATACAGCGGCTGGGCCGCTTCGATGAAAATCTGCGATGGCGCCCGGGCCTCAACAGCGCCGCCGTTGTGTTCAACGCTCAAGGACAGCTGCTGGCTGCTGCCGGCGGCTGTTAGCCAGGCTGGCAAACGATCGAACAGCTGCTGCTCGGTTTGAGCCTGGTGCAATGGATCAAAGCGGGTGGCCTGGACAAAAGCTCCAGCAGCGGCAAAGGCCCAACCGTCCAGCAGCCGCAGCATGCCCACTTCCCGGGTGCTTTCCACCGCCGTCTGGGACAACCAGGGCCCCTGCTCCAGAGTGCTCAAGACCAATCGATGCAGATGCAGGTCCAGATACATCAGGGTTCTGCCCGGCTGCGGCTGGCCCAGGCTGGCGATAGCGGTGTTGACCAGCGCCTTGACCGGAATCTTCAGGCTTTGGCACATGCCCAGCAGCAGGCTCAGCTCCTCCCGGCGCCAGTCGGCCGGCACGCAAACCACCAGCTGCTTGACCTCTTTGCCCACAATGCCCCACAGCCATTCCAGATGCCGATAGGCAAGATCTGCCTGGGTCAGCCCCTTGTGGGGCAAATGGCCCGTGGGCCGTGTGTCGCCAGCAAAATATTCCCAGTAGGCGTAGTGGGTCTGGGTCGGAATAAGCTTGACCCGCTCCGAGGCGGCGCTGCCCACGTGGGTCTGTTTACCGTCAAAGGCCAGGTAACCCGGGCTGTCCAACAGTTCAGCGCCATCAGCGGACACCAGCAGGCCAGCATCATTGAGCTCAATCACGCCGATCATGGGCTGACCTGCGCTAATGGCGGCTGGTGATGGGTATCAGGATTCACGCAGTTTTCCGATCAGGTTTTGTTCAGCGTACTCCTGGGCATCCAGGGAAAGTCTCTCCTGCATCAGCTGCAGCTGGTGCATCAGAAACATCAGCACGATGCTGAGCACCAGCGCGATAAAGGTAGAGTTAAACGCCACCCCCAGGCTATCGGTGACACCGGTGATATCGCCTTCCACAGCCTTGTGAGCCTGACCCAGCGCTTCACCAATACCCCGCACGGTGCCAATAAAGCCGATGGAGGGAATGGCCCAGGCAATGTAGCGCACCATGGACATTTCCGACTCCAGTCGGTCGGCCTCCTGCTCACACAGTTCCCGCACCGTGGTCGCCACACTCTGGATATCCCGGGTGGAACGAAATCGATGCAGGGCCGTCAGCAGCACCTTGGGCAGCAGAAAACGACGCTGCTCATCGGGCAGCGCCTGCAGCGGCCGGGAATACTCCCGTGTGTCTTCCGGCAGGATGCTGATCCCATCACCCACCGGCATCAGGGTTTGATCCAGCAGTTTTCGTTCCCGCAGGCCGCGGCTGGCTTTAAAGCCCATGATGGCCAGGGCCCACAGCAGCAGAATAAAGCAGGCCTCCTGCTCAAAGTCCCGCACCAGCACATAGACCGAACGCTCGGGTACGTAGTTCGGGTCTTCAGCCATGGCCTTGGACTGTTGCTCCATCACCTCTGCTGCGGCTGGGCGCACAACGGTGACGTAAACCGTATGCACCACCAGCACCGACAGCAGCAGGGCAAACAGCTGGAACATAAACTCCACTGGGAAATTTTTCTTCATCGTATTTTGGGTCCTGGTAGAGCCGTCCATGAATGGATAGTCCTTCTCATTAAGTTAAATGTCGTTGGGAAACGCGACTGAACTGTCTTCAGATATCTGTTCGCTGGGCACAAAGCGGCGCATACTGGCGCGCATCTCACCCTGATCAACCCCGACGCCCAGACCCTCCTGGGCAGGCGGCTCAAGGCAGCGCTGATCGGTTTTGACCGCTGACGGATCGCCGTCATCCTGGGGGTCTGGTTCAGCGCACAGGTCATTAGCATTTTCAGCCGCGGTGTCAGGCGCAGTGACCGGTTCAACAGCGGCTGGCGTTTGCGCCAGGGCTGCCTGGCTGGCCAGCAACATGCCAAGCGCTAGTAGAGAGGCGTTAATAGATAGGTTCATGGGGTAGCAGCTCCCTGGGGGTTAATGTAGCGAGCGACGCGAAAACCTACATCGTCTTTCCCGGCGGAGCCCTGGTCACGCCAAGCCAGCCTTAGTTCGGTGATGCTGCCGCTGCGCCAGCTGGAGCCTCGCAGCACGTGGTTACTGCCGTCAGCAGCGCCCAGGGGATCCACCGGCACGCTGCCCAGCCCGCTGCTGCTGATCAGGTAGTAGTCGTGAATCCACTCGTGCACGTTGCCGCCTAGATCATGCAGACCCAGGGTGCTGCTGCCGAAGCTGGCCACCGGTGCAGTGGCGGTGTAGTCATCGGAGTAGTTAGTCAAACCCCGCTCAACCTCAGCGGCGGATTCTCTGCCGGCAAAATTACCAGCGCCGGCCGGCGGCGGCATCTGCTCACCCCAGGGATATTTCCGCGCCGCCTGGGCGCTGGCGCCATAGCGCGCGGCATAGGCCCACTCGGCTTCACTGGGAAGGCGGTAACCGGTGGTCATTGGGGTTACTGCCACCATCACCCCGTCGCGCTCCCGGTAGGCTGCCGGCAGGCCTTCTTTGTCGCTAAGCCAGTTGCAATATCTTGCCGCCTGGTCCCAGCTTACCTTAACCACGGGCTGGTCTTTCAGACTTAGGCTAGTGGCGCTGGCGATGCCGGAATCGTGGCTAGGATCAAAGGCCTTGAAATCCAGGTTGGTGACCTCCCGAACTCCCAGGTAAAAGGGCTTTTCCATCTTCACCTGGCGAATAAATTCATTCGACCTGCGGCCCTGCTCCCGGCGCGGGCTGCCCAGGCGATAAACACCACTGGGTCGAATCAACTTCAGTTCGTAGCCGCTGCTGGTCACCAGGGTATCGGGATTGGCAGCTGCAGCAGCGTCGGCGAAACTCACCAGCTTAACGTTCAGCAGCTGTTCCTGGCTGGGACTGGGGGTCACGGTGGTGGTGTAAACCTGAAACCCATCTTTGCGCACTTCAATGCGCTGGGGATAGGCGGCCAGTTCAAAGCGGTCATTCAGCCGGCCCTGAAACACTCCCTCCACATAGACCTCTGCGTCAGCGGGTTCGCCGGCCATCTGGACCGCGCCGAAGATGGGCGTCAGACGAACGTTGAGTCGCGTATCGTCACCGTCGGCCACGTCCAGCACCCGGGTGCTGGATTCAAATCCGGCCCGGGTAAAGGCCAGTCGATAAGAACGTCCGGGGGCCAGTGCCAGGCGCAGGGGAGTCTGCCCGCGGTATTCACCGTCCACCGTCACGCTGGCGCCACCCGGGCTGCTATCAACGGCAATCAGGGTATCGGCCGGGATCAGGGTCACCGGCGGCAGGCTCAGACGGGTGCCGGCGGTCAGCTCCATACCGGTGGTCCAATCTTTGAAACCTTCAAGCCGAAGGGACAGATCACGATCACCCTCCAGCAGCTGGGCGGTCAGGGGCGTTTCTCCCACCGGGTCTCCGTCCACGTACAGGGTGGCGCCCTCAGGGCTGCTGACAATTTCCACGTCTGCCCAGGCCGGTTGAAGGCTGGCGGCAATGGTCTGGGCCACGTTGCGCCCCTCAATTTCTACCGTGGTGGAGAAATCCCTGTAACGGGGCGCTCTCACCGTCAGCGCGTAGCTGCCCGGTTCCAGTGAGTGCTCGGTCAGGGGCGCTGGGCTTAAGGGTTGGCCGTCCAGCCAGACGTGGGCGTCGGGCACCTGCGGGGCAGTTACCGACAGCAGGCCCGGCAGCTTTTTCATCTCGTAAACGAAGCTCTGACCATCCCTGGCGGCAATCTCAAAGGGCTGGCTTAACGGGTGGTAGCCGGTCAGCTCCGCGTCCAGCTGGTAGCTGCCTGAATGAAGCAGCCAGCGGTCGCCTATTTTCAACGGCAGCAGCAAAGCGCCATCAACGCTCATTGATTCCGGCGGCGGGGATATTTCAATCAGCACCGAGCGGGCGGTAAAAATATATAGCGCACACAGCGCAACCAATCCCAGCAGCGAAAAGCTTCCCACCAACCACCAGGATACGCCACCCACACCGCTGGCGGCCACCTTGCTGGCGGGCTGGAATTGCGTCGGGGTGATGACTTCAAAGGCTTCATTACCGCCGGATTGCTGACCCGAGGGTGATTTCACGTCATTCATTGGTGCAATTCCTGTTCAGATCCATCCCTCATTCAGCCCCGGGCCAGGACCTGTTCCTGACACCGCAGCTGGACCGGCTCGGCGGCTTTTCCCGCCGGCACCATGAACTCCACCCGCACGTCACGATAGCCATCCCGGGTTCCTACAGCGGTGTAGCGCCCTGGCAGCAGATCCAGCTGTTGTTGATCAAACTGGCCCAATCGAGCCACTTTATAGACCACCACATTGCAGGCGCTGTCCGATTCAATGGTGACCTGCTGGGGCTTGGCCGCCAGATCGATCTGGCTCTCAAGTCGACTCAGCTGATCTGCCAGCCGCGGACCCGAGGCTTGGAAGCTACGGGCGTCATAGAGCAGCGAACGAGACTCTGCCCTGCCTTTGTCTGACCACAGCACCGACGGATCATTCAACATCGCCAGCAGCCGCTGTTCCAGGTCCAGCCGCTCGCTGGCCTGGCTCAGTCCTTCCTGGGCCTGCCTTGAGTTAGGATCTTGCCGAAGGATGTCCTGAAAGTGTTTTATCGCCGCTTCCCAGCGCTCCTGCTCCACCGCGCTTAGCGCCAGCGCGCTGTCCCGACTAACCTGGCTGTCTCGCTCCCGACGCTTAAGTTCGGTCAGCGCATCTTTTGGAGCCTGGGAGTCTGGACGCATGGCAGCGGCCCGGTTTAAGGCCTGGCGAGCCGCTCCGAAACTGCCGCCGGCAAGCGCCGCCAATCCTTCTGACATGGCGGCCCTGAACCGGCCATCGGCCAGCTGGGCGTTAACCGCCGACAGCAGCTCTGAGGCATTTTCGGTCAATGGGTCCAGCGCGATCACCTGCTGCAGAAGGTCCTGAGCCTCGTTGAGCTGCTGCTGTTCCCGGGCGATGACTGCCCGGTCCATCAAATCGATAACCTGATCCAGAGTTTGGGTCCTAGCCAGAGAAGCCGCTGCCAGCGCATTGTCCGGCTCGATACTCAAGGCCAGGGAAAACGCGTCTTCGGCGGGCTTACCCAGGCCCTTGTTCAGTGCCGCGGTGCCTCGCTCCAGGGCTTCAGCCACCACCAGCGGCCTCAATCCCGACACCCCACGCAGCTGGCGCAGGGCGTCGCTGTAGAGCTGCAAGGCGCGCTCAAAGGCCTGGGCCCGGAAGGGCTCTTCGGCCTTGGCTGCTGTGGCGACGGCGGCTTCAAAAGAGCGTTCAGCCCAGCGCTCAACCTTCTGTTGTTCCAGTTCAAGTCGCAGATTGATGAACTCATCAAGCACTTCCTGGGCCTGTTCGCGCTGTTGCAGCAAGCGTTCAAGATCAGCCTGGCTCAGGGGCGCCGGGGGTTCAGCCGCTGGCGGCAGCGGCGCTGGGGCCTGCACCACAGCCGGCTCGGCGGTTTCCGGCGGACTTATTCGCTGGGGCAAAAAACGCGCCACAAAGATGATACCCAACACCAGCACTAAAGCCGCCGCGGTGGCCAGCAGCACCGGCGTGCGAGAAGGCGTGGGTTCGCTAACTTCCGGCCGCAGGTAGGCTGAGGATGAAGCCTCAACCGGGCCGCTGGCGACTGCCGGCGCGGCCACTGGTTCAATGGTCTCGGTTTTCCAGTGGGCCAGCACCTGGGCGTCTGCCCGACTCAGGCTTAGCCTGATGTCCTCCAGCTCCTCGCTGGCTTCCAGCGCTGACACACCGTCAGCTGCCAGCAGGCGAACAATCAGCCGGCTGAGGCGCGGCGGCAAGGCCCGCTCCGCCGCTACCCCGGCCAGTGCGGCGGCTAGCTGGGACGAGTCCAGACTGCCGGCGGAACGGCGGGTTTCCCACTGGAACAGCAGCCGCCCCAGGTTCAACATGTCCTGGGCCGGTGTGGCTGAGTTTTGATAAGAACAGTCCACCAGCTTGACGCCGTCGCTGGGTGTGACGATCAGGTGCGCGATGTCCAGGTCGCCGTGGCCAAGGCCAGCTCCGTGGATCTGGCCCAGAGCTTCAGTCAGCCTCTGCACCAGCGCCAGACGCTGTTCCAGGTCTGCCAGCTGAGGATCGGTGCCGTCAATATCCGCCCGCCAGACCCACAAGGAGCCTGCATCGCGAAGCACGCCCAGGTCGGCAACGATGGCAGGGTGGCTCAGCTGGGCCATGGCTGCCTGGCGACGCTTTACCTGCTCAAGGTTGAGCGCTTGTCCATGCTCTGGTCCAATCACTGGATCGTCGAGACGGCGCAGCCTAACCGGCCTGCCAGCCCAGGTGGCGAGCTGCAGACTACCGCCGGAATCAGGCAAAACCTGCCGGTCGCTGAATGACTCCAGCGTTGTGGGATCAGATGACATATGGGTCGCGCTTATTGAGGAACCGCATCCGCAACGGGAATGCCGGTTTCAGTTTCGTAAATTTCGCGCATCAGGCGACGCCATTCTTTGTACTGGGCGTCCAGGGAACCGTTGAGTTTTACCACCTCACCTTCCACCTCCAGCACAATGGGTTTTACCTCTGCATCAAAGGACGCGGCCAGTTCCTTCAGCGCTTCCTGGTGAATTTTCGCTTCCTGATAGGTGTCGTAGCTTTGCTTCAGGGCGTAGAGTCCGCCCAGGGCCGCGGCGTTGCCGATGCTGTTTTGAGCCCAGTTACCGTTCGCTGAGGATGAAATGGCGGCGCCGCCAACAACCCCCAATATTCCAGCCAGGGCCCGGGTTCTGGCCGAGCGCTTAATGTCTTCCTCGGCCAGGGTTTCTTCATAAGAATACCGGCGCCATTGGTCGTAGCTGGGATCCATCTGCTGGTAGAAAACCGCGTACTGTTGATCCACGGTATCGATAAACAGGTATTCGCTTTCCCGAATCCGGTTCACTCGGCGCATCATGGGGTCGTCATAGGCAGGCAGTCGATTGATCACCACTTCGCCGTTTTTGTCCTGGCTGATGTGGTTACCGAAGGCCTCCGGGGCAATCTCCGCGGCATAGCGTAAGTTGGCCACTGTGCGGATGGCTTTAAGCTCTTCCAGGCTCAACTTATCCCGGGCCTGACGGATATCATTGGCCACCAGATTATAAAGATCCTGGAACGCGTCGCCGTCGTAATCGATGTCATCCCGGTACGCAAACTGGGTCGCCAGATCTGCGTATTTCTTATCCAACCACTGTCGCCCGGTGGCGTCGGTGACGGTCACCCGTACCTCCAGCACCACGCCGTCGGAGTGCCGAATTTCGCCGCTGACAGTGACCTCTGAGGCCGGATCATTGCTGGGCAGCACCCGCACCGCTCCCCATTGGTTTGACTGTTCCAGGGTAGTCTTCAACAGATAGGGGACGTAGCGGGCTTCAGCCCGGCGCACCGCCGGATAGATATCGTCGTCTTCACGGTCCTGCTGATCAGCGGGTATACCCGGATCGAAAATCTGTAGACCCACATCCAACAGCTGCTCCTGGGACAGTTCCTGATCGGCTTTTTCTATCGCCACGGAGTTGACGGTCTTAACGGTTTGGGTGGTACAGGCAGACAAGGCTGTCGCCATTACCACCCCGATGGCCAACTGTTTGGCCGATTGCAGGCTAGGCATAAGAATCCTCATTGAATTGAGCGCTTGTAGTTTCGGTACTCTTCCCACAGTTTTTCTCGCAACGAGGGGTCGTCCTCGTTGACGGCCGCTTCGCGAATTTGCCGCGCGACCACGTCATCATCTTCCCCTGTGCCTACATCGCCGGGAACTCTGGGGTAGGTTTCATTGGCATCGCTGCCACCCTCAAGTCCCGGTCGACCGGATATGGGCTCGCTGCCCTGTTCACCGTCGGCGTCCTGGACACCCGGCAGCAGTGAAGGGTCGCCGTTGACCAACACCAGCTCGGCGGCGGCGCCGTTTTGATCAAAGCCACCACCCTCACCCTCATCTCCGCCGTTGCCGCCGGCAGACCCTGCAGCCTCGCCGTCCGCCGGATCGGCGGAGGCCAAGATGGTGATGGTCCGTTCCATTTCGCCCTCAAAAATTTCCAGCGAGCTGTTGAGCTCCGCGTCCAGGGATTCTTCGCTACCTATGGGGGAGCCGCCGCCGGGTCGAGAGGCGCTGGCGGCGGCCATCTCGGCTTCACTGTCGCCACCGGCCTCACCGCCGCCACCCGCCGCCGCGTCAGCCGCCTCAGCCATGGTCGGCTCTGCGCCAGCTTCTCCCTCATCCCAGGAAGGCTCCGCGCTAGCGTCGGCGACCTGGGATTCTTCCGGCTCCAGTACTTCCAGTTCACTCTCGCCGGCAGAGCCGGTCTGCTCACCCGGCGAGCCAGCCGGTGGTGTTCCAGACTGCTCGCCGCTGTCGGCGGACGAGGCACTGCTAGCGCTGCGTTCGCCTGACTGGGACGGGGGACTGGACGACGGCGAGCCCGGCGGCGAGGGTTGGGATGGCGACGGCGGGCTGGATGACGGGCTGCTGGGAGATGCTGAAGGCGACGGCATCGAAGGCGGCGCCTGGGATGGCATCGAAGGCGAAGACGAGGGAGGCGTCGGAATCGAAGGAGTTGACTGCTGCTGTTGCTGCGAGGCGCAGCCGGCCAGG
>CAYGPO010000138.1:0-11641 GCA_964351665.1 uncultured Gammaproteobacteria bacterium | reverse complement strand
AGTCCTGGGCTGTAATTCCTTTTCCCTGGTTAGTTACACCCTAAGCCAGCGCAGGTAGCGTTGACGGGCGGCGAAATGGCCCGCTGGGGCTGGTTTTTCAACGTTCAGCCGTAACACAGGTTGACGGGATTTTGGCCACGGATACGTTTCCTTGTCATTGGCGATCATGCACAATGGTGTGCTGTAAAGCTGCCCTTCGGCGGCGCTCACGCAATGAGGTAAGTCATGTTAGGTGGAATTGGCATTTGGCAGCTGTTAATCGTTCTACTCATCGTCATCATGCTGTTTGGCACCAAGAAGCTGCGCAATATGGGCGGCGACCTGGGTAGCGCCATCAAAGGCTTTCGCAAGGGAATGACGGAAGACGAGCCGGAAAAGCTGGAAGCAGACCCGGAACAGCCCATGAACAGCGAGACGCTGGACGAAAGCAAAGAGAAGACCGGGTCTTCCTGACCGGGGCCGGCGGAATTTGACTCATGTTTGATATCGGCTTCTGGGAACTGTCCGTAATCGGCGTGATTGGTCTGCTGGTGTTAGGACCCGAACGGCTGCCCGGCGTTGCCCGGGTGGTGGGTGGCTATATCCGCAAGGCCCGCCAGACCTGGGCCGGCGTGCGGTCGGAGATTGCTGCTGAGCTGGCCGCTGACGAGTTCAAACAGGCTATGCGCAAGCCCGCTGAAGAATTCAAAGCGGCCATGGCCGAGCCCATGAGTGAAATGGAATCCCTGAGCAAGAGCGCCAAAGAGTCCTTAGACTTCAGCAACAAATCTGAATCAGTCCCTAACGGGGCTGAGTCTTCCTCGGAAGCCGCTGACCTAACCGTCGACCAGGCCGTCGACCAGGCCGCGGATGAGTCGCCTGAACAGACCTCCGGGTCAGACCCCACCGACGTTCCTGAAGACGCGCCCAAACAGTCCCTATGAGCAGCACCGATGATGACGCCGCGGCGACGGACAGTGTCCCCGGCGATAAAGAACAGAGTTTCATCTCCCACCTGGTGGAGCTGCGCCAGCGGGTAATGTGGGCGGTTATTGCGGTGGCGGGTATTACCATCTGTCTGCTGCCGTTTTCCCGGGATATCTACAACTTTCTGGCCGCGCCCCTGCTCAACGAGCTGCCAGAGGGCGTCACCATGGTGGCAGTGGAAGTGGCCTCGCCATTTCTGACGCCCTTTAAGATGACCCTGCTAACCGGCGTGTTTCTCGCCGTACCCGTCATTATTTATCAGATCTGGTCGTTTGTTTCTCCGGGTCTTTATGGCCATGAGAAGCGCATTGCCGTTCCCATTCTGATTTCCAGCTGCGCCCTGTTCTATCTGGGCTGCGCCTTTGCCTACTATGTGGTGTTCCCGCTGATCTTTGCCTTCTTTAACGCCGTCACCCCCGAGGGCGTTACCTTCATGCCGGACATCGCCCATTACCTGAGCTTTTTGCTGGTGATCTTCTTTGCTTTTGGTCTGGCCTTTGAAGTACCCATTGTGGTGTTCATTCTGCTGGCCCTGGGGGTGACCACGGCGGAATCCCTGCAGGAAAAACGCCCCTATGTGATTGTCGGCGCTTTTGTTGCCGGCATGTTGCTCACCCCGCCAGACATTATTTCCCAGACCCTGCTGGCACTGCCCATGTGGGTGCTTTACGAGCTGGGGATCATTTTTTCCAAAATGCTGCTGAGCCGGCAGCGGAACGACGAAGCGGACAGCGCAGACTCCTAGCCCTCGCTAGCGCTGGGAACCTCTGGTGGATTTACTGGTGGATTTGCTGACGGATTTGCGGGCGGCTTTGCCGGCTCGTCCAATCCCGTCGGTGCCAGGTTGTCGATGCTTGGCGGGATCACCCGCAGACACTCAGCCACGGTGGTTAAGCCGGCGGCGACCTTACGTGCCGCCGCTACCCGCAGCGGTCGCATGCCCCGGCGCTGTGCCAGTCGGGTCAAGGCCAGTTGATTGACCTCGGGCAAAATGACCTGGGAGATAGCATCGTCAATGGTCATCATTTCATAAATCGCCGTCCGACCCCGGTATCCGGTGTTACGGCATTCATTGCAGCCAACGGGCTGGTTGATGGACGCCGGTCGGTTGATTTTCCACGGGCCAATCAGACTGCGCCAGGCGTGCTCGCTGACCTCAGCGGGCTTACGACAATGGGGGCACAGGGTGCGCACCAGCCGTTGAGCTACCACCCCGCTTAAGCTGCCCCTGAGTAGATAATGGGGCACGCCAAGATCCAGCAGCCGAATGATGGCCGTTGGGGCGTCGTTGGTATGCAAAGTGGACAGCACCAGGTGGCCGGTGAGGGACGCCTGTATGGCCATCTGGGCCGTTGGCAGGTCTCGAATCTCTCCCACCATGATGATGTCCGGGTCCTGGCGCAGCAGGGTCCGCACGCCGGCGGCAAAATCCACCCCAATGGCAGACTGCACCTGCATCTGATTGAACTCGGGGCTGACCATCTCTATGGGGTCTTCCACCGTGCACACGTTGATGTCCGGCCGCGCCAGATGGCGTAGGGTCGCATAAAGGGTGGTGGTCTTGCCGGAGCCGGTGGGGCCGGTCACCAACACGATGCCATGGGGCCGTTCCACCATGGTGCGCCAGACGGCGGTCTCGTGTTCGGTAAAACCCAGTTCATTGAAACTGCGGGTGGCAACGTCCGGATCAAAAATCCGCATCACACACTTTTCGCCAAAGGCCGTGGGCATGGTGGACAGACGCAGCTCAATTTCCTGCCCCGAGGGGCTGCGGGTCTTGATTCGGCCATCCTGGGGGCGGCGCTTTTCCGCCAGATCCATCCGTCCCAGGATTTTGATTCGCGAGGTCACCGCTGACATCACAGGAGTAGGCAGCTGATAAACCTGATGCAAATGGCCGTCGATACGAAAACGCACGTTGCTGCGCTCCCGGCGAGGCTCCAGATGAATATCGGACGCCCGCTGGTCAAAGGCGTACTGCAGCAGCCAGTCCACAATCACCACCACGTGCTGATCGTCCGCCGATAGCTGGCCGGCCTGGCCCAGCTCCAGCAGCTGCTCAAAATTCAGTACCTTGTCTGAATCTCGACGCAGCCGGGAATCCTCCGCCCCCTGCACCGATCGGGACACCCCATAAAACTCCACCAGGAATCGATTCACATCCAGGGGGCTGGCCACCACCACCTTCAAGGTTTTTTTCACAATCTGGTTCAGGTCTTCCAACCAGACCAGGTCAAAGGGCTCTGAGGTGGCGATCACCAGCTCAGTGTCCGCCACTTCCACCGGCAATATGCGGTAACGCTGGGCATAGGACTGAGACACAATGGAGGTCACTGCGTCCACATCCACTTCCATGGGATCGATGTGGTAATGGTCCAGCCCCGCCGCCGCCGCCAGCCAGCCAGTCAGAGACTCAAGGGTCAGGGTCCGCTCGGGGTGGGCCGCGTGGGGCAGCTTTTGATTGGCCAGGGCCACCAGGGGGTGCAGATGCACGCGACCATCCCGGGACGCCTGCCCCTTGATCAGATTGGCGTCTTCACGCAGCAACATACCATCACTGACTAACGCTTCCAGTACCTCAGCCAGCGCCAACGGCTGGCCGCGCGTGAATTCACCCATTGTGCGGTCCTTTAATCAACGCTTTCCTACCGCAACGGCGGCCTTTTGCCCGGAACATCGAGTATAACGGTTATACTGCGCGGCGAATTTTTGATGGTTTTACGACATGCCTGAGGCTTCGACCTTTCAATCGTTTATCAGCCAGCTGAACCAGTTCTGGGCCAGCCAGGGCTGTGTACTGATTCAGCCCCTGGATACCGAGGTAGGGGCAGGGACCTTCCACCCCGCGACCTTTCTACGCTCCATTGGTCCCGAGCCCTGGTCGGCGGCCTACGTCCAGCCCTGCCGTCGCCCCACCGACGGTCGTTACGGTGACAATCCCAACCGGCTGCAGCACTACTATCAATATCAGGTGGTGATCAAACCCTCACCGCTGGATATACAGGATCTGTATCTCCAGTCCCTGAAAGCCGTGGGCATCGATCCCCTGGTCCACGACATCCGCTTTGTGGAAGACAACTGGGAATCCCCCACCCTGGGTGCCTGGGGACTGGGTTGGGAGGTTTGGCTGAACGGTATGGAAGTCACTCAGTTCACCTATTTCCAGCAGACCGGCGGCCTGGACTGCAAGCCGGTGACCGGTGAGATCACCTACGGACTGGAGCGCCTGGCCATGTACCTGCAGGACATCGACAACGTTTACGACCTGGTCTGGACCCACAGCGGTGATCGAGTGGTGACCTACGGCGAGGTGTTTCACCAAAATGAGGTGGAGATGTCCACCTACAATTTTGAATACGCTGAGGTTCCAGCCCTGTTCAGCAGCTTCGATCAATGCGAAAAGGCCTGCACCGAACTACTGGACGCTGGCTTGCCGCTGCCCGCCTACGAGCAGGTGCTGAAAGCCTCCCACACCTTCAACCTGCTGGACGCCCGCAACGCGATTTCGGTGACCGAACGCCAGCGCTTTATCTTGCGCGTGCGGGACCTGGCCAAAGGGGTGGCCCAGGCTTACTACAACAGCCGAGAGGCCCTGGGATTTCCGGCCCTGCCCCCGTCGGCCACTACGAAGGTGGCCAGCTGATGACTAGCCACAGCGAAACCCTGCTGCTAGAGATCGGCTGCGAGGAGCTGCCGCCCAAGGCCCTGGACCAACTGTCCTCAGCCTTTGCCAGCGCCATGACCCAGGAGCTGAGCAATGCTGGCCTGCTGGCCACTGACGCCCCGGGCACGGACATCGCGGAGATCTTCAACAGCCCGCGCCGCCTGGCCCTGCGTGTACCAGGGGTTTTGTCATGCCAGGCCGATCGCTTCGATGAGCGCCTGGGGCCAGCGGTGGCTGCTGCCTTTGACGAGTCCGGCATGGCCAAACCTGCAGCAATTGGTTTTGCCAAATCCTGTGGCGTGGAGGTGGCGGATCTTGAGCATCTGGAAACCGATAAGGGCCTGCGCCTGGCGCTGCGCCGCAGCGTGGCCGGCCAGCCCCTGGCCGCTTTGATTACCGACATGCTGGGGCGCGCCCTGGCCACCCTGCCAATACCCAAACCCATGCGCTGGGGCAGCTCGGAACACAGCTTTGTGCGCCCGGTGCACTGGATTGTTGCCATGCACGGCGCTGAGACCTTAGCCGGCAGCCTGTTCGATCAGGCTTTTGGCAACTTGTCCCGGGGCCATCGATTCATGCATCCGGAGCCGGTGCTGATCAGCCATCCGGATCAGTATCCCGCCATCCTCAAGGACGCCTTTGTGATGGTGGATCCGGCCCTGCGGCGGGAGGCGGTGCGCAGCCAGGTGGCCAGCGCCATTGAGGCGCCGGCCACGGTGCAGATGGATGAGGCGCTGGTGGATGAGGTGAGTAATCTGGTGGAATGCCCGGTGGCCATGGTGGGCAGCTTTGATGCCGCCTTCCTGGCAGTGCCCGCCGAGGCGCTGGTGTCCAGCATGCAGTCTCACCTGCGCTTTTTCCCGGTGCGTGACGAACACGGAGAACTGAGCGCACGCTTTGTCGGCGTTGCCAATATTCAAAGCACCGACCCAGCCCAGATCAGCAAAGGCTATGAGCGGGTCATCACCCCGCGCCTGGCCGACGCCCGGTTTTTTTGGGAAACCGACCTTAAAACTCCCCTGGCCGATCACCAGCAAACCCTGGCGACCATGGTTTATCAGAAAAAGCTGGGCAGCCAGTGGGACAAGGTCACCCGGGTGCGAGGGCTGACCGAAACCCTATGCCAGGCCCTAAACCTGGAAGCCACTGATGGGGTGAGCGCCGCGGAGCTGGCTAAATGTGATCTGCTAACCCAGATGGTGGGTGAGTTCCCCGATCTGCAGGGCACCATGGGCCGTTACTACGCCGCCGCCCAGGGCCACCCGGCCGCGGTTTGCCAGGCCATCGAAAGCCATTACCGTCCCCGATTCGCCGGCGATGAGCTACCGCCGGCCGGGCCAGGGCAGGTGCTGGCCCTGGCCGAACGGGTGGACACCCTGTGTGGGATCTTCGCCGCCGGCATGAAGCCCAGCGGCAGTCGCGATCCTTTTGCCCTGCGCCGAAACGCCCTGGGCCTGATCCGGCTGCTGATAGAAGGAGAGCTGGACTTGTCCCTGCCCGAACTCATCGGTCACGGTCTGAAGGGAGTAACCCCCTGGGTGGAAAACGCCGCCGACAGCGCCGGCGATGTGGAGTCCTTCATCATGGACCGACTGCGGGCCTATTACGCCGACCAGGGCATCGCCGGCGACGTGTTTGAGGCGGTGTGGGCGCGGCGTCCGGATAAACCGCTGGATTTTCACCAGCGGGTTAAAGCTCTCAATGGCTTTGTCGCCCTGGAGGCGGCCTCGGCCCTGGCAGCGGCCAACAAACGGATCGGCAATCTGCTGCGCAAAGCGGAAATCACCGAGCTACCCGATGTTCGCCTGGAGCTGTTTGACGACGCCGCGGAACACGCCCTGTTTGACGCTCTGGCTAAGGTCTCAGCCAGCGCCAGCGAAGCCGCCGCCGGGCGCCGCTACGACGATGCCATGACTCAGCTGTCTAGCCTGCGGCCCAGCGTTGACGCCTACTTTGATGCAGTGATGGTGATGGCGGACGATCCCCAGATCAGGCTGAACCGGCTTGCGACCCTGGCCCGGGTCAAGGCAGGTTTTGACGATATCGCGGATCTTTCCCTGCTGCGGTCTGGCCCGTGAAGCTGGTAGTGCTCGGTCGCGACGGCGTCTTAAACGCGCTTGCCAGCGACGGACCCGTGCGTCTGGAAACCTGGAAGCCCCTGGCCGGCAGCATTGCCTCCATCGCGCGCCTGAACCAGGCCGGTTACCGGGTGGTAGTGGCCACCAACCAGCAGGCCCTGTCCAGCGAGGCACTCAGCGTTGAGGCCCTGCATGACGTCCACGAACTGATGCTCAGAGACGTGCACGAGCAGGGCGGCAGCATCGATGCGGTGTTTTTTGCCGCCAGCGGAAATCCCGACGGGCGCGGCAAAAGACAGCCCAAGGTGGACCTGCTGCGGCAGATTGAAGACCGCTATGGGGTGGCCTGCCAATCCATGACCCTGATCGGAGACTCCCGGGAAGATCTGGAAGCAGCCAAGTCAGTAGGCGCCCGGGCGCTGCTGGTGCGCACCGGAGAGGGCGCCGGGACCTTGGCCCAGCTGAACGATTTTGATGGCGTCACCACCTTCAGCGACCTGGCGGCGGCCGCAGAGCAGCTTTGCCAGGAAGCCCTGGGATCATCAGCCCATGTATAGATTCAGCGCCTATCTGTTCCTGCTCTCCATGGCCTCATCACTGGTGGTGTTTGTTCCCTGCCTGCTGCTGACCGTTGTGCTGCCGGTGCGCTTTCGGTTTTATTTCACCCGCCTGTGGATAAAGTTCATCCTGCTCAGCCTGCGGGTAGTTGGCGGCATCAAGATTGAACTTCGGGGTCTTGAGCACATGAGCAAAGACCCGGTTATTTACTTCATCAAGCACCAGTCCACCCTGGAGCCGGTTGTGCTGCAGGGCCTGCTGCCGCCGTTTTCCTGGGTGATCAAAAAGCAGATTCTGTTTATTCCGTTTTTCGGCTGGGGCATGGCTGTTTTGCGGCCCATCGCCATCGACCGAAAGGCCGGCAGCAGCGCGGTGAACCAGGTGATGGAGCAGGGCCTTGAGCGACTTAGCGCTGGCCAGTCTGTGGGCGTGTTTCCTGAGGGCACTCGCAAGGCCCCGGATGCCCCGCCGGCGTATAAGATCGGCGGCGGCGTGCTGGCAGCAGCGGCGGACGTACCGGTGATCCCCATCGCCGTTAACACCGGCCTGTTCTGGCCACCCAAAAGCCTGCTGATCGGCCGACCCGGCACCGCCGTGCTGGAATTTGGCCCACCCATGGACGTGTCAGGGATGGACGCCCAGGAAATTACCGACGCCATGGCGGCCTGGATTGAGCCCGCTACCCAGCGGCTGGTGGCCGAGGGTAGAGGGCAATAGTTTGGGTTTGGCCGAGGCTTAAGACTGCTCAGCCGCAGGCTTAGGCTTGCGGCGACGGCGGCGGCGCTTTTTTGGTGCCGGATTACCGTCAGCGCTGGCCCCAGCATTGGCGGATGATGCATTACCCGGTGAGGCGTTATCAGCTGGGCCGGCTGGGGCTACATTACCCGACGCCTCGACGGGCTTGCTGGATGTAGATGATCCATGGGAGCTGCTGCCAGAGCTGCGATGTCGTCCACCGCCAGCGCCGCTGCGCGACCCTCCGCCGCTGCGACCGCGACCACCGCCGCCGCCAGACCTACCGCCGCCGCGTGCCTTGCGTTCATCACGCAGGGGCCTGGGAGGTCGTGGTGCCGGTGGATCAAGCTTGGCCAGCAAATCTGCGGTAACGCTTTCTACCGGCACGGTTGCTTCAATGTAGGCCTCAATTTCCGGTAGCGAGAAGGCGTAGTCTTCACAGGCAAAACTGATCGCATCTCCCGCCGCTCCCAGCCGCGCCGTGCGGCCAATCCGGTGCACGTAATCTTCCGCGTCGTGGGGCAGGTCATAGTTGAACACGTGGCTGACATCGGGCACGTGCAGGCCACGGGCGGCCACGTCGGTGACCACCAAAATGCCGATTTCGCCTTCCTGAAATTTGCCCAGCAGGGTCTGGCGCTTGTTCTGGCGCACATCCCCGGACAGCACCTCAGAGACATAGCCGTTGCCCTTTAGATAAGCGCTGACCTTTTCCGTGGCGGCTTTGGTATTACAAAACACCATGGTGCGGGTGGGCTCAATTTTGCGCAGCAGGCCTACCAGCAGGGGGATCTTTTCGCTGTTGGCGGGAAAGTAGACTTTCTGGGTGACCCGATCAGCGGTGATCTGTTCCACCTCTATGTCCACCCGCTCCGGGCTGTTCATGTGCTCATAGGCGAGCTCAGTAACCCGATAGGACAGGGTCGCGGAGAACAGCATGTTCAGGCGCTTGTCCGGATCAGGCATCCGGCGCAGCAGGAATCGGATGTCTTTGATAAAGCCCAGATCAAACATTCGGTCAGCTTCGTCCAGCACCAGCACCTCAATGTGCTGCAGGTTAAACACCTTTTGCTTGAAGTAGTCGATGATTCGACCCGGGGTACCGATTAATACATCAACGCCCTCGGCCAGAGTGTTACGCTGTTTCTCGTAGTCGATGCCGCCATAGGCCAGAGCGAGCTTGAGACCCGTGTGAGCGCCAATCACCTCAGCGTCTTTGTGGATCTGAATGGCCAATTCCCGGGTCGGTGCCAGGATGATAGCTCGAGGGTTGTTGTCCCGGCGCTCCGGATCAGCAGGTTCCCTGGTCAGCAGACGCTGAAACGCTGCCACCAGGAAGGCGCCGGTCTTACCCGTGCCGGTTTGACCCTGACCGGCGACATCTCTGCCTTCCAGGGCCAGGGGTAAACTCTGGGCTTGAATGGGGGTGCACATCTCAAAACCGGCATCGCGCAAACCAGCGCTGATTTCGGGAGCAAGGGTAAATTGATCAAATCGTACATCGGAAAAAGTGGGTTTAGACATGTAATAGAGGGAACCGCTCTGGTGGCTTGATTTGCTTTTCTGCTTCAGCTCCAATGAGCCCTAAAGCTTCAGAAAATTAACCAGCCGGGGTGGCGAACTGCGCCGAGAAGGCTGGGAGTGTAGCGGATATGGTTGAATCCGCAAGCAAAAACCCCAATCTAATCGATGCGGCGAGCACGCCGCTGAACCATCAGGAGACTCACGTGAGCGAACGAATTATCCATACCAGCGACGAAAACTTTGAAACCGAGGTACTGAAGGCCGACGGCCCGGTGCTGGTGGACTTCTGGGCTGAGTGGTGTGGCCCCTGCAAAATGATTGCTCCAGTGCTCGATCAGGTGGCGGAGCAATACGGCGACAAACTCACCATCGCCAAAGTCGATGTGGACACTAATAGGGACATTGCCATGCAATACAGTGTGCGCAGCATCCCGACCCTCATGATTTTCAAAGACGGTGAGGTTCAGAACACCAAAATGGGCGCCATGAGCAAGGGCCAGCTCACGGAGTTTATTGACGCCACCATTACCTGATCACTGGATCTATGCGCAGTCCGATCCACAAAGGTCGGCTGCGCTGTTTTTTTTACGCTTCTCAGCGGTCGTCCTGTCCTTGAGGCTGCAGGCCCCGTCAAGCCTCACTTTCCACGCGCTTTACCCCCGCCGAGGTTCATGCTAACTTAGCGCCTGATTTGCTCGGCACCCCCCGTCGTTGCGGTCCCCCAATCCAGATACTTAACATCTTCGGTTCATACCCGACGAATCACGAATTCAATATCGCCCTTTGCTGGGCCTCAGAAAAACATCCAGGAACCTCTCGGTTCTGAAAAAGGCATATCGCCCTATGAATCTCACCGACCTGAAAACCAAAACCGCCACCGAACTGGTGGAAGTTGCCAAGGAAATGGGTACTGAAAACCTGACCCGGGCTCGCAAACAGGATCTGATCTTCGCGATCTTAAAAACCCACTCCAAAAGTGGTGAGTCGATATATGGCGACGGCGTGCTGGAAATTCTCCAGGACGGATTTGGTTTCCTGCGCTCCGCAGACTGCTCTTACCTGGCAGGGCCCGACGATATTTACGTCTCACCCAGTCAGATACGCCGTTTTGGCCTGCGCACCGGCGATAACGTCGCCGGCAAGATTCGCCCACCCAAAGACGGAGAGCGCTATTTTGCCCTACTGAAGGTTCAGGAGATCAACTTTGAGCCGCCGGAAAATGCCCGGGGCAAAGTGTTGTTTGAGAACTTAACGCCGCTGTTTCCGCGCCGTCCACTGACCCTGGAGCAGGGCAATGGCAGCACCGAAGACCTGACCGCTCGCATCATCGACATGGTGTCGCCCATCGGCCGCGGCCAGCGTGGCCTGATTGTATCGCCACCGAAGGCCGGTAAAACCATGATGCTGCTGAACATCGCCCAAAGCATCGTGGCTAATGCGCCGGACTCAAAACTCATCATCCTGTTGATTGACGAGCGGCCCGAGGAAGTGACCGAAATGGCCCGGGCGGTTAACGCTGAAGTGCTGTCGTCGACCTTTGACGAGCCCGCTTCCCGCCACGTGCAGGTAGCGGAAATGGTGATAGAGCGAGCCAAGCGGCTGGTTGAGCACAAACAGGATGTGATCATCCTGCTGGACTCCATCACCCGTCTAGCCAGAGCCTACAACACCGTTATTCCCTCATCGGGCAAGGTGCTGACCGGCGGCGTAGACGCCAACGCGCTGCAAAAACCCAAGCGCTTCTTCGGCGCGGCCCGGAACATCGAAGAAGGCGGCTCCCTTACCATCCTGGCCACTGCCCTGGTGGACACCGGCTCCAAAATGGACGAGGTGATCTACGAAGAATTTAAGGGCACCGGCAACATGGAGGTTCATCTGGACCGACGGATCGCCGAGAAACGCATCTACCCGGCGATCAACATCAACCGCTCAGGCACCCGTAAAGAAGAGCTGCTGGTGGAAGCGGACGTGCTGCAAAAAACCTGGATTTTGCGTAAGTTAATCCACCCAATGGACGAGCTGGCTGCCATCGAATTCATGCTTGATAGGCTCAAAGCCACCAAAACTAACAGCCAGTTCTTCGACTCAATGAAGCGCTAGGAGTCTGCGCCGTAGA
>CAYGPO010000137.1:0-11720 GCA_964351665.1 uncultured Gammaproteobacteria bacterium | reverse complement strand
AGGGGGAGTTCGCCACAGCGTTCAGAATGCGGCAGTTTCTTGGATACGGGCCTTACGCTTCCTATGCTCCAGGCCCTACGGGTGTTCGTATCAAGGCCGAAGTACCTCTGTCAGAGATGTTTGGCTACATTGGAACGCTGCGCACCATGACCTCGGGTCGTGGCCAGTTCTCGATGGAGTTCTCCCACTATCTGCCATGTCCTGCGAATGTTGCTGAGGCGGTTGTTGCAGAAGTCAAAGAGTGCAAAGCGAACGCCTAAATCCCTCAGTTTTGAGCGTTAGTAAGGGCCGGCATCGATTGCCGGCTTTTTTGCCTTTTCTGGGGATCCCGTTTAATGCACGGTGCCAGCACCAAAGGCCACAGCGGTCAGAAAGGACGCTGGCCAGCGGATCTTGTACATCAAGATGAGTCTCCTGCTGCCGGCGATTTTCATCGCTGCGTTGAAGGGCGCGTTCCGGTGTGGGCTATTCAGGCTTTATTGTGGCCACCCGCACCCGCAGCGGCTCCTTGACGCCCACGCCATGGGCGAAATTGCGGATTCGAGCGATAAGCGGCGACGTCAAACACGTGCCGCTGCGACAAATCGGCGTTCCCTGGCTGGTTAGTACATCTTCGTCCAGGACCATTTCCGGGCCAAGGTCGTTGACGGCAAGCGTCTTAACAACTTCGTCCACCTGACGACGAGCCGAATAACTGTGCATTAACTCCAGCAACTGCGAGTTGTATTTGCCTTTGTTCGACAGTTCCTTCAGCGCGTCTACCAGTAATTGCCCGCTAGTCACGCACCCATCGAGATCCAGGGCAACGCGGAGCATGGCGCCGCCCACAGCCACAGTCCCTTCCGCAGTGCTTTCCGGGTCTTCTGGCCACTGCGCCTTAGCCGAAGCCTGTTTGCCCACAATGTCTGCACATAATTCCAGTCGCGGAATCCTGGACAGCAGTTTATGCCCCGTCGCGGGGTGATCCTTGAGCATCTTTTTTTCTGAGTCACTGAGGATTTGTCCGGCCAGCGCCCGACTCAAGGTATCCGGCGGCAGTGGAATGCACCCAATTTGCGATAGCATTGATGCCACGTCATAAACCCAGCCTTGTTCGAGATTCAAGCCCGCTGCCATATGCCGAACGTAAGCGCGAATCGTTGCTGCTCGGCTGAATGCAGCGGGTGCCGCCAGACTGAGTACTTCCGTCAGCATCTTCACTGACCCGCTCAGGGTGGTCTCCAATAGCTCTTTTTCGGCAGTTACCAGCCGATACTGCACTACCGCAGCTTCGAAGGCGGCGCGCAGCTGGTCTGGCGGGCAGGGCTTGGTCAAGAAGCGAAAAACCTGGCCGTTGTTGACGGCGTCGATGGCTGCCTCCATATCCGAATATCCGGTCAACAGCATCCTCACGGCGTTCGGTATCGCCTCTCGGCACTTCGACAAAAAAGCAGCCCCGTTCATTCCAGGCATCCGCATATCGGACAAAATCACGCTGAAGCAAGAACCCTGGCTGATCAGATCCAGCGCTTCGTGTGGGTCGGTGCAGGTGGTGACCTGAAACTGCTTTCGAAGGTGCATACTTAACCCTTCAAGCACCTGTGGCTCATCGTCAACGCAAAGGATTGGTAGTTTTTTCGACATGTCTTTTACGCCGCTTGCTGCGGAGCACGGCATTTAAGCGGGGCTCGCTGGGCGCCGATTTCGCGTCGTTTGTCTTTATTGGAATTCATGAGAATCTCCTATGGGTGGCTCGCCAATTGCGCAGAGGTTTTCATGGCGACGGGTACAAAATCCGGTTTACCCAGGTAGAAACCTTGTATTAGGTCAGCGCCACAATCAGCCAGTACGTCGAACTCAGCCTTGGTTTCGACGCCCTCTGCCACTAGCTCAGCGTCCATGGATTGTGCTAACTGACAGAGCAGAACAACCAGCCTTCGCTTGTGTTGATCTTTGTCAATGTCCCGAACGATGCTCATATCGATCTTAATCACGTTTGGCACCAGTTCGGCTAAGACTGCCAGTGAGCTGTACCCAGCGCCGAGGTCGTCTACTGCCAGCTGAAAACCTGCGGCGCGCATGATGTCAGTGGATTCACGCCAGGCGCCATAGTCCATGACATGACTGCGCTCGGTAATTTCCAGGACGGTTCTTGCCGCGTGCGGCTGGAGGCGGGTCAGTCGGTGGGCAAGCATGCCAGGATCCGCCAATTCCTGAGGGTGCAGATTGACAAACAGGCGGACGGATGGGTCCAGCACCGTCAGCCAGTCGACGGCCTGCTGGATCACGAACTCTGCTAGCGCACAGATCATGCCTTGACGTTCTGCCGCATCGATCACCTGGGCCGGCCCCGGGAGCATAGCATGATCACTGCGAATCAGCCCTTCATAGGCCGCAACGTCAAGTCCTTGGGTATTGTAGATAGGCTGTATGGCGAGACGAAGCGAGCCTTGGAGACAGTCCTTGAGGTGGCCATATTCGCCTTCAGCATCCTTCCGCTCCAGGGCGGAATGCAGGTGCTTGAGACGCTTACGCTGATCTAACGCTTCGAGAATTAGCGCTTCCAACTGACCTATCTGGAAAGGCTTGTCTATAACCCGATGTACCTCACCGTGATTTACCGCGTCCATGACCAACGGTAAGTCCAACTGGCCAGACATCAGGATTCGGGCGCAGCCGGGCTGTAGGTCTTTAAATTCCGACAGGAACGCAAGCCCGGTTTTTTCTGGCATGTGATAGTCCGACAACACTACATCGAAGAACTTATGACCCGCCGCCGCCATCGCCTCGTTGGCGTTGTCGGCCAAAGTACATTGATAGCCTTTTCGATTCAGTCTGACCTCAAGCGACTCAAGCAAGTCTCGGTCGTCGTCAACCAACAGCACGTTCGCCATGACAGCTCCTTTGTGAACCCTTCGCCCTGATTCGCCAGGTATTCAGGGTTTCGCTCAAGCCCAGACGGTTAACATAATCCAGGTCAAGACCATAATCGGCGCTTGCCAGGCTGTCGGCTTCGGCCTCATGCGCTAAGGCGCTGCTGATGTGGATTACCCCTGCCAGGCTAAGGGTTTTGGTGGCCGCTGCGCCGGGGTCATGTTGCAGAGCCAGCGCTTGGACGATGTCTACGGGTAAGCCCCAAAGGGCAAGAAGGTAAGCGCCAATTTGGCCTTGCGAGGCGCCTAGAAGATGCGCCTCCGCGACCCACCGAGGCGTTCCTTCCCGTTGGCAGAAGGCCAATACTTCGCCATACGCCTGGGTATGATAGGTTGCAAGCACCACCGTCCCCAGAGAATGTAGCAATGCCGCGGTGGCCGCCTGATCTGCCCTTCCACAATCACTGACAAGCTGGCGGGCTATTCGTGCGGACCGCGCCGCATGGACCTGCAACGAATCAAGACAAATACCAGGGGTGCACCTTCGCTGCTCGGCCTGGCTGAAAATGTGGGCAGTGAGCACCAGATCCTTGAGCACATCAAAGCCCAGTCTGACAACAGCTTTTTTGACACAGTCAATAGGCATGGCGGGGGCAAAAAAGGCAGAGTTGGCGAGCTGCAACAGCTTGCTGGAAAGGGCTCCATCCATTCTGACCAACTCCGCAGTCTGGGTGGCTGTAACCTCGTTTTCTTTCAACAACGCAGTGAGCTGTTGATAGATGCGAGGAATCACCGGCAGGCTTTCAATTCGTCCGACCAGGTCGATGAGCTTGGGATTGATCACATACTCGCTCAGGTCACAGGTGCGACTGATTAAGGCCTCTAGTTCATCGATACGGGAGGGTTTGGTGACAAACTGATGCGCCAACGGGACCACCCTAAGCGCGGCTGCTGGCTCGGAGTAGCCCGACAGGATGATACGCAGAACTCCCGGGTGTCTTGTCTGGACCTGTTCCAATAGCGCGGCGCCATCCATCCCAGGCATTCGCATGTCGGAGACAATGACATCCACGGGATGTTGCTCAAGCAGTTCCAGCGCCGCCGCACCAGAGGTGGCAAAGTGCGTTTTCCAGCGTTTGCGGAAGCGGCGCATTCCCACCTGGAGACCATCAAGGATCTCTTGTTCATCGTCAACGAAGAGTACAGTTTTCAAGCGACCTGGGCCTCGGCTATGTCGGGATGTGTTAGCGGTATTCGTACAGTAAAGGTGGTGCCCTCGCCAGGCTGGCTATCAAACGTGATCCGGCCGGCGTGTTTTTCCACAATGCGACGGGCCATCGCCAGGCCCTGTCCTGTTCCCCTCCCAACAGTTTTGGTGGTGAAGAATTGATCAAATACGCGATGGGTGATTTCTTCCGGGATCCCGCCGCCGTTGTCTCGAACCTTTACTACAACCTCGTTTTCCTGTTGCAAGCTTGTTAGCTCGATGTGGCCCTGCGAACCATCGTCGCCAAGATGATCGGTGATTGCATGAGCGGCGTTGACGATCAAATTCAAGAATACCTGCCCAAGCTCGCCAGGATGACAAAGCAGGGCTGGAACGTCGCTGAATTCAGTGCTGACCTTCGCAACGTACTTGTATTCGTTCTTCGAGACCATGAGTGCGTTTTCCAGCATCCTGGTAACATCCATGGGCGTTTTTTCGCGCTGATCTGGATGGGAGAACTCCTTCATGGCGCGGACAATGTCGCCTACACGCTCTATTCCTTTAAGTGCTCGGTCACAGGCTTTGGGCAGTTGTTCATCCAGGTATTCAAGGTCAGCCTCTTGTTCTGCCTGGCGGACGTCTTTAATCAGACTGTCGTTGGCGGGGTCTGATTCAAGAGACGCCACGCTGGTTTGATACGCCTTGACCAGCGAGGTCAGGTCGCCGAACGCATCTTTCAAGAAGTGCACACTGTCTCCGATAAACTGGACCGGCGTGTTTATTTCATGAGCAATGCCCGCCGCAAGTTGTCCTACCGATTCCAATTTCTGAGCAAGACGAAGTTCCTCCTCCATCTGTTCACGCTGGGCTACCTCAGACTTGAGGCGTTCGTGTGCGGTCGCCAAATCTCGGGTTCGACGTTCCACCTGGCTATCGAGCTGCTCAAGATGTTCAGCGACACGCCTTTGGATGCTCCATTTGTGGGTAAGAGTGTGAGCCAGCTGTGCGACCTCAACAGGATCAAATGGCTTTTTCAAAATCAACAATCGATCGGATTGGCCAAGACGTTCCATCAGTTCGGTCCAGGAATGATCTGAATAGGCGCTGCAGATCACGACCTGCAGGTCTGGATCTACCTGCCATAGATGTTCGATGGTTTTCAGGCCGTCCCAGCCGGGTGGCATCCGCATGTCGACAAAGGCCATTGCGTAGGGTTGCTTGGCGGCAGCCGCCTCCTTAACAAGCTGGAAACCTGCTTCTCCCTGGTAGGCTGATGAAAGCTCGTAGACCACCTGGGATTGAGTGTCTTCCGGTTCATCAAACAGGTCTGCTTCCAGCGCATCCAGGTCAGCAGTGCACGGTTTTTTTCCAAGAACCTTGCCGATATCATCGTGAATCGGTTGGGAGTCGTCGATGATCAATATGCGTCGATTGATTTGAAATTGCTCGCCCTTCATGCGGCCTCCTCTTGACTATTGACCGGCAGGAAAAGGCTGAATGTCGCTCCCCGCCCTATGCCATCACTGTGACAGCTGATGTGGCCACCCATTTCGGCGGCAGCATTGGCGCTGGAATGCAAACCGAATCCATGACCGTCCTCTTTGGTAGTAAATCCGTGATTGAAAACCTGTTCCAGGTTTTCGGCGGGAATGCCATTGCCGGTGTCGGTAACACTCACGCACACCCGGCCATCTTCGTTTTTGGTTCTGATCACAACTCGCATGTCCCCACCGCCTCGTTCGTCGATGGCCCGTCGGGCATTGGTCAGGAAATTAACGATAATCTGCAGCGCTTTATGTCGATCAACCTCCACCGGTACCGCCGCACGAAAGTCTCGCCGCACTTCAATATCTGCCTCGATGAATGCGGATTCGTACATATCCAACGCGGCCTCGATAACCGACTCAATTGCCAACACCTCGACGGCCCCGCCTTGGCCTGCGAAGCTCTGCTGGGATGAGACTATGGTCTTGATGTGATCAATGCTGCTGAGTAGCAAATCGGTTTCTTTGAGCATGGTTTCCCGCTCGGAATTGAGGTGTGTCGCCAGGTCACGTAGAAAACCTGGGACCTTTTGTCCCTTGGGGTCCTGCTCGAAAAACGAGCCGAGCCGATGTTGCTGGCTTTCCAGCAGGTCAGCGAGCTTGGACACAGACCCTAGTCTCGATCCACGAATCTGATCGCGAACGACGTTTCCTGCCACATTCACGCTATTGAGGACATTCCCAACGTTGTGCAATACGCCGGTGGCGATTTCGGCCATGCCGGCCTGGCGCGAGGCGTCCACCAGTTGACGCTGAGCTTCTTTGAGCCTTGACTCGGCAGCCTTGCGTTCCCGGATATCGATGGCGATGTAGACGTAGCCCTTGGCGGTTCCACTATCATCCTCAGCCTGAATGCGTCCGGTGGTGAGCGCGACCGGCACCCGCGATCCATCGGCGCGCACACAATAGGTCTCGTGCTCTACGATTTCATCGCCACCGCCACCGGGGAAGGTGCCAGCGTTTGGCAACACGTTGTTTACCACCTGGCCGACCATATCGTCAGCGTCGAATCCAAGCAACGCCGAGAATCGCTTGTTTACCAGTTGCACCCGCCGATCGGCGTCGGTGACAATCAATGCGCCCGCCATGGACCGCAACACCTGCGTCATAAAGCTGTTGGCAGCCTCAAGGCTTCGGTTGACCTCAAACAGGTCACGGGTTTTAGTCTCAACCAGGTTTTCTAGCGCTACTACCTTGCGGTTGGCTCGATCTAGCTGGCGTTGAAGGACTTCCGACATTGCTCAGCCTAATGGGTGAATTTTAAGTTGAAGTCGCAGGTTGCCGCCCCGTCATGCATGCATTGGGTTTGTCGTTGATGGATGATGGTATCGAAATGGTCGCCAACGCCTTCTAACAGTCCTTCCATGAGGTGGCACATTTTTCGGGGCGAACTGTACTGGATAACAAGCTGATCCGGCGCCGGGTCTCGGTAATGAAAAGAGGGTGTCACTGCGCCTTTAAACAGTTTACGAACCTCTACATGAATCACGTCTTCGACAGATTGCAGGAAGCTCTTGGCGTTGTCGTGGGATTCGACAAAGGACGGGTATTTGCCAATCAGTTCGGGAAGCATGAAATGGCCGAAAGTGCGCATCGCATTGGGGCCGGTCACACCGAAATGTTCACAAGCGGTGTTCACCAGCATTACCATATCCGCATCGTCGTAGGTCTCCGGGCCTATGAAGGTCCCAGACCGGGTATGGAGCGGGCAGGCGTCGAGCAGAGTTTCATAGGCCTCTTCGCCCCAGCCTTCGCATACGAAGGCCTCAAAGATGTTGAATACGACTCCTTTCATTGCACTCCTACCTGTATTGTCTACATTGAACGTCGGTGCCGTTCGTATATTCGCCGTTTTCGCGGCGTCGGACATGACGCAATATGTGCTACCGGACGCTCAATTCCATCTAATTAGCTACTGCCTGAGTCGGTCTACCAACTGGGCTTGAGAATGAACATCCAGTTTGCTGAATACCGACCGAAGGTGGTTTCGCACCGTGTGGGTGCTGAGCCCCATTGTTTTTGCTACCCGTCCCACCCGGCTTCCGTTGACCAAAGCCTCGGCAACCTCCCGCTCACGAGCTGTGAGTTGCTTGTGCAAAGCCGGATCCCAGCGGAAAGCGCTGAGTTGATTTTGGTGGGCAAGTGCAGCGCCTATGGTTTCGCGCAATTTCTCGGGTGGGCAGGGCTTTTCCAGAAAGCGGAAAACACCACCCTCGTTGATGGCCCCGGTTGCCGTCGCCAGGGTTGCCTGACCCGTAAGCATGATCCGAACCAGGTTCGGACACTGGTGCCGCAACCGACTCAACAATTGAGTACCAGTCATCTTTGGCATTTGCTGGTCCACTACGGCTACATCGATCTGCTGTCGATCCAAGATCTTCAACGCCTCTGGGGCGGATTGGGCACTAACAACGCGATAGGGCTGCGCCCTCAATGTCTGCTTATAGCCTTCCAGCAGTTCGTGCTCATCGTCCACCAGCAAAACCGTTTTGGCTTGGGCTCGACTGGGATCTGACCTGAGTAACTCCAATGTCTTATTTCCGCGTTTCAATGGGATAACTATCGGCTGATCTTCATCTGATCTTAAGTTCTGCCGCAATCCTCAAGTTGAAGCCCTGGCCGCCGTTACTCACAGGAGGTGGGAAAATTTTGGGCTCGCCTGGTAGCTCATTTTGCGTCATGTGCGTGGGAGCCAGAAAAGTTAGATTGCTCGCTCGGACGACCAAAGCGGAGAAAGGAAATGGATTTGGTACGTGTGATTTATTCCAGTCGACCGTCCGCAGATACGGACTACGCTGAGAAACTTGGGATTGTTGCCGATGCCGCTAAACGCAACGGCAAAAAAATATAACGGGTTACATTCTACTGGCCGACGGTCTATTCCTGCAGGCGCTGGAAGGAGAAACCAAGTCTGTGGAAAAACTGCTGGAGAAAATCGAAGGTGACCCTCGCCACGATACGATTCAAATCCTGTCCAATACCTCCGTTGCCGAGCGCCTGTTTTCCCAGTGGTCGATGGGTTTCGCACACGCTGAAGAACGCCTCGATTTCATCAATCAGAAGTTGGTGGACCTGGATGACCCGGCCCACATCGATCCTGTAATAGCCACCCAGTTGTTGTCTGAGCTCGCGTCCACAGGGTGAGGATAACGCTTTGGTTGTATCGCTGCTGTTGGCTCGCCGAAATAGCTGATGTGACCGGCTCTGCCTGGTGATGGGGCTCAAGCAAGACATCGGCCACCTGTCACAATACGCAGTAATAGAGCAGGCGTGGGTTCCGCGAGTTGGATACCCTCAGTGAAAAGCCCCTGGTCTAGTGACCCTTCGTGGTCAGGTTCTCGTCTCCGTCGACTAAATCAGCGCAGATTTTTCGCCCCGAGATGCCGTTGTTTCGAGTACCTCGCGATATATTAGGTATGCTCTATGCAACGCTTCATCTTATAGCGCCAACTTAATATTCGCGGGTGGTCAGTTCGCAACTGCATTGGTCAGTCGAATGCTCTATCGTGTTAGCTCAGTAAAAGTCATCAGTTTGACTTTTCAGGATATCTGCTCGCCTCATTTCGACGAACGACGATTGTCGTGGGGGCTCACTGGAGTGCCTGCCATGCAGCAAGCCCGATGGGATTGAACCTGAGTTTAAAGCGCAGGACACAGGGATATTCATGGCAACACACGGTCCGTTTCCGGCGAAAGAGACGGGTGCTGGTATCGGGATAAAGCGTGAAGGACAGCTGGTACCATAAGGGTGTTTCGATGATGTGAGTCATCGCGACCTCGAACGAATTTACTTGGAGCAAACACATGCGTAAACGACGGGTTATTCGGTTAACGTTTGAGCTCGCTAGTCACGTCTGTGGCGGGTCGCCAAGCGAAGATGGCTCGGCTAACCCATCGTCAAGGCCGGGACAGAGTATGTTATCCAGAAAACCCGTTTTCGATATTACGGCCTTTGATTGGAGGCATTTTCGGGCGGCAAAACGTGTCGGCTCGAAAGCGATGGAGCACTTGCTTCCTTTGCTTTTGGCGGTCGCTATTGTCGCTGTTAATCTGATTTGCGCTGGTTGCACTGAGCCTGCTAAATCCACTCTCCAGAGCATTGCCTCGCCCGCCGTTCCAGGCAGCGCCGAACCCCATCTCGCGCGGGCACTAGACGGTACGGTTTTACTGAGCTGGCTCCAACAAGATGGCGACAACGTAGCGTTACGCTATGCCACTGTGGATAAGATCGGTTGGGGTACTGCCCGTACCGTAGCGCGGGGTGACAACTGGTTTGTGAACTGGGCTGACTTCCCGTCGGTAATACCTATTACCTCGGACCTTTGGGCGGCCCATTGGTTGACGCGGACACCGGGAGGAACCTATGCCTATGATGTCACGATGGCCTTGTCCACGGACGCCGGGATGTCCTGGGGAGAGTCTTTCTCACCGCATACAGATGGCACCCGGACCGAGCATGGATTCGTCAGTTTGTTTCCCTGGCAAGGCGGCGTGGGCGCTTTGTGGCTTGATGGCCGCAACACCCATGCGGATCAGCATGACGGGCATGGTGGAGGTCATGGGAGCGGCGGTATGACACTCCGATCAGCCGTGGTCACAGCAGATAGGGCCGTGGCGCAGGGACTGCTGGTCGACGAACTGGTGTGTGATTGCTGTCAAACGGACGTTGCAATATCCAGTCGTGGTCCTGTGGCCGTATACCGCAATCGAACCGCAGGCGAGGTTCGGGACATCTATGTGTCGCGGGCGATCAACGGTCAGTGGGAACCAGGCCAGGCAGTGGCTAACGATGGTTGGGAGATCTCAGGCTGCCCGGTCAACGGCCCGGCCATCGCGGCCTCGGGAGAAGATATAGCAATAGCATGGTTTACTGCTGCAGGTGATTCGCCACGCGTGTTGTTAGCCAGGTCGCGCGATGCAGCGCAGTCCTTTTCTCAGCCCATCGTTATCGATGGTGAAAATGCCGTTGGCAGGGTAGATGTCGAATTAATGGACGATGGCAATGCCGTCGTCAGCTGGCTACGCGACGGCGACAATCAAAGTGGTGGATTGGCGATTCGCGTTGTGTCCGGTGCCGGGATGTTGGGTCCGATTCATAGGATTGAGCAATTGGCGGCCACCCGCCCGTCTGGATTTCCGCAAATGGTTGCTGATGCCGATGGTCTCGTATTTGCCTGGACCGATTCGTCTCCAGAACAGTCAATGGTACGAACGGCGCGGATAACCCAAAACGCTCTGCAGTCAATTGCCCGGTGAGCAGCGCTCACCAGATAATTGCGGCGCAAACGTCGACTCACTTTGCAACCGTCTGTGAAGTTACATCGGCGCGGTGGCCAAAGATGAGTACGTTTTTATCGGTTTGCTCTTGTAAACCGCCGTTCTTGAACGGCGCAGTAAAGCACTGGTACAAGAAGCGTGGTGATAACTGCGACCAGCATTCCCCCAAACGATGGGATCGCCATTGGCACCATGATGTCGGAACCTCGTCCGTCTGAAGTCAGTATTGGAATCAAAGCAATCAGCGTGGTCGCCGTTGTCATAAGCGCCGGTCGAATGTGCCGGGTTGCGCCTTTGATGACTAGACTGCGGATCTGGCCCAAGTCTTTATTATCGGATTTCGACAGCGTTTGCTCCAGGTAGGTGGCCGTGACGACGCCGTTATCTGTTGCTATGCCGAAGAGCGCTAGGAGCCCAACCCAGATCGCAACGCTCATGTTAATGGGGTTAACTTGAAATAACTCCCGCATATTGGCGCCAAGGACAGAGAATTCAAAAAACCCGCCAGACCACGCCACAGCAACCCCGCTGAACACGATAAGCGGCGTGGCGACAGACGAAAACTGTAGATAGAGAATGAGAAAAATCAGGCCTAACGCGATGGGTAGTATGATGGACAGGGTCAGCTGGGCCCTGAGCTGGTTTTCGTAGTTGCCGGCGAAGGTATAGCTCACGCCGGCTGGTAGATTGAGTTCACCGCTGGCGATTTTTGAGTTCAGGAATGCTTGAGCATCTTCGACGACATCAACTTCCGCAGCTTCAGAAACTGGGGGTGCAAATCAACAGTCTCGTTCTTCGAGCGATGCGTCTTTCAGCAGTTGTGAAGCCTGATTTGCCTGG
>CAYGPO010000136.1:0-11805 GCA_964351665.1 uncultured Gammaproteobacteria bacterium | reverse complement strand
ACTAAAGCAGCAGCAAAACCGGTCGATATCTGTGGGACCTTTGCTCTAGACGTCAAAGATGCGCCCCGAAACTCCGGACATTCCTGTGAACGAACGGTCCAGCTGGCCGTTGCTGGCCATTGCCGGGATGGCCCTCGCCATTGTATCAACGATCACCACCGCGCTGACGCCGCTGTCATTTCTGAGCGCTTTGGCCCTGGGTCTGGTACAACTGCTGCTGGTGGCCATCGTTGTCGCCGCCGGGCGACGCTCAGAGCAGAGCTTGCGGCGGCTAAACGCTGCCCTAAGCCACTCCCCGGTGCTCTACTACTCCATAGACAGCCAGGCCCGGATCGTGGATATCAACGACAACGTTGCTGACATGCTGGGATTTCAGAAGTCGGCGGTGATCGGGCGCCAGCTGCGCGACCTCATGGCCGATGATCAGCGCCAGGCCTTTGATGCGGTTTCCGACCGCAAGCCGCTGTTCAAGGCGCTGGTTGAAACAGGCCGGGTGAGAAATCTGAAGTTCACCCTGCGCAGGGAAACCGGGGAGGCGTTCTTTGCCTCGATCTGCGCTCTGCTCAGGCGTGACTACCGTGGCAACATCAACGGCGCTGATTGTGTGCTGATAGATGAAACCGACTGCGTGATCGCCGAGGCATCCCTGCAGAAGGCCAGGAATCAGCTATTCCAGGCCTTCATTGATCTGCCGGTGCCCATGTTTCACTGCGATGCCGACGGCAGTTACCTGCAGGCCAACAAGTCGATGTTGAAACTGATGGGATGCATCAACGTTAAACAGCTCAACGAGCTTGGCCACGATGCCATGCTGGCCCCCCAATGCCGACGCATCGGTCATAGCCCCGAGGTGGTAACCCACAGCCCCCAGGTGTTCTGGTCCCAGCAGGGCGATGCGCTGGATGTGCAGCTTTCTCTGCGCCAACGCTTAGACAGCGACGGCGGCCCCGTTATCGAGGGGATGATGGTGGATATGACCGATCAGGTGAAAGCCCAGCGCCTAGCCAGGGACTCGGAGATGCAGTTCAGGGAGCTGTTCGACCTGACCCCGGTGATGCTGTACTCGGTGGATAACAAGGGCTGTATGACGGACGTCAACGCCTGCTTCCAGGACACCATGGGCTATCAAAAACAGGAGCTGGTCGGTTTGCCAGCGCTGGACCATTTTGTCTTTGAAGGACCCAGGAAAGCTTATTTTCAAACCGTGCTCAATGCTCCGGAAAACACCGTTGGCATAGACGTTCAACTGAAAACCCGTTGCGGCCATATTATTGAAGGTTCACTGGTTTACAAAGCCACCTACGACGACGCCGATGTGTTCCAAAGCGCCGTCTGCTCGGTAACTGACGTCACCCTTGAACGCAATGCCATGGAACAGCGGGACCAGTTGGCAGAAGAGCTGGATAAACGCCAAATCAGCTACAGCTGAGCCGCCGGCCCGATCGGCCGCAGCTAACTCAAACCGGCCGCAATCCACCAAGCCCCGCCAGGGCGGCGCCCAATTGGCAGCACCAAATCTGGGCTCCAGGGCACCTGAACAGATTGCCACCGGTGATAATTTTGTGATTTTTCTCAGCTAGCCTCGGTCTGTTGTTAGACCCTGGTGTGCGAGCCCAACGTGAAACGATCGGTTCTTATTGTGGAAGACGACGCCGACCTTGCGCGGCTGGTTTCCATGCACCTGAAAGACATCGGCTGTGAAGTCAGCCATGCCGCGGAGGGCCCAGAAGGGCTTGAACTGGCCCGCAGCGGCAGCTTTGGACTGGTCATTCTTGACTTGATGCTGCCGGGTTTAAGCGGCCTGCAAATTTGCCAGCGTCTACGCGCTGATGAGCACTACATCCCAATACTCATGTTGACCGCCAAATCCACCGAACTGGACCGAATTTCCGGACTGGAGGCAGGCGCCGACGACTACCTGTCCAAACCCTTCAGCATTTTGGAACTGATGGCCCGGGTCAAAGCGGTGTTTCGGCGGGTAGAAGCGCTGCAAAGCTCGCCGGAGCCCAAGTTACAGGGCCAACTCCAGATCGGCGACCTGATGGTCAACGTGGACAAGCGACAGGTCTTTCTCAGCGGCGCTGAGCTGGCACTTACGGCCCGAGAGTTTGATCTACTGCTGCATTTTTGTCGGTCCCCAGGTCGAGTTTTCAGTCGACCTCAGCTGCTCGATGCGGTCTGGGGCTATAGCCACAGCGGCTATGAGCATACGGTCAATTCCCATATCAACCGGCTGCGAGCCAAATTGGAGCAGGACCCTAGAAACCCCCGCTATATCTGCACCGTTTGGGGTGCTGGCTACCGAATGGCGGAACCTTAGGAGATGGCTTTTCGACGCCTGTCCAGCAAGCTCACCGCCGCTCTGCTAACCATCTTGCTGGGGGTTGGCATTGCCTATCTGGCCATCAGCAGCCAGATCATGGAGCGCCACCAACACCAGGTCCACCAGCAGCTACATCAGGATCTGGCGCGCAACCTGGTGGCGGAAAATGTGTTGTTTTCAGGTTCGTCGATCAATAGCGATGCGCTGGAACATGTGTTTCATACCCTGATGGTGGTCAACCCCAACATCGAGGTTTACCTGCTGGACCTCAGCGGTAACATCCTGTCCTACTCCGCTCCCTATCGAAAAATCAGACGTGAATCGGTGGACATGGGGCCGGTAATGACCTTCCTCAGAGGTGACGCCGGCTTTCCGCTATGGGGAGATAACCCCCGTTCCAGCGACGGCAGCAAGGTGTTTTCCGCCGCGCCGGTGGAGGTCCAGGGTATTACCATGGGATACCTTTATGTGGTGCTGGGCGGCGATCAGTTCGACGACGCCAGCGCCTTTGTTTTTAATGACACCCTGTGGCGTCTCAGCGGCGCATCGCTGATCTTTCTGATGGGTTTTGGGGCGCTGGCCGGGGTACTGGTATTTCGCTCTCTGACCCGACGTCTGCGTCGGCTGGACTACCAGGTAGCCCAGTTTGACGACTCCATCGCCCAGCGCAGGGCGCCGGAGATTCTGCCAACGCCTCAGCGCCCATCGCTGGCTGGTGATGAAATAGACCGACTGGAATATCGGGTCAGCGCCATGACTCAGACCATCGCAGGACAAATGGAAACTATCCAGCGAACCGACCTGATGCGGCGCCAGCTGGTGGCCAACGTGTCCCACGACCTGCGCACCCCACTGGCCGCCCTGGATGGTTATCTGCAAACCCTGCGACTCAAACGCGACCAGCTCAGCGTTGAGCAAGTCCGCGACTACGTCAAAATTGCCAGCCGAAGCTGTGATCGGCTGACCCGCCTGGTGGAGGAATTATTCGAACTTTCCTGTCTGGAAGCCGCCAGCCGGGAACCCCAGCCAGAGTCTTTTTGCCTGGCGGAACTTGCCAGCGACGTGCTGCAGAACTTCCAGCTTAGAGCAGAACAGAAGTCGGTCACCCTGACCCTGGACTGCGACCCGGATGCAGCCCACGCCTATGCTGAAATCGCGTTAATCGAACGGGTGCTGGAAAACCTGATCGCCAACGCCCTGGCCCACACGCCAGCGGGGGGCAGTATTCGCGTGTCCCTTAACCCAACTGGCCGCAACCAGGTGCGGGTCACCATCCATGACTCCGGCACCGGCATCGCTCAGCGCGACCTGCCCTACCTGTTTGATCGATTCTACCGGCCCGACGATGCATCCAGCCTGCACAAAAGTGGCGCCGGACTCGGACTGGCCATCGTCAAGCGCATCCTGGACCTGCATAAGAGCCACATCGAAGCCCGCAGCCGCGCCGGCCAGGGAAGTTCGTTTATCTTCTCGCTGCCGCTGCTGCCCCCGGCGTCGGGATAGTTTTGTGATAAAGCGGTGAGATCACCGTGAGGTTTACCCATTAGCGTGGGTAGCTGGCACTGATTGAAGGGACTTGCCCTTGATTGATGCCCACAACACACCGACTTTTGGGAGAGTATTACCATGAACCACCGATCATCCGGCCTTGGCCGTTTGCGCCCCCTGGCCGCAGCGCTGATCTTCAGCGGCTCCGCGGCCCAGGCCGTAGAACTGAAAATAACCGTCGAAAACCTGGCCCCAGAACAAGGCGTGTTTTTCACCCCGGTCTGGATGGGCTTTCATGATGGCAGTTTCGACATCTATGACAGCGGCCAGCTTGCATCACCGGAGCTTGAAGCCGTTGCTGAAGACGGCAACAACACGCCGCTAAGCGATCTGTTTCTGGCCTCGGTCACCGGTGGCTTGGACACCACCGTCACCGCCCCTGCCGGCTTCGCCGGCGCGCCGGTGTTTGACCCGGGTGATCGAGCCAGCGTGACCCTTGATCTGGATCCCGCCAGCCAGCGCTATATGAGCTACGCCTCCATGCTGCTGCCCTCCAACGACGCTTTCTTCGCCAACGCCGATCCCCTGGCGCTGGAACTGTTTGATGCAGACGGCATGTTCAACGGGCCGGTCAGTTTCATTGTTCGCAGCGACCGTATCCGCGACGCCGGCACCGAAGCCAACACCGAATCGGACGCGGCGTTTTTTAATCAGTCAGCGCCGAACACCGGCGACGCCACCACCGACCCCATCGCCGATCACCCGGGATTTAACGGATCCCTGGCAAACCCCAGCGGCAGCCCGGTGGTATTTCTTGGCGGCACCAGTGGTCCTGGGATCTTCTTTGACCCGGTGGCTGCAGATTTTTCCGCCCCCAACTATCAAATCGCCCGCATCACGGTGGAGTCAGCGGAGCTACCGGTGCGGGTCAGCGTGACCAATCTCCAGCAGTCCGGCGGCACCTTCCTGACCCCGGTCTGGGTCGGTTTTCACGACGGTTCCTTTGATCTGTATGACATAGGTGCACCGGCCTCAGCGGGGCTTGAGCGAGTGGCGGAAGATGGCGATACCGCAAGCTTAAGCGCTGAATTTGCCTCGCTGGTCAGCAGCGGCATCGACACCACCATCACTGAACCTGACGGGTTCCCCGACGCACCCTTGCTGGACCCGGGCAATACCGGTAGCGCGACCCTGGCCCTGAATGCCGCCCAGCACCGGTATTTCAGCTATGCCTCCATGGTCATCCCCTCCAACGATGCCTTTATCGGCAACGGTAATCCGCTGGCCGTTGAGGTGTTTGATGAAAACGGCCAGTTCAATGGGCCCCTGAGGTTCTTTGTGGGCGGCGACGGGGTCCGCGATGCGGGCACCGAGGTTAATACCGAGACCGATGCGGCCTTCCTGGACCAGAGCGCTCCGGATACCGGCGATGTGGAAGGAGGTAGTGTGCAAATTCACCCAGGCTTCAACGGTTCAATCGGCAATCCCGATGCCACCCCGGTGAACATCCTGGGCGGCAGCAACGGCGCGGGTTTCAGCTTTGATGCCAGCGGCGCCGACTTCAGTCGCAACGCCAGTCGGATCGCCGAGATTGCCATTACCCGGGGCATTGATGGTTCCTTCAGTGGCTCCTGGTATAACCCGGACCGCAGCGGCGAAGGCCTGATGATTGAGCTGACCAATGGCGATACCCCCACTGCCGTGGTGAGCTTTTACACCTACGCTCCCGACGGCAGCGGTGAGCAGGTTTGGCTGATTGGCTCCGGCCCCCTGGCCGGCGATACCGCGATTGCCGACCTGGTGATCACTGAAGGCACCGGGTTTGGTGACCAGTTTGACCCAGCGGCGGTCAGCCGCACGCCGTGGGGCCAGGTGCGAGTGCGTTTCACCTCCGACACCACGGCCCAGCTTGAGTACGAGTCAACCCTTGAGGGTTACGGTTCTGGCCAGATCGATTTGACCCGTCTCACCGCCCCGCTGATCGGCGTCTCCCGCTGACCGGCAGGCCGGGTTAAACTGTGATCCAGGGCCCCGTAAACCGGGGCCCTTTTTTTTCAAACGCCGATCAAAAAAACATCAGTTTGATCACCAAAGCGCTTAGGCCCAGGTAAAGGGCGGCACGAATCCAGGTTTCGCCCCGGTCAATGCTGGTGCGGGCACCCAGCCAGCCCCCCACCCCATTGCCCAACGCCAGCGCCAGGCCAGCAGCCCACAGCAGCTCCACCTGGCGGGCGAATACCGCCAGGGCCACAATGGTGTAGATCAGCACAATGAGCACCTTGTGGGCGTTAGTGCGCACCAGGTCCAGCCCCAGCACCCGGTGCAGGATGGGCATCAAAATAAAGCCAACGCCAATCTGAATAAAGCCACCCCAGGCGCCGGCCCCCACCATGCACAGGTGGCCCATCCACAGTCTTGAGCGGGAAATTGCTTGGCCCTGGCGGAGCCCGCCAGCGGAGGCCTTGTCACCGCCGGTGGCCATCAACACCATCACCGCCACCATCACCAGGGCCAGCAGGCGGTTGAACCAGACGCCGTCCAGCTCCGTGCCCAGGGAGGCGCCTGCGGCCGCTCCCAGGGAGGCCGCTGCTGCCAGGGACAAACTTAGCTTCAGGTCGCTGAAGCCGGAGCGGAAAAAGGTAATGCTGGCGACAATGTTCTGGGCAACGATCGCGATTCGGTTGGTGCCGTTGGCCACCGGGCCGGAGGCTCCCATAAACAGCATGGCGGGAATGGTCAGCAGTGATCCGCCGCCGGCCATCACGTTCATCCAGCCGGCCACCATGCCAATGGCGGTGAGCAGGGCGTACTGCCAAAGCTCCAGGTTAATGGGCGTCATTCCAGTTGTGCCCGGTGCCCGCCTCCACCAGCAGTGGAACGCTGATTGAAGCTGCCCCGGACATGCGCTCGATCACCCCGGCCCGAACCTCCTCTAACGCCCCATCGTCTACCTCCAACACCAGTTCATCGTGCACCTGCATAAGCACCGCCGCCCGGCCGCTGAATCGCGCCGTCAGCCACTCATCCACAGACAGCATGGCAAGCTTGATGATATCCGCCGCCGTACCCTGCATGGGCGCATTGATGGCGGCCCGTTCAGCGGCCTGCCGGCGCTGGTAGTTTCGTGAGTTGATTTCCGGCAGATTCAGGCGTCGGCCAAACAGGGTCTCCACATAACCTGCCTCATGAGCCTTTTCCCGGGTTTCCTCCATATAGGTTTTCACCCCTGGGTAACGGGCGAAATAAACGTCGATATACTCCTGGGCCTCTTTCCGGCCAATGCCCAGCTGGCGGGCCAGACCAAAGGCCGACATGCCGTAAATCAGGCCAAAGTTAATCGCCTTGGCGGCGCGGCGTTTATCCGGGTCTATGTTCTGCGCATCGCCGCCAAATACTTCGGCGGCGGTTGCTGCGTGCACGTCCTTGTCTTCCCTGAACGCCGTCAGCAGCCCATCATCACTGGACAGGTGAGCCATGATCCGCAGTTCAATCTGGGAGTAATCCGCCGCCAATAAAGTGCGACCGGCGGGCGCAATAAAGGCCTCTCGGATGCGCCGACCTTCAGGGCTGCGAATGGGGATGTTCTGCAGGTTAGGGTCGTTGGAGGACAGTCGACCGGTGGCCGCCACCGCCTGGTGATAAGAGGTGTGGATGCGGCCGGTATGGCGGTTGATCTGGTGCGGCAGGCTGTCGGTATAGGTGGATTTGAGTTTCGACAGCTGACGATGCTCCATCACCATTTTGGGTAGGGGATAGTCCCGCGCCAGCTGCTCCAGCACTTCCTCATTGGTGGAGGGCTGACCCTTGGGGGTTTTGCGCAGCACCGGCAGGCCCTGCTCTTCGAACAAAATCTGCTGCAGCTGTTTGGGCGAGGATAGATTGAACTTGCGGCCAACCTCTTTGTAGGCCAACTGTTCCAGCTCGTGCATGCGCTGGGCAAATTCCTGACTTAAACCCGCCAACATGGACTCATCCACCAACACACCGGTTTTCTCAATCCGCGCCAGCACCGGCGCCAGGGGCATTTCAATCTCTTCAAAAACCTTTTTAAGGCTGGGCTCAGCCTCAAGCTTAGGCCACAGCGTCTGGTGCAACTGCAAGGTGACGTCAGCATCTTCACCGGCATAGTTGGCGGCGTCCGCCACCGGCACCTGATCAAAGGTAATCTGTTTCGCGCCTTTGCCCGCCACGTCCTCAAAGTGCACCGTTCGCCGGGCCAGGTAATGCTCGGCCAGGGCGTCCATGTTGTGACGAAAACCCGCCGCGTTGTAGACGTAGGACTCAAGCATGGTGTCAAAGGCCCAGCCCTCAATCAGCAGGCCGTAGCGGGCCAGCACCAGCGCGTCGTATTTAAAATGTTGGCCCACCAGGGCGCAGTCTGGGTCCTGCACCAGGGGCGCTAAGCGCTGGATCACCGCCTCTATCGGCAGCTGCTGCCCGCTGTCGGCGCCGCTGTGGGCCATGGGCACATAGGCCGCCCGGCCGGCTTCATAGGCCAGGGATACGCCCACCAGTTCAGCCACCATGGGATCAAGGCCGGTGGTTTCACAGTCCAGGGCGTAAGTGCCGGCAGCCCGGGCGCCGGCGATCCACTCATCCAGGGTCTTAAGATCTCGAACGATCACCGTGTCGGTGGTCTGCACCTGGGACACTGGGTCCTCCACCTCCAGGTCCGCCAGCCAGCGGCCAAACTCAAACCGGGTGTAAATCCCCCGCAGCGTTTCCACGTCGGGCTCACCCATGGTTAGAGTCTCTTCGGTGACCTGAAGGGCCACGTCAAGTTTGATCGTCACAAGCTCCTTGGACAGGGGCAGCGAGGGCAGCGCCTCCCGCAGGTACTCACCGATCTTGCCGCCGATCTCGTCCGCCGCCGCCATCACACCGTCCAGACTGCCATAGGCTTCCAGCCACTTGGTGGCCGTCTTGGGCCCGCACTTGTGAACCCCAGGCACGTTGTCCACTTTGTCCCCCACCAGCGCCAGATAGTCGATGATCAGTTCCGGACCCACCCCAAATTTATTTTTCACCCCCTCCGGATCCAGCAGGGTATTGCTCATGGTGTTGACCAGGGTGACGTGTTCGTCCACCAGCTGAGCCAGGTCTTTGTCACCGGTGGAAATCAATACAGACTGGCCCCGGGCGGCGGCCTGCCGGGCCAGGGTGCCAATCACGTCATCGGCCTCCACCCCGGAGACTTCGATCAGGGGCCAGCCCATGGCCCGGATCATCCGCTTCAGCGGTTCAATCTGGACTCGCAGGTCGTCGGGCATGGGGGGCCTGTTGGCCTTGTACTGGTCGTACATCTCGTTGCGAAAGGTCGGACCGGGAGCATCAAACACCACCCCCAGCTGCTCGGGCTTGTGTTCCTTTACCCAGGAACGCAGCATATTGGCCACCCCATAAAGCGCGCCGGTGGGTTCCTTTTTGCTGTTGGTCAGAGGCGGCAGGGCGTGGAAAGCCCGAAACAGGTAAGAAGAACCATCAATCAGGTAGAGGGTGGAATTGCCGGACATGAAAAAGCCTCAAAAGGACAAAAAGTTGAATTGGCAGGGCGTAGGGGCCACATTATGATCGACCCGTACACATCACGCGAATGGTGAACCCAATGAAAACGCTGACCCTGTTAACTGCAGCCCTGATTGCGGCTTTGGCCTTTAGCCCCGGCCAGGCTCAAAACCCGCCTGCAGACCCGGACCAGCGTCCGGCGCTGAAAGACGCCCCGCCGCCGCCTCTGCCGCAGCTGAAAACGGCGCCCAAAGCCGACCCAGACGAACCGGTTCTAGGTGACGTGCCGCTGCCGCCAAAGGCCCGCACCAGTCAGGAAATGGTGCCGGCGGTTCGCATCACCACCGACGATGAGGGGCGGATTATCGAGGAATACTCCACCAACGGCTCCATCTACATGGTCAAGGTCACACCCAAGGTTGGCCCGCCCTACTATCTGATCGACGAAGATGGCGATGGCGAGATGGAAACCCGCAACTTTGAATCGGACAACGGGATTAAGCCGGTTCACTGGAAACTGCTGGAGTGGAAGTAAGCGGGCGTAACCGTTGATCCAAACCCTGGAATCCGTGGCCGAGTGGTCAGGCCGGGTGGTGGCCTGGTTTACCCTCCTGATGGTACTGGCAACCTGCGCAGTGGTGGTGGCCCGCTATGGCTTTGACACTGGCTCAGTGGCGGTGCAGGAAGCGGTACTGTATTTGCACGCCCTGGTCTTCATGCTGGGCTCCAGCTATACCCTGAAACACGATGAACACGTGCGGGTGGATATTTTTTACCGGCCCGCATCAGCCCGGCGCCAACACCTGATTAACCTGCTGGGCGTGCTGTTGCTGCTGTGGCCTACCTGTGGCTTTATCATCTATGCCTCGCTGGACTATGTGGCGGCTTCCTGGGCCGCCAACCAGGGCCAGGGCGAGGCTTCCAGGGAAGCCGGTGGGCTGCCCTACGTCTACCTGCTGAAAACCTTGATCCCGGTGGCCATGGGTTTGTTGATGCTGCAGGGTCTGGCCCTGGCAGCGCGCAGCCTGCAGGGCCTGCGCGCCCAAGCCAATATCTGAGATGGACGGTTTGCTGGCGCTAGCCCTGTTTGCCAGCGTCTGCGCGGTGCTGATGGCCGGTTTTCCCGTTGCCTTTACCCTGGCCGGCGTGTCCCTGATATTTGCCGCTGTCGGCAGCCTGACCGGCAGTTTTGATCCGGCCTTTCTCAACGCCATACCCAACCGCATTTTTGGCATCATGGGCAACGAGACCCTGCTGGCGGTGCCGCTGTTTGTGTTTATGGGCATCGTGCTGGAGCGCTCAAAACTGGCTGAAGACCTGCTGGGCGCGATGGCGGGATTGTTTCATCGCCTGCGCGGCGGACTGGGCATCGCGGTGCTGCTGGTGGGCATGTTGATGGCAGCCAGCACCGGCATCGTTGGCGCCACCGTGGTGACCATGGGCCTGATGTCACTGCCCAGCATGCTGAAGGCCGGATACGATCCTAAGCTTGCCTGCGGCAGCATCTGCGCCGCCGGCACCCTGGGCCAGATTATTCCGCCGTCCATTGTCCTGGTATTGCTGGGTGATGTGATCTCCAACGCCTATCAGCAGGCCCAGCGCGACCAGGGCATTTTTTCCCCGGAAACCGTATCCGTGGGGGAGCTGTTCGCCGGCGCCCTGCTGCCGGGTTTGCTGCTGGTAGTCGCCTACATGCTGTATGTGCTGTGGGTCGCCTGGCGGCAGCCCGCTCGCGCCCCACGAGCCTCGGACGCAGATCAAGCCAGGCCCGCCCTGCCGCAACTGCTCACCGCCTTATTACCTCCGCTGCTGTTGATTATGGCGGTGCTGGGATCAATCCTGGGCGGCATCGCCACCCCCACCGAGGCGGCGGCGGTGGGCGCGGTGGGCGCGCTGCTGCTGGCGCTGATTCGCGGCGCCTTTGGTCTTAAGTCCCTCAATGCCACCATGCGGGGCACGGTGCGAATCAGCGCCATGGTGTTTGCCATCTTGATCGGCGCCGCGGTGTTTTCTCTGGTTTTTCGCGGCTTTGGCGGTGATGAGGCGGTGCACCGGCTGCTAACCGGGCTGCCCGGCGGCAGCCTGGGGGCGCTGTTGGTGGTGATGGCGCTGATGTTTGTGCTGGGTTTTGTGCTGGACTTTATCGAGATTATTTTTGTGGTGGTGCCGATTGTTGGGCCGGTGCTGCTGGCCATGGGCATCGACCCGATCTGGCTGGGTATTTTGATTGCGGTCAATCTGCAAACCTCATTCCTGACTCCGCCCTTCGGCTTCGCCCTGTTTTACCTGCGCGGGGTCGCCGGCGACAGCCTTAACACCGGCGACATCTACCGGGGCGTGCTGCCCTTTATTGCTATCCAGATTGCGGTGTTGGCGTTACTGGCCGCTGTGCCCTCGCTGGTGACCTGGCTACCCTCAAAGATCTATGGCTAATCTAGCAGTCTGCGCCGCAGATGACCTGGCAAATCCCAGCGCTTTCAGGCCCTTGC
>CAYGPO010000135.1:8954-11918 GCA_964351665.1 uncultured Gammaproteobacteria bacterium | reverse complement strand
GACTGCTACGAAATGCCTTACACCAAGGACGCCCCGGTTGACGGCAGCGCTTACATCAACGACAGCTGCGAGCGGCGGGCGGTGCGGGGCGGGAGCTGGCTCTCAACCATGTTCTGGCAACGCCCCACGTTCCGTGGGCGCGACCCGGAAGACCTCACCAGCCGGATCTTTGGCCTGCGCGTGGCTCGGGACCTGAACTGAAGCGGTCACCCGGAACAGCGCTAGGCGCTGCCTTTCATCGGCAGTTTTCCGCATGCCCCGTAGAACAGCCGGTGCAGCGTTAGTCGCTGCTTTCCTTCATCACCACAGCAGCCTGTTTAATCGCCCGGCGTATGCGCGGATAGGTGCCACAGCGGCAGAGGTTTCCCTGCATGCCGGCATTGATATCGTCGTCGCTGGGTGAGGGATTGCCTGCCAGCAGCGCGGCGGCGGACATGATCTGTCCCGACTGACAGTAGCCACACTGCGGCACATCTTCAGCCACCCAGGCGACCTGCAGCGGATGATCACCACCGAGGCCTTCGATGGTGGTGACCTCGCGTCCTTCCACCGCGGACACCGGCAGCATGCATGAGCGGACGGGTTGGCCGTCGAGATGGACGGTACAGGCGCCACACTGCGCAACGCCGCAACCGAACTTGGTTCCAGTCATACCCAGGCTGTCACGCAGCACCCACAGCAGCGGGGTGTCTGGTTCAATATCGATGCTCACTGCAGCGCCGTTGATCGTCATTTTTGCCATGGCCATGGGTCCTGTTATGCGAGTCGAATATTGGCAGCGGAGAATGGCAGCTCACGAAGGCGCCGGCCGCTGGCGGCAAAAATGGCGTTGGCCAGCGCCGGGGCCACTGGCGGAACACTGGCTTCCCCGACGCCACCGGGCGGCCCATCGCTCGCAATCAGCTCGATATCCATTTCCGGCGTCTCCTGCATGCGCAAGATGGGCTGATCATGGAAGTTACTCTCACTGACCACACCTTTGTTAAAGGTAATGGTTCCGCGCAGCGCGGCCGACAGGCCGAATACCATGCCGCCTTCGAGCTGAGCGTGGATGGTCTGCGGGTCCACCTGCAAACCACAGTCGAACACGCACACCATCTTGATAATCTTGAGCTCATCTCCATCAACCGCCACTTCTGCCACCTGCGCGCACAGCGAGTTAAAACCCTGGGACAGCGCGATACCGACACCGTGTCCATCCGGGCGCTTCCGATACCAGTCGGCGCGCTTGGCGGCGGCGTCGAGCACCGCCACAATCCGCGGATGTTTCGCCAGCAGCGCCCGGCGAAATTCGTAAGGGTCACGGCCCAGGGCGACAGCGGCCTCATCCATCGCCGACTCGGCGAAGAAGGCGTTTTGAGACAGCGTGACTGAGCGCCACAGCCCTACAGGAATGCGCCAGGGCGCCTCCACGAAGTCGATGTACTTACCGGGAATGTCGTAGATATCGTAGATGAGCAGCGCCGCCACGGTTGGATCAGCCGTATGGGGAATCTGGTCTTTGCCCTGAAAACGCCAGATCGACTGGCCGGCAATCCGGCTGTGCATCCCGCTGATGCCGCTGTCGTTCAGGGCAATGCGCGTGCGCACCGCAAAGCCGGGGCGGTAGAAATCATGTTTGACGTCCTGCTCTCGGGTCCAGGTCACTTTCACCGGCCGGCCGGGGACCTGCATGGCCGCCTGCACCGACTGACGCAGCGCATCGAGCTCGAACTTGCGCCCGAAGCCGCCACCGGTAAAGGTAATGTCCAGGCGCACCTGCTCAAGCGGCAACCCGGTAAGCTCTGCCGCCAGCTTACGACCGCCATCGGGATGCTGTGTCGGCGCCCAGATGTGGCAGGCGTCTTCGGTAACCAGCGCCGTGCACACCATGGGCTCCATCGTGAGGTGCGCCACATAGGGCACCTCGTAATTAAGCTCCAGCACCGAGTTTGCCGCAGCCAGCGCTTGTTCGGTGACGGCCAGGTCCAGGGGCTTCATGGCCGGGATCGCCGCCTGGGTATCAATATCGGGAAACTGCATGGCGTTGGCATCGTCGTCGAGAGATTGCCGCAGCAGCTCCCGCATAACCGGCGTGTCCAGCCCCTCCCCATCCGCTGTGTCAAATTCAACGTCCAGCGCTTCGGCGGCTTTCTTCGCTCGCCAGAAGGTGTCTGCCAGCACCGCCACCGCGCCGTCGACCTTCAAGACACTGTGCACGCCGGGCATGGATTGCACCGAGGCCGCGTCGAAACGGCGCACGCTGCCACCACGGACCTGGTCAGGCAGGCGCAGCGCGGCATGCAGCATGTTCGGCTTCACAACATCGATACCAAACACGGTCTCACCGCTCACCTTGCCCTGTACGTCCTTGCGCGGCAGGGTTTTGCCAATCAATTTGAAGTCCGCGGGAGGCTTTTTCATCGGCTCCTCAGGCACCGGCAGCTTGGCTGCGGCCTCGGCCAGTTGCCCAAAGCTTGCCTTCCGTCCGCTGGCCCGGTGATGAACCTGACTGCCGGCAGCGTGGCACTGTGCCGGGGCCACATCCCAGCGCATCGCAGCGGCGGCCACGAGCATCTCCCGGGCACTGGCGCCGACCGTTCGCAGCTGCTCGAAATAGACTTTCACACCCTCGCTGGCCGCCGTTCGCTGGCGCCCGGTTTTGCTGGCCACCAGGCCCGCATCCGCATGGGGCAACACCACCTCGATGTCGTTCCACTCAGCCTCCAGTTCCTCCGCCAGGATGCGCGACAGCGCACTGTGCGCCCCCTGACCCAGCTCGGTGGTGGGAATGGTGATCTGAATGGGGCCCTCGGTGGGTATGTGCAGAAAAGCGCCGCGTCGGAGGCCTTCGGCAACACTGCCTTGGGCAACCGCGATCCGGCCACCGAGGCCAAAGGACAGCACCAGCCCGGTGGCTGCAGTCCCTGCGATAAATTTCCTGCGAGAAATGTTGACCCGGCTGCTGCGAATTTTGTCAGGCAT
>CAYGPO010000135.1:0-8854 GCA_964351665.1 uncultured Gammaproteobacteria bacterium | reverse complement strand
TCCGCCTCCAGGTGCATCACGGTAGGATTGCTTTTGCCCCACATGATCAGCGTCGGCGCGGATATCCCGCTCAGTGTTGTCTTGGGATCGCCGGTGGAGTAAACGTAGTTTCTGGCCATCTCGGCGCGTCCTTCCCGCCGGGCGTAGTCGTAGGCCTGGTCGATGATCCAGTCCGGAGGCGTTCCGGGCTTGAAAAAGTTTTCCGACAGGCCAAAGGCCCAGAACTCACGGGGGCGCACCTCCATGCCCGCCCATTTGGCTACCGCCGGGCGGTCGCGCAAAGGATTGGTACGGGGAATACGCGGCATCCCCGCGCTGTTGATCAGCACCAGCCGTGACACTTTATCTGGATTGGCACTGGCATAGCGGAACGATGCCGCACCCCCGCTGGAGGTGCCAATCAGCGCAAATCGGTCCAGGCCCATGTGCTCGGTGAAATGACCAATCGTGTCCACGTAGCGACCCATCATGTTGAATTTTTCCGGCGGCACGGGCTTGTTGTCGACACTCAGACCCGCACTGGGAAAATCGAAACGCAACACGCGGTAGTTTTTCCTGAGGCGCTCGGCAAGCCCATCCCAGGAGCGCAGACCCTGGTAGGACGCATGCACCAGCAGCACAGCCGGGCCCGTCCCCTCATCGACGTAATGGAGCTCGACGCCGTCGAGATTGGCGTAGCGCGAATTGGGCAGCTCGTATTTGGCGCGCAGCGCCTCGATGGAAATGGTGGGAACCGGGTCAGGCTCGGCGGCGCTGACAATCATCGATACACACGCGCTCAGCGCGAGTGCCAGAGACCTAACGAAACGAATGGTGCAGCGCATAATCAACTCCGCTTTTGTGTCCAATGTCTGAAAAACCTGACTCTTTGCCGCACCGCATACCGGTGGCCCAACCCGCTATACACTACCCCGCCTGGGCCTTTTGCGGGCGAAGCTCCGCGACCAGCTCGCGGGCGGCGCGCGCTCCAGACTGCAGGGCCGCTTCGGCCCCCTGGTCGCGGCTTTTGTGATGCTCACCTGCCCAATGGACCGGCCCGACGGGGTTTGAGATGACCTTGCCATAACGAGTGACCTGGCCCGGCCCCATCACATATTTTTCGCCGCCAATATGTGGGTCGGAACCCCAGGAGATTCGCCCCAGGACCTCAAGCTTACCCTCGGTTGCCGGTCGGACGCGAGCCAGGGTCTGCAGCAGCAGCTCGTCCGCGCGCTCACCCAGGCGATCCACGCGATTGGCGTTGTCGCCGTTGATCCAGATTCGCGCCACGCCGCCGCTGCCGTCACCCTCTTCCTCGGGCGCGGCCAGCAGACGCTCAAATATCGTGTCTGTCCACAGCGAGGGCGGCAGCCCGTCGTCGTCCCAGTAGGGCCTTTTGATGCGCAGAAAGAAACCGGTGTTGGCTGATGCCCTGGAGGTCTGGATGGCCTCATGCAGCAGGCCTGGCAGGGGCGGGCTGAAGTCCAAAGTCTTCAGCGTCACCATGGGCACGGCGATCACCACGCGACGCGCACGGTAAACCGAACCATCCAGGCACGTGACCTGAACCTGGTCTGGCCCATAGCCCACAAACCGCACGTCCTTGCCAAAAAGCACTGGGCGTTCCAGCGCAGCGGCCATCGCTTTGGGCAGTTCCTGCCCACCCTTGACCGCAAACACGGGGCGATACTGGGCGGCACCGTACTGGTTGAAATTTTTGGGATCCGTATAGCCAACCTCGCGCCACTTGATGGCATCGCGAAAAATCGACAGGGCCGAAACGGTTTGGATATCGTCGGTATTGATGCACATATTGACCAGGCGAAGGGCCTCGTCGGACACACCCTTGGCGCGCAGAAAATCCGCGAAGGGGATGTCGTACTGGGCGTAGCGCGGATCGAGCCAGTCGCCCAGGCCATCGAAGGGCAGAAAGGCCTGCATATAGTAGTTGTCGATGCGCGAAGGCAGGATCTCCCGCTCATCACCCACCAGGTGGTTGCCGGCGGATGTTGGCCAGTCCTTCGCGCTACAAAGATCACCATGGACCGAGTAGGCAAAACCGATCTCCATCGAGAACACCTCCGTCTCGATGGCAAAACGATCCAGCAGCTGCAGTGAGCGCAGGTGGGTGGGGCCATAGGTGGTGGCACCAGCTTCCACGGGACCGTCGCCAAAGTCCATGGTATAGACCCGGCCGCCCACGCGTTCGGCGGCTTCCAGCACCTGCACGTCAATCCCCGCATCATGCAGATCCAGCGCCGCGTTGAGCCCCGCAAGGCCGGCGCCAATTACAAGAACTTCCGGATCACTCATTGCGTAAGACTCCATGGTGACAGCTTGCCAAAGTTCTTAGTGAGTCCAGGTTCGCGTTGAACAATGGCATTTTCCCCACGCTCCATCAGGTTCAATAGACCGCTAACCCAAAAACCGACGCAGCTCTCGCGCCAGCTCGTCGACGCCCACGTCGAGCACGTCACGCTCCAGATCGGGCAATTCCACAAATTGCATGTCCTTGATCAGTCTGGCGGCGCGGCCTGAAGCCTCGAGCAGGGACTCGTGGGGCTGCACCACCAGCACCGGCTGGGAGATCAACGGAAATCGCTCCTTGAACGCGTAGGTCCAGACCGCCGTGTAGGGCCACCAGTAGCGATCCATGGGTTTGGCTTTTTCCATGTACATGCGGGCAGCGCGGTCCAGGGGCACCCTGGGGTCACGGGCTGTGACGACAAACTTCCACAAGGCCCGCTGCAGCTTGAGGATCTCCTCACCGTCATCGGTGAGTTTTGGTCCGCTGGCGATCTTGTCGAGCTGCTCCTGGCGCTGCTCCTCGCTCCGATAGGGAATCCCGGTCAGTACCAGCCGACCGACCCGCTTTGGTTCAGCGATGGCCAGTTCAGCGCCGAGCAGGGTGCCGGTGTGAAAACCGTAGACATCCACGGGAGTTTCGCTGCCCAGGCCAAGACTGCTCAGGCCGTCAGAGAACGCCTGGGCGTAGCCGGCCATGTCCAACGGCTTCGGGGGCCAGTCAGACATGCCGTTACCGGGTGTATCGAAAGCAAAGACCTCGCGGTCTTCGGCCATCGCCTGCAGGAAGTATTCATATTCCACGGAGGACGATGGATTTTGATGCAGTAGTATCAGGGTGGGCTTACTGGTAACGCCAGACGATGGCCGGCCATGCATATAGTGAAGCTGGCCAAATCGGCAATCCGCATAACCCCGGCGGACTACAACGTTTGCAGAACGCGAGCCGGCGGCGCGATCCCTCGCGTCTTCTGGCACCACATCAGCGAGGGACGGACCCATAGCCGGGACGAGCATCACGCCCATCCCCATCGCGGCCAGGAGTTTCCTTCTGCTGAAGCCGGCCGACATTGCTACAGCTTCGGCCCGGCCGCGATAGACGGTCGCACCTGGTGGATGGCGAAGGCGGCCACAATCGCCAGCCCCGCGGGAATCACTGAAGCCGACCAGCGAATGGCGTCCAGAGCCGACTGCGGCTGGTCTATACCTTGCGCATTACCCGCTATATAACCCGCAAATCCCAGCAGTGCGCCAACAATGGCAATTCCAAAGGCAAAAGAGAGTTTCTCGATCGTTGTGTACAGCCCAGCGTAGACGCCCTCGCGGGACAAGCCGGTGCGAGCGCGATCATCCGCCATTACATCGGAGAGCAGCGACTGGGCTATCAGCATCATCCCCGACCCGCCGATTCCCATCAGCACACCGCGAACAACAATGGGCACCGCGGTCTCCCCCACCGGTGCAAAGTACCAGCTGCTACTCACAATTGCGTACAGCGCCACGCTAAGGGAGTAGGTATTTTGCTTGCCGATACGTTTCGAGAGCTTGGCCAGCGGTCCGGCGGACCCGAAAATTCCCACCGAGGATGCCACGATATATAGGGACAGATAGGTATCGGGCAATTGGAGCACCCGCAACGTGAAGAAGGCGAAGCTTGAGGCGCCGAAGGCCACAGCAACCAGATGGACCATCTTTCCACTCAGTAACCAGATCAGATTGCGGTCAGAGGCCAGCGTACGAACTTGCTCGGAAAAACCGGGACCCTTGTGGGTAACAATCGGCAGCGAACGTGCATCTTTCGTAAAATAAAAACAGGCCAGGGCCGAGATTAAGATTGCACTGCCCATCACCAGGCTCATCCCCGCATGACCTTCCTCGCCGCCACCGAAATACACAATCAGCGCGGGTGCCGCGCCGCCGGCAACTACTTGCCCAACGGCAATAGCCTTCACACGCCAGGAAAAAATGATCGAACGCATATGTCGATCGTCGGTCATCTCTACCGGCATGGTCATGTAGGGCACAGAAAACACCGTATAGGCGGTGGCGTAGAACAGCAGTGCAAACACCGCGTAAAGCAGCTGCGTGGTGCCGGACAAATCCGGCATGATAAACAGCAACGGCAGGGCAGCCGAGCACAGAAACGCACCGATGAGCAGCCACGGGCGCCGGCGTCCGATTCGGGACCTGGTGCGATCGGAGATAACCCCCATGATCGGGTCGGTCACCGTGTCGTACACTTTGGAAAAGGCAATTAGGCCGGAAGCCACGGCGGCGGCGATACCCACGTAATCTACGAGGTAGCGAAGCATCAGCATGTTGGTTGTGTTGAACAGGATCGCTATCGCGAGAGACCCTACCCCCCATCCAACAACCGTCCGGGTCGACACATCATTGGAGTCCTCGGTAACCACGTTGGCCGTCACCGTTTCGGATGGATTGAGCAAGGGCTTTCCTCATTTAAGTTGCGACGGCCGCCCACTAGGTGCAGTAGCAGGCGGCCCCGGCTGTTATGTCGACCGGGGGTCGGGGGTAGTATTCAAAAACCCTCTGGGCCGCCAAGCCCGCGGGGGTCACTTTTGACCCGATACGACATACCAGGAGCGAAACACACCGAGATTTTCACCCGAGAAACCTTGGGGGCCGCTTTTCGCGTCCCGCGTTGCCGGCTGGAATCCGCTGATGACGTTGCGAAAGCCGCAGTCCGTCAGTTCGCCGTGCAGGTCGGCTTTCACAGCGCCCATCCAGAACGGCTCGTTGTTGTATCGGGTCTCGAAGTCGGCGCCGAGGTGATCCCACAGGTCCAGATCGTCGTAGCGTATGGGTACCTCGAGATGCACCGCCACGCCGCCGGGGCGAAGGAGGCGGTGCGATTCACGAACGATGTTGGGCACCGCGGTGCGTGAGGTTTCATGGATCAGAACACAGGAGTAAACCAGGTCAAAAGATTCGTCCGGGAAGTGAGTATGTTCAGCACTTTGCTGGGAAAAATGCACGGCAATTCCGAGCCGTTCGGCCCGGGCATGGGCATAGCGCAACACCGACGCACCCACATCGATGCCGTGTACTTGCGCGTCGGGAAAGCACATGGCAGCCGGCAGCGTGCTGGCGCCGACGCCGCAACCAAGATCAAGCACCCGCTCGGGCTGAAGATCCGGGTAACACTCCAGCACGTGTGACATGGCGCACTGGCCGCGGCCATCGTTCATGAGGCCACCGCTGCGGCCCAGCATATACACCGCACCGCCACGGTCCATCAGGGCGCCCTGCAACACGCTGCCCTCCTCCGGATCGTGATGGTAGCCGCCGGGCATCATGTGAGTATCGGCGGCCCTTAAGTAGGCCGGCGCGACAAAGTCGGGATCCAGGCGCAATTCACCGATGGGGTTTTCGATGTTCCCCCGCTGGTTGAGATCTGCCGCCTGGCGCTCAATGCTGGTTTTGATTGAGTCCCACATCGCCTCCTGGGCGGTGCGGCGCAGGCTGATCAGGTTGCGATAGCTGTCGAACTGATGCAAATCCTCGCGTACCCTGCGGGCGCGCTCGTCTATGGGCAGCTGCTTTTCTTCATCCAGCGCCTCCGCCAGGGCACGCTCCGGCGGGTCAAGAGTCTGAAAGAGATAGCCCTTGAGGGCGAGGTTAAACAGCTGCTCGGCCAGCTCATCGTGGGTGGCCGAAGGCAACATGGGGTGTGTATCGCGGAGTGTATTGCTCATGGTGTTGCCTGCTCTGGTTGGTCAGCGCTGGCGACATCTTGCGCCGGTTTGTTGGCGGCCTTGGTACGGGTCACGCTGGCCAGATCGCGCTCCGCGGCTGCGCGCAGCGGCCGGAAGACCTTAGCGATCAGACGCTGACGCAGGCTGAGCCGTTGTTCAAACTGTTTTTCGTTGGCACTAAAAGACTCCACCTGTGCCTGGGTTACAACTCCGGCGCTTTCTACCAGACGCTCCAGCGTATCGAGACGCTCCCGGGTGATCGACAGCTCCCCGGTCAGTGCGGTGATCATTGCCAGGAGCCGGTCTTCGGCTTCGCTGCCGCCAGGTATCTCTTTGCGGCTTTTGGCAGTGAGACCGAAGGTATTTGAGGGTGTGCCGGACAAGACCTGGATTGCTCGCTTATTTGAAATTCCACTCCAAGTTATAGAATTGCGGCGAGCAAATTGCAACAGTGCTTTGCGCATGCAGCTATGCTGTTTCAGTATGGGGCGACGCGCGCCCCCCTGTCCCGTATGGCTACAGCCGCGCATCCCATCCGCTCAAATAGCTCGCGGCCTGCCGCATTGAGATCATTTTGTGGGCAAGTAACGGGACAACTGCGCAGGTTATGAGTCACCCGCCTTGAAGGGCGCAACAGGATTACCCGCGGCTGCGTCTTGTTACAAGTCCCGTGGTCAGTCTTTGCTGACGTTATCGGTAACGAAGTGCTGACGGGGCATGTTGAAAAGATCCTGGGTCCGGGTGTAGTCGGTGCCACCCATCCGCCCCACGGCCTGCATTTTGACCTGGTCAATCTTGTGATCGCCCAGATAGACCCGGTCGTCAACGTGCATTAGGAGTATGTGGCATAACATCAGGTCGCTGCGTCCCAGCTCGTTTTGCAGCGTAACCATTTGACTGAGTTCACACTCGAACTGGATGGGGCTGCCCAGAACGCGGGCCGGTTTTACGCGATCTGACGGCTGCGGGGTGAGCCCTGCATACTCCCACTCACTGTCCTCGAATGGCAGGTTGATCGAGGTTTGATTCATGACCGTGGCGGTTGCCTCGGTCACGATATTAACAACGCATTGGCCATTTTCCCGGAGGTTGAGATGGGTATCCTTGAAGCTTCCATCCTCAGCATCCACCCCGACCGTAAATCCGAGCGTAGCCGGCACAGCAGCTACCCCGTTGAAAAAACTGAAGGGCGCCAGGTTAGGCACACCGGCATTGGACAGAGTGCTGACCCACGCAATGGGCCGAGGCACGATGGCTCCGGTGAGAAGTTTATAGGATTCGGCTTTACTCAGCGTGTCGGTATCAAACGTTGGCATTACGACGGTTCCAGTGGGCTTAGTAGCAGCGAGGGAAGTGATTTTGGTTGGCGAACTGTAACCGATAACTGACGTTGACCGCGAGCCAATAATGTTGTGCCAACTCAGCCCCCATGCTCGGCTTTACTGATGGCCAATTATTAAAGATCGGAGCCGCGGCGCTGTTTCGGCCTGTCGCGAGGCCAGGCCGCACGTTTCCGGAAACCCTTCTGCTCAACAGCTTGCGCGGTATATGCTGGGGATTGTGACGCACCCCAAAGGGAGACTAGCCATGCCCGCTTTTCTAATCGCCGACATTGACGTCCGTGACGGTGAAACCTACACGAAATATCGAGAAGCCAACCCAGATATCGTCAACAAATTTGGCGGCCGTTACATCGCGCTTGGGGGAGAGGTTAAGGTGCTGGAAGGCGATTGGCACCCTCGAAGGACGCTGATCATCGAGTTCCCCGACATGGATGCGCTGAACGCCTTTTATCAGTCCGAGGAATACGTAGAAGTGCGGAAAATCCGCTGGGCCAGCGCGGACTCTCGCCTGGTGGCCGTCGAAACCCTGCCTGAACCTATCGATCGACCTTGAGGATTTTGAAATGAACATGATGCGCGCGGTTACCATCAGCGAATATGGCGGCCCCGAAGTGCTGACCAGCAGCGAATTGGCTCGCCCCGTGGCTGCCAGTGATGAGCTGCTGGTTCGTGTCGTCGCCATCGGCATCAACCCCATTGACTGGAAATTGCGCCAGGGCTATGCAAAAGAACGCATACCGCTGGAAATGCCCGCCGTGCTTGGTGGCGATGTTTCGGGCATCGTCGAGCAGGTGGGTGGGGCGGTCTCGGACTTTCAGGTCAACGACGCCGTCTTTGCGATGCGAGGGCTGACCGGCGCATACGCGGAGTACGTCACCGTCAAGACAGGCTGCGCGGCAGCAAAACCGGCGACGCTGACCCACGTACAGGCGGCATCGGTACCGCTGGCCGCTTTAACCGCCTGGCAAGGCCTGTTTGACCATGGCGGCCTCGAGCAGGGCCAGGAGGTGCTGATCCATGCGGCGGCCGGTGGCGTGGGCGGTTTTGCCGTGCAGCTGGCCAAACGAGCCGGTGCCCGGGTCACGGCAACAGCGTCTGCCGGCAACGAGGCGTTTGTCCGCCAGCTGGGTGCTGACGATGTGATCGATTATCGGCAGCGCGCATTCGAAGCGCAGCTGGAAAACCTGGACCTGGTGCTGGATCTGGTCGGTGGCGACACCACGGTGCGATCGCTTGAGGTATTAAGGCCCGGCGGAAAACTGGTACTGGCCGTTCCGGTGGACGAGTCGACAATGGCTGCTGCGGAGCAAAAGCAGGTGACTATGCTGCGGATGATGGCCCAGCCTGACGGTGGGCAGCTCAGGAAAATCGCGGCTCTCCTCGACGCCGGCGACCTGCAGACTACCATCGCAGCCACGATTCCGTTTCCGGACTTCAGGACCGCACACGAAATGAGCGCAACCGGCAGGACTCGCGGCAAGATTGTGGTCGAGGTGGTGAAAACATGACTGT
>CAYGPO010000134.1:0-11947 GCA_964351665.1 uncultured Gammaproteobacteria bacterium | reverse complement strand
GCCAGAGCGTTCTGTAAAGAGCTGGGCGCGTTCTACGCCCACCCCTTCGATCATGAGCAAATCTGGGCGGGTCACGCCAGCGTTATTGACGAATGTGTTGTCGACGGCATTGTCCCCGATGCGGTGGTGATGTCGGTGGGCGGCGGCGGCCTGCTCAGCGGCGTGCTTGAGGGAATGCACAGGGCGGGCTGGAGCCAGGTGCCGGTGTTTGCGGTGGAAACCGAAGGTGCAGCATCCCTGCATGCGGCCATGCAGGCCGGTGAGCCAGCGACCCTTGAGGCCATCTCTACCATCGCCCTAACCCTGGGTGCGCGGCAGGTGGCGGAGCAGGCCCGGCGCTGGACCCAGCGCCATCAGGTTCACTCTGTGGTGGTCAGCGACCGTCAGGCGCTGGCGGGCTGTCGCCGTTTTGTTGACGAGCAGCGACGCTTGGTGGAACCGGCCTGCGGCGCCGCCCTGAGCGCCGTTTACGAGGGGCTGATTGATGCCAGGGAACCGCTGGTCATCGCCTGCGGCGGCTGTGGCGTGAGTCTGGACCTGCTCAAGCAATGGCAGTCAGAGGTTTCTTAGTTCTTTAGTCGTCTCAGCAGGCGCCCGGCGATGCCCCGCAGCTGGCGGGTCAGCCGCCAGCAGGGCGAAGATCGCATGGCCGCCAGCTCGCTGCGCATCATTGCCAGCTGCTGCAGCTGGCGATGAATTTCCTCATCACCGGCTGGGGCAGTGTCCTGCCCGTCTGTGGGTTGTCGCTTCACGTAATCCAGGTAGCTGCTGGCAGAGGACAGCTGGCTTGAAAGATCGTGAATGTTGGCATACAGCCTTTGGTTGTGATGATCCCTGCGCATCAGCAGGGTTTCCAACTGCTGCACATCGGCCTCGCTGAGGGTCATGCCCGGGACAAAACGATCCGGCAGCTGGCGATCCACATAGACCGTTGAGTGGGGTCTGGCGGTTTGCTGGGGTGGCCGCTCGCGGCTGTAGTAATAAAGGGCGAAGGAGCGCCGGGAAAGATGGCGCAACGGCTGCGGCAGGTTGATACGAGCAAAGCCATGCCAGGAGTTCTCAGTGGTTTCAAAGATCACGCAGCGATTCATTACCGGCATGATTTGGGTCAGGCGGTCCTGGTCAGCCCTTTGCCGGGGGTCGCTGTGCAGGTCAAGCAGTCCGCCCCAGTCCGCTTCCCAGCGTGGGTTCAGGTAGACAATCAGGTTCAGGCGTCGATGCTGGCCGTTGCGGGGGTGGTAGTTAAAGTCTATGTGGGGGTCCAGGTCCTGACCGTGACGGTTGTCGTGGGTGCCGCCGCCGAAATAGTCCGGATCGTATTGCAGGCCGGCTATGTCGGTGATTTGCCCAATTAGATCCCGGAACGACGGCTGCTTTACCAGATCGTCCAGATCCCGGAAAGCCGGTCCCAGTTTCCGGACCCGCTCATGCACCGCTTTGGCCCCCAGTTCGCCGTTTTCGTTCAGCGCCAGCTTCTCGTTAAAGTCGGGAAACTCCGCCACCAGCCGGGCGCAAAACTGCGGCTCAAAGAAATCATCAATGACCACATGGCGAAAGGGCTGGCCGCTGGTGAACCGGGCGCACAGGGCCTCTGCCTGGCTGGCCACATGGGGGCTTAACAGATCAGCCAGTGCCGGGGGCGGTTTGCGAAACGGATTAGGTATTGTCATTAAGCCGCAGCTCCTGGCCAGTGGCTCACAGTATAAGGGGAAGGGGCAGTGCTTGGCCGCCGCACAGGCGGCAAGATTCTGCCCTGGTTGCGGTCTTTGGCGGATTTTCGGTGGTTGCAGGCCGGCGGTGATAAAATAGCGGCTCTTGGTACACCAGAGTCAGGATTGATGGCAGGACATAGCAAGTGGGCTAACATTCAGCACCGCAAAAAGGCCCAGGATCGTAAGCGCGGAAAAATCTTCACCCGAGTCATTCGAGAGGTCACGGTGGCGGCCAAGGCCGGCGGCGGGGATCCCGACGCCAACCCTAGGCTGCGTCTGGCCGTCGACAAAGCCAACGCCGCGAATATGCCTAAAGACACCCTGGAGCGGGCGATCAAAAAGGCCACCGGCGACCTGGAAGGCGTGACCTACGAAGAGATTCGCTACGAAGGTTATGGCCCGGGTGGGGTGGCGGTGATGGTTGATACCTTGACCGACAATCGCAACCGCACCGTGGCCGAGGTCCGCCATGCGTTTACCAAGTATGGCGGCAGCCTGGGCACCGACGGCTCCGTGGGCTACCTGTTCAACAAACAGGGAGTGATTACCTACGGCCCCGGCGCTGACGAAGACGCCATCATGGAAGCGGCCCTTGAAGCCGGCGCCGAAGACATCATCGAGGATCAGGGCGCGCTGGAAGTGATTACCAATCCAGACGATTTTGAACAGGTGCGAGATGCCCTGCGCGAGGCTGGGCTGATGCCCGACGACGCTGAGGTCACCATGAAACCTGACGTCAGCGTGGATCTGGATGTTGAAGCCGGCCAGACCGTGCTGGGTATGCTGGATATGCTGGAAGATCTGGACGATACCCAGGCGGTCTACTCCAATGCACAGATCCCCGATGAGGCCTATGACGCCAGCTAGGCCACCGGCCCAAAAAGCCGTGCGAATCCTGGGTGTTGACCCGGGCTCGGTGGTGACGGGGATCGGGATCATCGACGCCGTGGGTAATCAGCTGCACCACGTGGCCCACTTTGCGATCAAAACCGGTGACGGTGATTTTAATTCCCGGCTGCAGGCGATCTATGAAGGCGTGCGCCAGGCGGTGGCCGAACATCAGCCCCAGGAAGTGGCGGTGGAACGGGTATTCATGTCCCGCAATGTGGATTCTGCCCTCAAGCTGGGCCACGCCCGGGGCGCGGCCATTGTGGCTGCCGGGGCAAGCTGTGAGCTGTCCGAGTATTCACCCCGTAGCATCAAGCAGGCTCTGGTGGGCGGCGGTGGCGCGGATAAAAAGCAGGTTCAGCACATGGTGGCGATGCTGCTGAAGCTGACGCCGCCGCTGCAGGCTGACGCCGCCGACGCCCTGGCGGCGGCAATTTGTCACGCCCACCACCGGGCTACCAACACTCGTCTGGCTGCGACGACGGCAGCTTTGGCTGCCCGGGCCGGTGGCCGATGATCGGCAGACTCAGGGGCACTCTGATCCACCAACGACCGCCGCTGCTAATGGTTGAGGTGGGCGGAGTGGGCTACGAGCTTGAGGCACCCATCAGCGTGTTTTTTGATCTGCCCATGGAGGGTGAGGCGGTAACCATCCTGACCCACCTGATGGTGAAAGAGGATTCTCACACTCTGTATGGTTTTGCCGATGAGACTCAGCGAGAGCTGTTCCGTAATCTGCTTAAGGTCAGCGGGGTGGGGGCTAAGCTGGCCCTGGCCATCTTATCCGGGGTTAGCGTGTCTGAGTTTGTCGCCATGGTGAACAATAACGATGCACCGGCCCTGACCCGCCTGCCGGGCATAGGCAAGAAAACCGCTGAGCGTCTGATTATTGAGATGCGGGATCGATTGCCTGAAGGGGTGGCGGCTACTGGCCTGCCTGGAACCCCGGTATCCGCCGGCGACGCCGCTGCTGAGGCCACCGCTGCGCTGCGCAATCTGGGCTATAAACCTGCCGAGGTTGCGCGGATGGTGCAACAGGTCAAGGGTGAGGGCTTAAGCGCTGAAGAGATCATTCGCCAGGCGCTCAAATCTCAGGTCGCCAGCTGATGGATGACCGACTGATGGGCGGCGATGGTGAAGACGATTTAATCGACCGTAGTCTGCGGCCCCAAACCTTAAAAGAGTGTCTGGGCCAGGAGCGGGTAAAAGAAAAACTGGGGATTTTTATCCAGGCGGCCCGGGGCCGCGGCGAGTCTCTGGATCACACCTTGATTTACGGCCCGCCGGGGCTTGGCAAAACCACCCTGGCCCACGTCATCGCCAACGAGCTGGGTGCCACCTTAAAAATCACCTCTGGCCCGGTGCTGGAGCGGGCCGGTGATCTGGCCGCCCAGCTGACCAACCTTGAGCCCCATGACGTGCTGTTTGTGGATGAAATTCACCGCCTGTCGCCGGTGGTGGAAGAAGTGTTGTACCCGGCCATGGAAGACTACAAGCTGGACCTGATGATTGGCGAGGGTCCGGCGGCCCGCTCCATCCAGCTGGACCTGCCGCCCTTTACCCTGGTTGGCGCCACCACCCGGGCCGGCCTGTTGACCTCACCCCTGCGCGATCGCTTTGGGATTGTGGAGCGGCTGGAGTTTTACAGTGTTGACGAGCTGACCCAGATTGTTGAGCGCTCATCGAAGATCCTCAATATCGCCTGTGATCACACCGGAGCGGTGGAGTTGGCGCGTCGCTCCCGGGGTACGCCCCGGATCGCCAACCGACTGCTGCGCCGGGTCCGGGACTACGCCCAGGTTAAGGGTGATGGGGTGATCAACGAGGCGATTGCCCAGGCCGCCATGGGTATGCTGGACGTGGACAAGGCCGGTTTTGATGCCCAGGACCGGCGACTGCTGAAAACCCTGATTGAACACTTCGACGGTGGGCCGGTGGGGGTGGACTCCCTGGCCGCCGCCATCAGCGAGGAGCGCGGCACCATCGAGGATGTGCTGGAACCTTATTTGATCCAGCAGGGTTTCATTATGCGCACCCCCAGGGGCCGGATGGTTACCAGCAAGGGCTATCGACACTTTGGCCTAAAGCCCCATCCACGATCAGCATCTGACCCCAACGGCGACCTGTTCAGCGGCGCCGACTGCCACAGCGATGGCGAGGTTAGCAATGACGACTGAGTGTCCGGCGGATTTCGTCTGGCGGCTGCGGGTCTACTGGGAAGACACCGATGCTGGCGGCGTTGTTTACTACGCCAATTACCTGAAATTCATGGAGCGGGCCCGCACCGAGTGGCTGCGTCAGCGGGGCGTTATTCAAAGTGAGCTGGAGGCCCAGGAAGGGGTGGTCATGGTGATGCGCTCCATTAGCGCTGAGTATCTGGCGCCGGCCCGGCTGGATGATGAGCTGGATGTTACGGTCGCTTTGCACGATCGTCGCGGCGCCAGCTTCAGCGTGCACCAGCAGGTGCTGCGGGTGTCTGACGGAAAACTGCTGGTTACCGGACGCGGCCAGGCCGCCTGTCTGGACGCTAAACGCTGGGTTCCCAAGCGATTTCCACAGCTTTTGCGGAATCTGTGAACACGAGGCCGCCGGCCGGGTCGAAGTATTGGGACTGCCGTTGCGAGCTCCGCGCCATCCGAGGATGGCCAATGGGTGGGTCAGGAGTTGACAACTGAGCAGCACACCAGCGCCGGGTCGGTGCCCTCAGCTCTTGCGGTACAGCGGGCCGCGCACCTTGGCTATTGATATCACCCACCCCGGCGAGCGGCGGCGTCTGAAGCCTGTCATAATTTGCGCCTGTTTTTGCCTCAAAACGGTCAGGAAAAGCCGAATAATGAATAAACATGAGTACTTTCATCAGCACATCGAACCCTCCGGGCTAGACGGTCATGGGTGAATTTAATCCCCTTGAGCTCATCCTGTCGGCCAGTATTCCGGTGCAGATTGTGATGCTGATCTTGCTGTTGGCCTCGGTGTCGTCCTGGTGGATCATCTTTGGCAAGCGCAAAATGATCGCCGTTGCACGAAAAAACGCCGACGATTTTGAGGAACGCTTCTGGTCCGGTGTGGATCTGGCTGCGCTGTTTCGTGAAATCAGCGGCGAGCGCAGCCGGGTGGCGGGGCTGGAATCCATTTTTGAGGCTGGCTTTCGGGAATTTGCCCGCACTCGCCAGCGCAAGCCCGGCTCCGGTTCCCGAATGTTGGAAGGGGCCGAACGAGCCATGCGGGTGGCCCTGCACCGGGAGCTTGATCATCTGGAAAACCACCTGAGTTTTCTGGCCACCGTGGGCAGCACCAGCCCCTATGTAGGGTTGTTTGGCACGGTTTGGGGAATCATGATTTCCTTTAACAAGTTGTCCAACGTCAACCAGGCCACCATTGCGATGGTGGCGCCGGGTATTTCCGAGGCCCTGATTGCCACCGCCATGGGCCTGTTTGCGGCCATTCCCGCGGTGGTGGCCTACAACAAATACTCCAGCGAGGTGGAACGTCTGGAGGGTCGCTACGACACCTTTAAAGAAGAATTTTCCACCATCTTGCACCGTCAGGCGGACATGGACGATTGATGGCCAGGGGTAAGCGCAAGCAGATGGCGGAGATCAATGTAGTGCCCTACATTGACGTAATGCTGGTGCTGCTGATTATTTTCATGATTACCGCGCCGCTGCTGCAGCTTGGGGTGGAGATTGAACTGCCGGAAGCTGACGCTGCGCCCATGGATCAGCAAAGTGATGAGCCGGTGGTGGTGAACGTGATGGCCAACGGCGATTTTTATCTGTCTCTGGACGGCGCCGTTGAGCTGATTGATATTGAAACCCTAATCACCAAGGTTTCTGCTTTTGTCCGCAATAACCCGGATATTTCGGTGTTGATCGGCGGTGATCAGTCGGTGCCCTACGGCAGGGTTTACGAGGCGATGGTGGCGCTGCAGAAGGCTGGAGTGCCGAAGGTGGGGCTGATGTCTGACCCACTGGACATTGAGCCGTGACCAGCGCGGTACTGGAAAACACCTCAGCGGCGGCCCAGTCCCTGTTGCTGCACGGCGTGATTGGCCTGCTGCTGGTGTATGGCCTGCAGTTCAGCAGCGAGCCCATCCAGCCAAAGTTTCCCAACGCCATCCAGGCGGTGGTGGTGGATACCAGCGCCATGCGCGCGGCCCAGCAGCAGCGCAGCGATGCCAAAACCCAGGTGCTGCGGGACGCCGCCGCTGAGCGGCGCCGGCAGGAGCAAGATCAGCAGGCCAAACGCAAGGCAGAAGCCGAGCGCAAGGCCCAGGAGCTGGAAAAAGTGCGCCAGGCCCAGGTCCAGCGCCAACAGGCAGAAGACGCCCGCAGCCAGCGCCTGGCCGATGAGCGCAAGCGGAATCAGGAGCTGGCGGAAAAGCAGGCCGATTTAAAGGCCCAGCGGGAAAAAATCGTCGCTGAAAGAAAAAAGCAGCAGCAGGATCTGGCCGCCACCCAGGCCCAGCGGGAAGCGGAGGAGCAGGCCAACAGCAAGGCTCTGGAGGACCAGCGCCGGCAGCAGCTGTTTGACGCAGAAAACCAGCAGCGCCAGGCTGACCAGGATTTGACAAAAATGGAAGAGTGGGTGGGACTGATTGCCGCCATGGTGCGACAAAACTGGCGCAAACCACCCACCGCTCGCACCGGCGAGCGCTGCCGGGTTAAGGTCAGCCAGCTACCCGGTGGCGATGTCATCAGCGCCACCGTAGCGCCGGGATGTAATGTAGACGAAGTGACCAAACGCTCGATTGTGGACGCAGTACTGCGCTCCGAGCCGCTGCCCTACCAGGGTTTTGAACGGGTCTTTCGTCGCCAACTCACTTTTGAATTTGTGGTGGACTAGCTATGTACTTGAGCGTTACACATTGGCCGCAGGGTCTTGCAGGGCTGGCGGCGGCGCTGTTGATGATCATCAGCAGTGCCACCCTGGCACAGGATGACGTGGTGATTGTGATCACCCCGTCCGGTGAATCTGCGGTTCCCATTGCCGTTGTTCCCTTTGCCTGGAATGCCCAAAGCGCCAATCAGGAAGCAGACCTGACCCAGGTAGTGACCAACGATCTGTCCCGCAGCGGCCAGTTTCGTACCCTGGGCATGGCGGACATGATCGAAAGGCCGTACCGGGTTGCCGACGTCAATTACGGCACCTGGCGACGACTGAATGTGGATTATCTGGTCATTGGTGAGGTCACCGACGGCGAGCTGGAAGGCTACCGGATTCGGATTCATCTGCTGAACGTCACCACCGGTGATTCGCTGCTGAGCTTGGAGTTCACAGCCCGCGCCGGCGGTCTGCGCTACACCGCCCACCACATTGCCGACACGGTTTATGAAAAGCTGCTGGACGTACCGGGGTTTTTCCGCACCCGCCTGGTCTACGTCACCCGCGCCGGCGAGGGCAACAACACCGAGTTCTCTCTGATGGTGGCCGATGCCGACGGATTCAGCCCAAAGCCGGTGGTGCGCTCCAAGGAGCCGCTGCTGTCGCCGGCCTGGTCGCCGGATGCTCGCAGCGTTGCCTACGTGTCCTTTGAAAAGGGCAGTTCGTCAATTTACACCCAGGAGCTGGCCTCAGGCCAGCGTCAGCTGGTTGCCAGCTTTAAGGGTATCAACGGCGCTCCAGCCTTCTCGCCGGATGGCAAAAAGCTGGCCCTGGCCTTATCCAGAAGCGGTAATCTTGAGATCTACGTCATGGATCTTGCTACCCGCCGCACGGTACAGTTGACCCGCCATTTTGGCATTGACACCGAGCCGGCCTGGAGTGCGGACGGTAAATATGTGTTGTTCACCTCTGACCGGGGCGGCAGGCCGCAAATCTATCGGGTTGAAGCTCGAAGCGGCGCTGAGCCTGAGCGGGTTAGCCGGCAAGGGGAGTACAATGCAAGGGCTTCCATGTCACCAGACGGCAGTCAGCTGGTACTGGTGCATGGAAACAACAATAACTATAAAATTGCGTTGCTGGATACGGAGAGAAATCTCCTAAGGACCATTTCCGACGGTCCGCTGGACGAGTCCCCCAGTTTTGCACCAAATGGAAGAATGGTGCTTTATGCTTCAAGACGGGGGTCGCAGGGTGTATTATCCGCGATTCCGATCTTTGGTGCGGCAGCAGCGGGACAAACTGCCCACCAATTGATATTTGCGGACGGCGACATCCGGGAGCCGGCGTGGTCGCCATTACGACAGTAACGCGCCAATTTTTGTATTTGGGAGTTAGACGATGAAGAATCTGCCCCGTTTCACCTTACTGGTGACGGTTTGTGCTGCCCTGGCAGCCTGTAGCGGTAATAAGACGCAGCCCACCCCTGACCCAACCCCTGTGGACAGCGGTGCGACCCGCACCCCGGAGCCCGTTCAGGTCGATCGCGTTGACCCGCGGGATTACTCAAACCCGTTCAACCTCACGAACTCGGAAAGTCTCTTGTCTCGACGAGTGGTCTATTTCGACTTTGACCAGGCCAGAATCAAACAGGAATATCGGGACATCATCGCCGCCCACGCCACCTATCTGGGTGCCAATGGTGGTGCCCGAATTACCCTGGAAGGTCATGCCGACGAGCGCGGCACCCGGGAGTACAACCTGGGTTTGGGTGAACGACGCGGCAACGCCGTCTCCGATCTGGTAGATGCCCAGGGAGCCAGCGCTTCTCAGCTCTCGGTGGTGTCTTATGGTGAAGAACGCCCGGCCAACAACTGCAGCGAGGAGCGCTGCTGGGGTCAGAATCGCCGGGTGGAGATTGTTTACACCTCCCAGCAATGAGTATTCGATCCACAACGGTACTACTGACGGCAGCCGCACTGGCTGCCGTTGTTTTTGTGCAGCCAGCATCGGCCCAGCGGGCCAGAGAAACCTTGGCTGAGCGGGTCATGAAGCTGGAGCAGCAGGCCGCCAGTGCCGGCGATCAGGAAACCCAGCGTACCCTGGCTGACCTGATGCTTAAGCTGGATGATCTGCAGCGGGAAGTGCAAACCCTGCGAGGCCTGGTGGAAAACCAGTCCTTCGACTTAGATCAGGTTAAAACCCAGCAGCAGGATCAGTATCTGGATCTTGACCGTCGCCTGGGTGAAATATCCCGCAGGCCGGAAAACAGCCCCCAGATCGCCAGTACCAACGTGCGCACCTACGACCCTGTGCCCACCACTACGGTGGGTGACGGCAGCAATCCCAGCGTCACCTCCACCCAGCCCGTGGTGGACCAGCGGCCAGAAGTTCGGGCGCCCATCGATGCGGGCCTGCAGACCTCCGGATTGGGTGTGGATCCCACCCAGGCGGTAGCTGCGGTGGCAGATCCAGTGGCTGAAAAGGCCGCCTATGACGTGGCCTTTGAGGCCCTGAAGCAGGGTCGCTATGCGGAGTCAGCACGGCGCTTTGACGAGTTTTTGAAGGCCTTTCCCGACGGTGAATACGCTGATAACGCCCAATACTGGCTGGCAGAGTCCTACTACGTGACCGGCAACTATCGGATTGCCCTGGATGCCTTCCAGACCCTGACCTCAAAATTCCCCAATAGCAGCAAGGCCCAGGATGCCACCTTAAAACTGGCATTTACCTACTACGAGCTGAAACAGTGGGATGAAGCCGAACGAACTCTGAATCAGGTACTGCAGCAGTTCCCCAACACCACGGTGGCAAGGCTAGCGGAAAATCGTTTGCGCACCATGCGGATCGAAGGTCATATCCGCTGACGGGCCTTGCCGGCTGACACCATGAGTGCCTCTGCAACAACCCCTGAAGCGGGTGCGGTCCCCCGCATCGATCAGCTCAAGCTCACCGAAATCTTTTATTCCATTCAGGGCGAATCTCGCAGCCTGGGCAAACCTACCGTGTTTGTTCGTCTGACCGGCTGCCCGCTGCGCTGCACCTATTGCGACACGGCCTATGCCTTTCATGGCGGCGACTGGTTTACCTTTGATGACATCATGGCCCAGGTGGCTCAGTACAACGCGGCTCATGTCACCGTCACCGGCGGAGAGCCCCTGGCGCAAAAGCGCTGTGTCGATCTTCTGCACCGGCTGTGTGAGGCGGGCTATGAGGTGTCCCTTGAGACCAGCGGCGCATTGGACATCAGTCCGGTGGATCTGCGGGTCAGCCGGGTGCTGGATGTAAAAACCCCGGCTTCCGGGGAAAGCCATCGTAATCTGTGGGCCAATCTCGAACAGCTAACCCCCAACGACCAGCTCAAATTTGTCATCTGCAACCGGGGCGACTACGACTGGGCCTGCAGTATTCTCAAAGCCAATTCGCTGCCGGAAGGGTTAGAGATCTTGTTCTCTCCAAGCTTTGAAGAACAAGGCCTGACCGAGCTGGCAGGCTGGATTTTGGCTGATCAGCTCAACGTCCGGCTGCAGCCGCAGCTGCACAAGATCCTCTGGGGGGATGAGCAGGGTCGATGAAAGCGGTGATATTGCTCTCCGGGGGGCTGGATTCTGCCACGGTGCTCGCCATGGCCAAAGGCCAGGGTTTTGAATGTCATGCCCTGAGTGTGGACTATGGCCAGCGCCACAACGTTGAGCTGACCGCGGCGGCAGCGCTGGCGAAAAACCTGGGTGCGGCCAGTCATCGAGTGGTGAAAATCGATTTGCGCGCCATTGGCGGCTCCGCCCTGACCGACGACATTGACGTACCCGAGAGTCCTGCTGAGGGTATACCGGTGACCTACGTACCGGCTCGCAATACCACCCTGCTATCCCTGGCCCTGGGGCTGGCGGAGGTGCTTTGCGCCAGGGATATTTTTATCGGCGTCAACGCGGTGGATTACTCCGGCTACCCGGACTGTCGGCCGGAGTTCATCGAAGCCTTTGCCACCCTGGCGACCCTGGCCACCAAGGCCGGCGTTGAGGGTGAGTCCATTGGCATCCGTACACCGTTGGTGAGCCTGAGCAAAGCGGAGATTATTCAACGGGGTGTTGCCCTGGGTGTGCCCTACCAGGACACGATCTCCTGCTATCAGCCAGACCCGGCGGGCCGGGCCTGCGGGGTCTGCGACTCCTGTCGCCTGCGCAGCGAGGGTTTTGCCGCCGCCGGTGTGGCTGATCCTACCCGCTATCGTTCCTGAACCTAATTCCATTGCACCCCAGCGGCTTGCTGATGAATCAGACCGCCTTAGCGCCGGCCGACCACCGCTACATTTCTAGCCCGCATTATTCATGAAGGCCGCTGATGACCTGGCAAATCCCAGTGCTTTCAGGCCCTTGCCTGATCAGCCTAAATGACGGTGGCTGACGGTGTGTCTCTTTCGGTGTCTCGCCTCATCGGGCGGCCCATCTTGAACCATCGGCCTCAAACCATAGCTATGGCTATGAGTTTTCACCCGATCGTCCAATCTGGACTCGCTAGCTGAGACC
>CAYGPO010000133.1:0-11983 GCA_964351665.1 uncultured Gammaproteobacteria bacterium | reverse complement strand
ATGTGTTAAGCATGCCGCCAGCGTTCAATCTGAGCCAGGATCAAACTCTTCAGTTTTTAAACGTTGCTTCAATTCCAGCTCAGCGTTTAACGGCTGCTCTGGTCTATCGGCGATTCTTCCGAAGAGCCTGAATCCATTCTTCTCAAAACGAATTTAGGCTATCTTACATCTTGTTGCATAATTGACACTTGCCTTAATGCAAGCGCCCACACAAATGACCTAGCTTAATTTTTAAAGAGCGGTTTCAACGGCGAGCCTTTCGCTCAACCGGGCCGAACATGCTAGTCCGACTATGATTTTGAGTCAAGAAAAAACAACCCGAGGGTCGTTAGTTGGTGGCTCAAAATCCAGCGCCGCAAGTGTCTCTGCAGCGCTGAGGAGGTGCATTATAGGTGTGCGCTTCAGACTGTCAACAAAAACCGTTAACTATTTTCAGGCTATTGCTGGCAGCCAGCAACACAGTCTATGCAAACCCCCGTAATCATTGAATTTAGGGCCTACCGCCAGGGTGGATTTTCTGAATCTCAGTTGCCCCCAAATGGCCCCCGATGGGGCCAGCGGCGAAACTTCACACCCTCAGCCGCAAACACTTTTCAGACCAGCCCTGAGGCAGACTTTGATCGGGCATAGCTTTGGAGGCTAGGGGTTCGCTTTGAATACTCCGGAAAACCACGGTTTTTGGCCGACGGTGGGCAGCCTTTCGGACTTCCTGCTTCAATCACAGATAAACACCGCTGGCCTATGGGTCCCGTCCAGGTTCTGCCAACGGCTTTCTACTGGCCGCTGGCCATAGCCTCTAAACGTTGGCGGATTTCGTCCAGTCGCAAATCAGCACATGCCCCGGGGGAGACCCGTGCCGCCACGCTGTCAGCGCCGTTGCGCTGACCCGCGTCCTGCCCCATAGCCGCGCGGTAGGCTTCACGGAAAGGTACGCCGTCTCGCGCCGCCTCCACCGCCAGATCGGTGGCAAACATGGCTGGCTCCAGGGCCGCCAGCATTCGCTCTTTATCCAGCGCCATTTCTCGAACCAGCCCTGGCACCAGGGCCAATGCGGGTAAGGTGGATTCAAACGCCCTGAGCAAAGGCGGCTTGCTGGCCTGCAGGTCTCGGTGATACCCGGAGGGCAATGCAATCACCGTCTGCAGCTCCGTCATGGCCCCCGCCACCACTGCGTGCTGGGCCCGCATAAGCTCAACGGTATCGGGATTGTATTTATTGGGCATGATGGACGAACCTGTCACAAAACGCTGGGGCAGGCTAACAAAGGCAAACTCACCGCTGGTATAGAGGCTCAAATCCCAGGCCAGGCGGCGCAGTTCCAGACTGGCCTGGGCCAGGGCCGTCAGCGCCTGCAGCTCGAAACGGCCCCGGGAGTTTTGCACATACTGGGGGTTGATCTGCAGCCGATCAAAACCCAGCTCCTTGGCCACCTGCTCACGCGCCAAAGGCAGATTGACACCAAAACCGGCGGCGGTGCCCAGGGGCGAGCTGTTGATCCAGTCCCGGGTAGTTAGCGCCAAAGCGGCGATGTCGACGAATGCCTCAGCCAGCCCACCCAGCCACAGGCCAACGGTGGAGGGCACCGCCCGCTGCAGATGGGTGTAGCCAGGCATCACCGTCATCGCGTCGCTCTGGGCCCGGTCCAGCAGCGCCAGGGAGATCTCGCGGCAGACCCGGTACAGCCCTTCCAGCCGATCGCGCATGTACAGCCGCAGGGCGACCTGAACCTGGTCGTTACGACTTCGACCGGTATGCACCTTGCCCCCTAACGACCCCAGCTTATCGGTCAGGAAGTGCTCGATGGCCGAGTGGCTGTCTTCAAAGGGCGGACCCAGTACGTAGTCGCCCGATAGCACCTGCTGCTCCAGCTCGGTGAGTCCGGCTTTTAACTGGGCACTTTCCTCGACGCTCAGCAGGCCTATAGCCTGCAGCCCTCCCACGTGGGCAGTGGTGGCCTGGATATCAAACCTGAGCAGATGACGGTCCAACAGCACGTCCTGCCCAGCAAGAAACTGTTGCACTTCGCCGTCAGCGCCGGTCAGGCCCTGCTTTTGCCATAACGCATCAGTCATTTAATCTCTCGCCCCGCAAGTTAGGTGGGTTTGGATTGCCAGCGATGCCAGGGGGTGGCGCGAGTGTCTCGCGCCGCCGCTGGCCTTCGGGCCGGGCCTTACGCCATCGCTGGTGCAGCCGATATTTGACCATCCACCGCCAAGCCTCTAAGGCCTGGCTGGCCGGTCATCAGATTGAGGTTTTCCACTGCCTGGCTGGCAGCCCCCTTTAACAGATTATCAATACAGCATACCCAGCGCACCGTGTTCGGATGACGGCGGTCCACGCTGAAACCTCCAATCCGGGCCACCGGTTGGTTTCTGACCTGAGCAATCTCGGGGATCTCAGCGCTTACCTGCACCAGCGGGCAGTCGGCAAACCGGTCGGTGAACAGCGCTAATATCTGCTCCTCGGTCTGGGCGTGGGTCAAGCTGGCCACCAGGGTCACGCTGATGCCACGGAAAAAAGCCGCAACATGGGGCATGAAGGCCACATCCAGACCCAGCTGATGGGAGATTTCTCGCTCGTGCAGATGATCAGCCAGCTTATAGGGCAGCAAATTGTCAGCCAGGCGGGCTGGATCGTTGCGCTCACAAGGTGTGCGCCCAGCGCCGCTGTACCCCGACACGCCAAAGGCGCTGGGCATGCCGGCCAGCTGGTCTACCAGGGGCAGCAGGCCCAGCTGGGTAGCGGTGGCATAGCAGCCGGGGTTGGCCACCCGGCGAGCGCTGCCTAGCCTTGCCCGTGCAACCTCTGGCAAACCGTAGGTCCAGACGTCGTCAAATCGATAGTCGGCGCTGATATCCAGCACCCCAGCAGGGTTTGCCGCGGCATCCAGCGCATCAACAAAGACCGCCGCCTCGCCGTTGCCACGAGCCAGCACAACAACATCGCACTGGCGTTGGGCCAGGGCCTGGGGGGATAGATCCTCAAACACCAGAGCGTTAGCATCGGGCAAGTTTTTCAGATCCGGAAACACTTGAGCCAAGGGCTGGCCGGCCAGCGAACGGGAAACCAGAAACGCCAGTTCAAAGTGTCCGTGGGGCAGCAGGAGTTTTAGCAGCTCCTCGCCCACATAGCCTCGACCGCCTACCAGGCCTATACGCTTCAGTTTTGCCACGACTCGTCCCGGCTGAGCGCGTCATCCACATAGGGCTGCATGTCATCCATCGCAATGCCGTAACTAAATACACGCCAATCGCCGGCTTTGAAGCTGATATCGGCCTGGCGGTGATACCAGTCGTTGATGGGGTTGTGCAGTTTGGCGCGCCAGTAGAGCTGGTCAAAATTTCCCCGCAGCTCCCGCCACAGAGCTGAAGCCAGACCCTCACCCCGGGCGGCGTGGGTGACGGCAAATTTGTCCAGGTAAGGCAGCTCATTCAAGCCCCGGGCGATCACCGCCGAGGCCCGACCGCTATCGGACAGCAGCACGCGCTGAAGGGCCAGCTTGTCAAAGTAATCTGGCCGCAGGCGCCGCTCGAAACAATCCTGCAGCAGCTCCGCCAGCGCCCGCTGGCGCTCAGCGTCCAGCTGGCTGTGGGCGGTAAACCCTTCGCCCCGCCGAATCAGGGTGCCGCAGCCGCTGTGGGTAAACAGCTCCCGGGTCAGGCCAGTGGCCGAGGTTATAGACACCGAGGTTGCGCCGGGCAGCTGGTCCAGCAGGTATTTGATCTGGACCAGCTTCAGCCGCATGCCGGAATGAACCCAGTCTTCTGCCAGCAGGTTGTCAAAATCTGTGTGCAGATTGATGGCCGGGATAATCTGCCCGCCTTCGTTCAACAGGCCACCGGTACCGGTCAGGAAAATCACTTTAAAGGGCTTAATCGCCAGCACCAGGGCCCGGGCCGCCACGTCGGCATTGATGTTCATCACCTGACCGGAGCGGGATTCGCCAAGGCAGGCGACGATGGGCAATGCGCCGGCGTTCACCGCCGACCTTAAAGTCTCTTTGTGCACTTCGGTCACATCGCCCACCAGGCCATATTTGCCCGGCGACAGGTAGTCACACTCAAATACCCCATGCAGCAGAGAGCGGGTGGCAATACCCTTCGCTTCCAGGGCCTCGGTCAGCTTCATGTTCTGCTCGTAGATCACTGGCCTTGCCACCGCCATGACCTCAGGAGTGGTTACCCGCATACCGTCCACCACCTCTGACTTAACTCCAGCGTCGGCCAGGGCCTGATTGAGCTGCGGGCCGGCGCCATGCAGCACGATAGGCAGCAGTCCTACGTGGCGCAGAAACGATAGCGCCGACGCCAGCTCATCCAGCTCCTCGGCCAGCACCGCGCCGCCAACTTTAACCACCGCAAACTGCACCGAGTCCACGGCGGAGAAGCGCTGCAGGTATTCCCGCGCCTCGCGGCTTGAGCCCAGTTGCCCCAACAGTTCAAGAATAATGTTGCGTGTATCAGTCATAGCAAGCCGCCAGTAGTTCGTATTGTCCGCGGGCAGTTTGCAGATCTGCCACGGGTACCCATTCATCCACAGCGTGGGCCAGGGCAATATCGCCAGGGCCCAATACAAAGGTCATTAAGCCCGCTGCCGAGAACAATGAAGATTCGGTCCAGAAACCCACCGGCTCACCCAGCGGCAGCTGGAGTTTTTCACACAGCGCTATTACCGGATCAAGTTTTGACCCCGGCGCCGGCAGCGGCGGCCCTAGAAACGGCACCTGCCATTGGGGCTGGCGCTGCAGTCCATCGCAGGCGTCGTTGGTCAGGGCACTCAAAAAGGCGTCACTGTCCGAGCCGGGGGCCAGCCGGGCGCTGAACGCCAGGTGCACCTGATCAGCAATCACATTGCTTTTAACGCCACCATCGACCCGGCCCATGTTAAATCGGGAATCCGGGTGGTCGCGCTGCACCAGGTCCACCGCGGCGCCGGCCCAGCGGGAAAAATCGTGCAGCGCGTTATCCCTCATGCCCCGCAGCTCCGACGAGTGACCAGCAACCCCTTCGAAGGCGCCTATCACCGACAGATAGCCACGATGTGCCGTCACGGCCTTGCACTGAGTTGGCTCTGACACCACCACCAGCTCAAACCGGCCCGGTTGCAGGCTGTCGCAAAAGCGCTGAACGCAGCAGCCGTGAGCACCTTCTTCATCGGTGGTAAACAGCAGCGCCAGGGGTAGATCAGTGGTTTGTGCCAAATCCAGCAAACAGGCTGCCGCCCCTTTGATGTCGCAGCTGCCACGACCGTAGGCTTTGCCGTCCCTTACCTGAAGCGCTAGCGGGTCGGTGCTCCAGCCTGCCCCCACCGGCACCGTATCCAGGTGCACATTAAAGAGCACTCGAGGTTTTCCGCGCCAGGCAAAATAACTGATGTGGCCGTCACCATGATCGGTGATATCTACCTCAAAACCGTCCAACTTGCTGCTGATCCAGGCAAACATGGGATGATCGCCGTCCAGATTACGGGGAGGGTTTTGGGTATCAAAGGCTACCAGTGACTGCAGATGGCTCAGGATATTGTCCATCACTTAGCAGGCCCCTTGATCACGCCATTGACCCGCGCAGAAAGGGTTGAGCTTTGCCCCAGCAGCTTGATGAATCCCGCCGCCTCTTCCGGTGACCAGGAGCAGGACTGGGCATAAACCGCGTCGGCGTCTTTAAGGATATGGGGGGAATCGATGGCCACCGCGCTCACTTCACCGCCATGGGACTCCAGGGTGACATCACCACTGACTACCCGCTGAGAGCTAACCAGGTAGGCCTCCAGATCAAACTTGTGGGGCTCGTAGAAAAAGCCCGTGTACACCAGCTCCGCCCAGCGATGGGCAATTTGGTGCTTGAACTGGTTTTGCAGTCGGGTGTTGACCGCCTCTTCCAGCGCCTGGTGGGCCGCCAGCAGGGCGTCGATGCCCGGGCACTCAAAAACGATCCGCCCTTTCAGCCCGATGGACACATCGCCGGTATACACGTGCCGGCCCACGCCGTAGGCACCAAAATCCCTGTTCAGTGCCGCCAGCAGGTCGGGGCCGGCCAGCGACTGCCCATCCAGGGCCACCGGGCGACCCTGATCAAATCTCAGCACCCGCTGAATGGGCTGCTCCGGCCACTCGCTGCGGGGCCGAGTCAGGGCGCGGGTGTCAGGACCGGCGGCCTGAAACTCATCAATTTCAGAACCGGAGATGGTCACTCCCAGCAAGTTTTCATTGATGGAGTAAGCGCTGCTGGATGCCCGCACCTCCACCCCGGCGGCTTCCAGCAAAGAAATTTCGTAGTCTCGGACCTTATCGGTTCGGGCCTGCAAATCCCGTATCGGCGCAATAATCTGATACTCACCCAGGGAACGAACCGTCTGATCAAATCGCAGCTGGTCATTTCCCATGCCGGTGCAGCCGTGGGCAAACAGATCGGTGCCCAGCTGATCCGCCAATTCCAGACAGCGCTTAACAATCAGGTAGCGATCTGAGCACAGCAAGGGGTACTGACCGTTAGCGCGAGCGCCGCTGTAAACCAGTGGCAGCACAAATTCATCCCAAAGGTCCTGGCCAATATCCACCACATGATGCTGGCTGGTGCCCAGCTCAGCGGCGCGCTGGGCGATGTAGTCCCGCTCCTCATCACTAACGCCGCCGGAATCCACAAACACCGAATGGACGGTGTAACCATCCTCCACCAGTTGGCGCAGGCAATAGCTGGTATCCAGGCCGCCGGAAAAGGCCAGCACAACGGTCTTGCTCATGTTTAGATTCCTTCCAAAAGTTTCAGCATTACGGCTTTTTGCACGTGCAGCCGGTTTTCCGCTTCCTGCACGGCCACACAGTAATCGGAGTCCATCACCGCGTCGGTGGCTTTGACGTTGCGCCGCAAGGGCAGGCAGTGACTAAATAACGCGCTGTCGGTCAGCGCCATCTTTTTTTGGTCAACAATAAAGTGCCGACACTGCTTGCGCAGCGCCCACTCTTCCTGGGGTTTGCCGTAGTAAGGCAAGGCACCCCAGCTTTTGGCGTAGACCACGTCCTGTCCACGGTAAGCCGACTCAATATCGTGGGAGACACTGAATTTTCCGCCGGCCTGGGCCGCGTTTTCCCGGGCCGCGCGCATGAACTGGGAATCCAGCAGGTACTGTTCACCGGGACACAGCAACGTCACATCCATGCCCATCTTGGTGGCAATCATCAGCGCAGAGTTGGCCACGGCGGTATTCAGGGGCTTGGGATGCCAGGTCCAGGTCAGCAGGAAGCGCCGCCCCCGCACCAGCCCCAGTTTTTCCTTAAGGGTCAGCATCATCGCCAGCTCCTGACAGGGATGAACGATGGTCTCCATATTAATCACCGGCACCGTCGCATACTTGGCCACGGCGTTAATCACCGGGTCTTTGCGATCGTAGGACCAGTCTTTAAATTTTGGAAAGGCGCGAATGGCGATCAAATCGCAATAGCGCGATAACACCGCGGCCACCTCACTAATGTGCTCCTCCGAGTCACCGTCCATCACCGCGCCGGTCTCAAACTCAATGCCCCAGGCGTCCTGACCGGGCTGCAACACCACGGCGATGCCCCCCATTTGGCCAATGCCCACCTGAAACGAGGTGCGGGTCCGCATTGAGGGGTTCAAAAAAAGCAGGGCCACCGATTTACCCTTCATACTGTCATTAACCGGATGCTTTTTGAGCTCCTGGGCGGTACTGAGCAGGCTGTCTATTTCGCTGGCAGACCAGCTGTCAGTGGATAAAAAATGTCGCATCGTTATCTCCGGCAAAAAAAAACCCAGCCGTGTGGCTGGGTTTTGATGTTTTTCTTAACTGCTTATGCAGCCATCACCCAGCCCACTGTTGGCTCATACGGCGGCGGCGCGGCGCGCTGTTGAAAGTGAGAACATTAACATGTGCAGTCATGGCCCAGAATATGGCACGGGCATGGCCGGGGTGCAAGGGACAGGCCTGGATTTTCCTGCATATTTATCTCTCAGCCCCTCACTGACCTTGCCGCTGACCAGGGCTTGACGCAAACCGGCATCAAGCTCACCACCGTTCAGGGAGATCAACTCACCGGATACCAGCGCCGCCACCGCTGCGCCGTCTACCAGTGCCAGTCGATTGCCAGCCACCGCGGCTATGCGCTGGAAGGTGTTGAATAAGCGACCGCTTAAATTCAGCGGATCACAGGCGGAAATGATCACCGGCGTCGGCTGGGACACGGTGCGCATTTGGTTCAAGTGGGTTACCGCTTCCGGCAGGGCAAACTGTTCCCCAGCAACCCCGTCAACGAAGCGGCCGCCGGCGATTTCTTCACTTTGCTCCATCCGTCGCAACACATAATGCAAATCCCGCCAGGGCGGCAGCTCCGGGTGACCGTGGGCCAGGGCTCGGAACAGCACCCCAAATCGCCTCAGCAATACACGCGCCGTCCATTCCGCCCGCTGCCAGCGTTCATCGTCACCGGGGGACGGGCTGGGTAATAGCACCCAGCGGCCCGCCTCCGCCAACCCCGCCACCGGCAGGCCGCCGGCCCGGTGGCGCTGACGGCGACTGCGCTGGCGCTGGGACAACGACAGATAGCGAGCGCCCTGGAAACTGTCTGAGGTCACCAAACCCTGGGCCACCAGCTCAGCCAGGGCGGTCTCGATGCCACCTTCAGACAGCTGGGTCATCGTTGCCAGCTCATCGGCAAAACTGGCGCCCCGTTCCTGCAAGGCCTGAGCAACCTTTTGGGCCGGAACGCTGAGGCTTTGACCCGCCGGCGATTCCTCACACCGCCAAAATCGCACCCCGCGCCGGTCCACCAGGGCTATCGGCGTGGCTTGCCCCACCCCACAGGCTTCCGGGCCCGGGCTCAATCGCAGCCAGGTGTACTGACCGCTGCGGGAAATGTCGTCCAGCCACTGACTGCGATAGGACTGCAGTCGATTGGCCAACAGATTTTCCAGCTCCTTACCCGGCGCGGCGCAACCCTCCAACTTTTGCAGCACCTGGCTCAGCGCTGCAGGCCCTCGCCCTTCCGGTTCGACAAGCTCGTGCCAGCTCAAAAGAAAGCGGGTAAACACCGCCATGGTGACGGGCCGTACCTGATGCCGGCGAGATGCCAGGCTATATTTATGAATACGCGCCAGCAGACGGCGGTTGCACCACATCTCCTGCTCGCCGGTAAAACGGCCTTTCATGGCGGTGCCTTCAAACTCCAAAGCCGCCAGCGCAATGCTCACCTCAGGCAGAGGCCACGCCAGCCGCCCGGCCAGGCATTCCTGGCTAACCGGTCCCGCCAACTCCAGGGCGCTGCGCAGCAGGTTGACCCGGGCATCATCCGCCCCAGGCAGCTCATCCAGCGGGCTCAGCACTGGCTCGACCAGGCCATAAGCCGCGCACACTTCCGCCAGGCGTTCCCTAGCCACCCACAGAGTTTGCCCAGCCGCCTCGAAGGGCAGCGCCCGCTGGGCCTTCAGCAATGCATCGGCGAAGGGCCTGCCAGCCACCTCATCTAATTGGCTTTCACTCAGCACCCCGCCCACCATCAGCAGATCATGCAGCTCGTCCATATCCCGCACTGGCGGCCGCACCTCCTCCAGCACCCGGACAATGGCTTTGGGGTCTATCGCGCTCAGATTGGCCGCCTCAGCCACGGTCAGGTTCGGTCGAGTGCGGACCGCCCGCGTGCGCCGGTCTTCCGCCTCACCGTCGTCCAGGAATGCGTAGGGCTTGGCGTTCAGCACGCCATCGGTAAGGGGTGAGGGATGCACCAGTTCGCGGGTTTCCACCGCCACGACACCGTCGATAATGGCACTCAGCAGGGTTTTCAGACCTTCCACATCCATGATCTCGGTCAGACAGTCCGTGAGGGTCTGTTCAACCAGCGGATGGTCCGGAACCTCCCGGGCGCCGGCCAGATTTTCCGCACAGGCCAGTTGATCCGGGAACACCACGGCCATCAGGTCCTCAGCGTCGTTGCGCTGAAACTGTGGCGGGCGCTTTTTGCCCCCGTACATACGCTTCACCGCCAGCGCAATGCAGGCATTCCAGCGCCAGTGGGTGGGAAACATCGGTGCGTCCAACAAAGCCTGGATTAATACCTCCCTTACCGACTCTGGCTGCAGATAGCCCAACACCTCTTTCATGTCGAAACTGTGGGTGGGCCCCAGAGACAGGATCAAGGCATCTTCCAGCGCCGAGGCCTGCAGCTCAAAATTGAATTTACGGCAAAACTTCTTGCGCAGCGCCAGGCCCAGGGCGCGGTTCAATCGGGAGCCATAGGTGGAGTGAATCACCAGATGCATATCACCCACCTCATCAAAGAAGCGCTCCAGCATCAGCGTCCGATGGCTAGGCAACAGGCCCAAGGCGGCGTGGGATTTATCCAGGTATTCGGTGAGCTGCGCGGCGGGGGACTCCGCCAGTCCGGCAACCTCCACCAACCAACGCTTGAGATTACCCGGATCGCCCCTGGCCAGCAGGGTATTAGCGCGCTGACGCAGGCCCGACATGGCCAGGGACAGCTCATCGGTTCGGCCCGGTGCCTCGCCAAACCAAAACGGCACGCTGGGAGGCAAACCGTGGGCATCTTCCACAAAGACCTTGCCGGTTTCCACCTTGATGATCCGGTAGGAGCTGTTACCCAGCTGAAAAATATCCCCGGGCACACTGTCGAAGGCAAAGTCTTCGTTCAAGGTGCCCACGGGCACATCCGCCGGCCGCAGCACCACCTGATAGTCGAACAAATCGGGAATAGTGCCAGCGTTGGTCATGGCAGTCAGGCGAGCGCCGCGACGGGGCCGCAGCAGGCCATGGACCCGGTCATAGTGCAGATAGGCCCCCTGCCGCCCCCATCGAGTGGAGTAGCCGTCGGCCAGCATCATGAGCACCTGCTCAAACTGTTGCCGGGTCAGGGCGGCGTAGCTGCAACAGGCGCTGAGCTGAGCAAACAGCGCATCGGCCTGCCACTCCCGGGCAGCCACCTCCGCCACAATGTGCTGGGCAAGCACGTCCAGGGGCTTGGGGGGAATCCGGATCCGGTCAAGCTCCCCTGCCGCCACGCTGCCGAGCAGCACGGTGCATTCGGCCAGGTCGTCCAGAGACAAGGGAAACAACAGACCTTTGGGGGTTGCCCCCACCGCGTGCCCCGATCGCCCCACTCGCTGCACAAAGGCGGCAATGGAACCGGGGCTGGAAAGCTGGCACACCAGGTCTACATCGCCAATATCAATGCCCAGCTCCAGGGACGCGGTGGCCACCATGGCCTTCAGCGCGCCGGCCTTCAGTCGCTGCTCCGCCTTATGCCGATGCTCTTTGGCCAGGGAGCCATGGTGGGCCATCACCAGCGCTTCGCCGTTTTCGTCGCCAAGGCGCTCGGCCAAATGGCGGGTCGCCCGTTCTGCCAGACGTCGGGTGTTGACGAAAATCAGGGTGGTCTGATGGGTCCGGATGAGTTCAGCCAGATGGTCGTAAACCTCCTCCCAGACCTCGTTGGACATGATGGTCGTGAGAGCTGATGGCGGCACCCACAAACCCAGATCCCGGGGCCGCTGGTGGCCCGCATCCACCACCGCGCAGGGCCGGCCATGGCATAAAAAGTCGGTCATTGACTCAATGGGTTTCTGGGTCGCAGACAGCCCGATGCGCACCGCAGGACGCTGAGTTAAGGCATCAAGCCTGGCCAGAGACAGCAGCAGATGGGCGCCGCGCTTAGACCCAGCCAAGGCATGAATTTCGTCCACAATCACCTGCTTGACCGAGCCCAGCATGCGCCGGCCCGACTCGCTAGTGAGCAAAATAAACAGCGATTCAGGGGTGGTCACCAGAATATGGGGCGGGCGCCGCTTCATTTTCTCCCGATCACTTACCGGCGTATCACCGGTTCGCACCGCCGCCCGCACCGGTTCCCCCAGGGTCAGCCGCTCACTAATGGCAGCCAGGGGTGTCTCCAGATTGACCTGGATATCTCCGGACAAGGCCTTCAGCGGCGACACATACAACACCTGCACCCCCTCCCCCAACC
>CAYGPO010000132.1:0-12086 GCA_964351665.1 uncultured Gammaproteobacteria bacterium | reverse complement strand
AGCTGGGCCAGTTCGCCGATCACCTCAACGGCGGTCATTACGTCATCCTGGGTGCAGTCGAACTGGCCCACCTGAAAGCGAATGACGAACTCCCCATCCAGGGTGGTTTGGGTGAGATAGGTGCGACCGTCGTCGTTGATCCGGCGCAGCAGGGTTTCCGTCGCAAGGGAAGGGTCCTGGCCTTTTGGCGCGAACTGAAAAGTAAACAGAGACAGGTTGCAGGCCGAGGTAAGCCGGAAGCCGGGCATAGTGGCAATAGTGCTGGCCGCCTGTTCAGCCCAGGCAATGTGATGTCGAATTCGCTGGCGCAGATCTTCCAGGCCATGGGCACGCAGCAAAAACCAGAGCTTGAGCGCTCTGAACCGGCGCCCCAGGGGAATGGTCCACTCGCTGTAGTTGATGATGTTGTCCTGGCCCAGGGTTTTTAGATAGTCCGGCGTAATACCCAAGGTCTTTATCTGGGCGGCGGGGTCTTTTAAATACTGGATGGAACAGTCGAACTGGGCACCCAGCCATTTATGCGGATTAAAAACCAGGCTGTCGGCCTGTTCTATGCCCGCCCAAAGGCTGCGCAGTTCCGGGCAAATCATCGCTGAGCCCGCCCAGGCCGCATCCACATGAACATAAAGATCGTATTCCTGAGCGACGGCGATGGTCTCGGTCAGGCGATCGAAGGCGCCCAGGGACGTGCCGCCTATGCACAGCACCAGACCCGCCGGCTGTAGCCCGGCGGCGAGATCAGCCTCTATGCAGGCCCGCAGCTCAGCGCTGGCCATGGCCCAGCACTCGTCGGTGCCAACCTTAACCAGATTCTGCTGGCCAATTCCCGAGATTCTCACCGCCTTGTCGACGGACGAGTGATTCTGGGGCGAGGCATAGACCCGCAGCGGCTTTTGGCCAAACAACCCCTCCGCGTTACCCGCCCAGCCCAGGGCTCGTTCGCGAATGGTGAGCAGGGCACAAACCGTGGCGGTGGTGGCGGAATCCTGAATCAGGCCGCTGAAGCCCTCCGGCAGGCCCAGGGCTTGGCGCATCCAGTCCACCATGGCTGTTTCCATTTCGGTGGCAGCCGGCGAGGTTTGCCATAACATGCACTGGGCCGCCATCACCGAGGTCAGCTGCTCGGCAATCATTGATACCGGCGCCGCGTTGGCCGGGAAATAGGCAAAGAAACGCGGGTGCTGCCAGTGGGTCATGCCGTCGGGCACGATGCGCTCAAAATCGGCAAAAACCTGCGCCATATCGGTGCCGAGCTCCGGCGGCGTAGACCCAATCAGGGCAGCAATATCGCCGGGCAACAGCTTCGACCGCACCGGCCGTTGGCGCAGCGTTGTAAGGTAGTCAGCGCCCCAGCGGGCCGCTCTTTCAGCCCATTGATAGTAGTGTTTAACCTTCATTTGGCCGAGTATATCCCCAACTCAAGATCACCAACGAGACCTCATGTCGACACACTTTACCCTCCATAGCCAGCTTGAGGCCGACAGCCACTGGGTTGGTGATGCCACCCTTTGCCGGGTGCTGCTAATGAACGATGCACGATACCCCTGGCTAATATTGGTACCTATGGCGCCGAACATGACTGAACTGCACGAATTAGCCCAGCCCGATCGCAGCCAGCTGATGCAGGAGGTTAGCGCTCTGGCGATGGCCATGAAGCGGGAGCTGGGGGCGGACAAAATCAACACGGCGGCCCTGGGCAACCTGGTTCCCCAGCTGCATATTCACGTGATCGCTCGCTACCACAATGACCCTACCTGGCCCGCTCCGGTGTGGGGTGTTGGCAAGCCGGCACACTACACCGCCGATGCCCTGCAGGCGCGATTGGGGCAGGCCCGAGGCTGGCTGGCTTAACTGACTACCCCAGTAGGTATAATGCGCCCCATGTCTCTTACCCGAACAATGGTTGTGCTTTGGTCCCTGGCCGCAGGACTGGTTCAGGTTGCCTGGGCTGCGCCCAATACCTACCTGGTGGACTATCAGGTCAGCTTTGAGCCCAGTGAAGGTCATGCCCAGGTTGTTATCAACTGGGGCGAGGGGGCTGAGGGAATCCGTCACATGGAGCTTCTGACTCATCCAAGGATGAGGGGTTTTGAGTCCAACGTCCCGATTAAACGTGACGGTAAATATTTGGTGCTGGAGTCCATCAGCCAGGGCACCAGCCTCAGCTATCAGGTCAGTATCAACAACCTGCGCTCAGACGGTAAGCACGACGCCAGAATCACTGAAGACTGGGCGATTTGGCGGGGTGACGACTTGGTTCCGGCGGGCCGAATTCGACAGAAAAAAAATACCGAGGCAATAGCTCACCTGACCCTGAAAGGGCCCGCGGACTGGAGCTTTCGAACCCCTTACCAAAAATTGAAGGACGGTCGTTACCGCATTGACAATCCCCAGCGCAGCTACGATCGCCCCACCGGCTGGATGGTGGGCGGAAAGATTGGCGTTCGCAGCGAAAAGATTGCCGGAGTCACGGTCACTGTGGCCGCGCCGGTGGGACAGGCGGTGCGGCGGATGGACATCCTGGCGTTTCTGAACTGGACCCTGCCAGCATTGGCCAAGGTGGTGCCACAAATGCCGAAGCGACTGCTGCTGGTAAGCGCAAGAGAGGGTATGTGGCGCGGCGGGCTGTCTGCGGGCAACTCCCTGTACCTGCACGCAGATCGGCCCCTGATCAGTGAAAACGGCACCAGTACGGTATTGCACGAGCTGGTTCACGTCATGTCAGGACTGGATAGCGTTGACGGCGCTGACTGGATCGTTGAGGGTCTGGCGGAGTACTACTCGGTGAAACTGCTGCGCCGCACCGGCACCATTACCGATGGCCGGTTTGACAGCGCCATCAGCAGTCTGCGCCGCTGGAGCGAACAGGCCGGACCCCTGGACGCCCTAAACTCCACTGGCCCCACCACCGCAAAGGCTGTGTTAGTCATGCTCGCTCTGGATGAGGAAATTGCGCGGCAAACCAACGGCGACAGCAGTCTGGATGACCTGATGCGAAGTCTGTCGGGTGATCGCGATGTGAGCATGCAAAGCCTGCGTAGCGCGCACAAGGCCCTGACCGGAAAAAGCTCCCAGGTGCTGATGAAGCTATAACAATTGCTACGGTTTTGTGGCCGCCAATCACGCGCGATGTTGATCACGTTCATACTCTGATTCATAGACTGGGCCCTGCATTGAGCCCTGGCCTGAACCCTGACTAAAGTCAGTTGCCAGCTGGGTCGGGAACCAGCGCCTCACACAGTAGCTCGGTGCCGGGGATCAGCCGGTTAATCGGAAACTCTCCGCTGGCACCGGCATCAAAGGAATAGCTCACGGTGGCGGTTTTGCAATCGTTGAATTCCAATCTCATGCTCCCCACAGGTACCGTATTGACGGCGGTTTCGTCATCAAAGCGGCCACCACTGGACTGAGAGATGGTGGTTTCAGCCACGTTGTCCTGGTAGTTTCCGCTGGCGGTAAACCAACGGCTTGAGCCGTCAGCACCCTCAGCATCCGAGGCATAGGTGAACCAGGCGGCGAACAAAAACTGGCTGACCGGATCAACATCCAGCAACAAACCCGAGCCGCTGGTTGGCGGATAAAACCAGCCACCGGAAATGCCCTGATTGATCTGAAACCCCAGCGCCGGCTCAAGGGCAATGGCGCGCACGCCGCCACCGGCCATGAACTCTGATACGTAGACCGTCAGTCCGCCCGGCGCCACCGTAATGCCATTGGTACCCTGAAAAGTAGCGCTGGCAGCGTCACCGTCCTGACTTCCAGCAACCCCGGTACCTGCCAGATCAGTCACCTCGCCGGCAAGGTTGACGGCAACAACGCTATTTCCGTCAAACCGGGTCGCGTATAGGGTGTCACCGCTGATGGCGATATAGCCAACCTGGGCATCAGGGCGCGCCAGCAGGGTTTGTGCGCCGCTGCTGTCCATACGCAGAATTTTTCCATCGTTAAAATTGCCGGCGTAGACCCGCCCCTGGGAATCTATTGCCACCCCGGCCGGACCATTGAGCTCCTCGCCCTGGGAAAACACCGTGACGGTGCCATCGGCAGCAATTCGTGAAATTCGACTGAGGTTATAGTCCGCCGCATAAAGGTTGCCACTGTCATCAAATGCCAGCCCGGCGGACAGGGAAAATCCACGGGCATAGTCGCTCTGCTGACCGTCGGGACTACGCCGCACAATTCTGGCGCTGCTGGACACGTAAAAGTTTCCCTCAGCATCAAAGGCGCTGCCTAAAGGAAATTCCAACCCGCTCATGAAAGTCTCCGCCTGACCATCAACAATCCGCAGCACCCGATTAAAATTGGGTTGTGACACATACACTGATCCGTCAGCCCCCACCGACAGACCGTCCAGGCCGCCCTGGCCGGAAGTCAGGGTAGACACGCTGGCCGAGACGCCTGCGCTGGAGTAACCGATAACGGCAACCAACAGCAACCTGTTGGCCAATAACCGAATGTTCAACATGCGACTTCCTTTATCTACGAAATTCGCTGTAGTATTTCCATTGGCCGGCAGCTCAACAATCGGCGTGGGACCAACAGCAGCGCTGGCGGTGTAAAAACGGTGGATGGCGGGGTGAACAATGAAGGGCTTGAAGCCACCGCGCAGCTGTCGGACAGTCGGTCTCCATAAAGGACTGAGAAACCCCCCGTGCAACACCCTCTGAACAGTGAGCAACCCAACCTCGTGCTGAATCCTCGACCAAGCATCAGCGCCAGCGTGACCAGTGGTACCCGATTGAGGACTATGACCCCGCCCATTGCCGGGATGCTGATTGGATTTTGGATTTTCATCGGCGCGCTGTATTTGTTGTCCGTGATTCTCAACGGGCAAAAATTTGACCGGCCACTGGAAATCAACAGTCGCCTGTTGCTGGGCAATCTGCTGATCTATCTGAGCTGGGGTCTTTTTAACGTTGGCATGATGGCAGCGGTGCGCCGCTTCAGCGCCGTTGGCACAATCAGGCTTTATGCATCGCTGGTGCTGGGCGCTGCAGTATTGTGGATTCCCTTAAACCTGCTGATTGACGCCAGCCTTGCCGACTGGATGTTTAGCAGACCATCGCGCCAGCCCTCTGAGATCTTCAGTCAGACCAACTTTTTCTCAGTTTTTTTTGTCGTAATGCTTTATCTGATCGTTTTTTTCGCCAGTTTTGGCTGGACCTATCTTGAACGCTGGCAGGCCACACGAGAGGCAGCCCTGGGGCTGGAAAAACAGGCCATCAAACAGCAGCTGGAACTTGCGGATCTGCGGATGAAGGTGTTGCGCTCCCAGCTCAGCCCCCATTTTTTGTTCAACGCCCTGGGCTCCATCAGCGCCCTGATTCGCAGCGCGCCGCCGGCCCAGGCCAACTCTGCGATCCAAACCCTGGGTGACATGCTCAGGTTCACCCTGGCTACCGGCGAACAACCACTGATTCGTCTATCGGCTGAGCTGGCGTTTACGCAAAACTACCTGTCGCTGCAGAAGCTGCGTTTTGCTGATCGTTTCCAGTGTCAGCTGCAGGCAGATGCCGTGCCGCCCAGCACCCAGTGTCCGCCCTTTGTGCTGCAAACCCTGGTAGAAAACGCCTTCACCCACGGCGTGGAGCAGCGCGAGCAGCGCTCCGTTGTGGAAGCCTCGGTACAGATCATCAATAGCCAGCTTCACATCAAGGTACGCAACCCCATGCCCCAATCCACCCAGGGCGCAGAAAATCTCGGTCTGGCGGTGAACAACCTGAAAAAGCGGCTTCAGTTAATGTTCCCGGGTGACTACCGGGTGAAAGGCGAAACCCTGGACGGGCATTACCTTGCCTCGGTGGTGCTGCCCATTAAGGTGCCTCAATGAACCGAATAACCGCGATGATTGTTGACGATGAATCCCTGGCCAGAGCCAATGTTCGAGAGGCGCTGAAACCGCTGAAAAACTGGCAGCTGGTTAGCGAAATTGGCAGCAGCGCCAACGCCGTAAGTGCCATCACCGAGCTGCAGCCTCAGGTACTGTTCATTGATATTCATATGCCGGGGCAAAGCGGTATCGACGTTGTCAGGCATCTGCTGACTCCGGCCTCTGGGCCAGACCTTGGGCCAAACAATGGGCGCAATCCCGCGCCGCTGATCGTTTTTATCACCGCCTTTGATCAATATGCCATTGAGGCCTTCGAACTTTTCGCCTTTGACTATCTGCTTAAGCCCTTCGACGATGTGCGCTTTGCCGCCAGCGTTGCACGCATTGAATACTATCTGGGACATGCCAACGAACGCCGGATTGTTCAGCGCCATCAGGCCGACTGGAAGGCTCAACAAAACCCCTTGGAGAGGCTGGTTATCCGCTCCGTGGGCTCCATCAGAATTGTCCAGGCCAGCGACATATTTTGGCTCCGAGCCAGCGGCAACTATGTTGAGGTGGGCCACACCGACGGCGTCCATCTGCAGCGGGTGCGGCTGTCATACCTGGAGCAACACCTGGACCATGAGCGCTTTTGTCGGACCCACCGCTCGGCCATTGTGGCCCTAAAAGAAGTCCGGGAATATCGCCCCGGCAATGACGACAACGGTGTGGTTATCACTCGCGACGGCATCGAAGTGCCGGTCAGCAGTCGCTACCGAGCGCAGCTTTTTGAAAAGCTGGGTATTGACGCCCAGCCATAGGGACAACGCGTTACTTTGACGGCGGTTTCATCATCAATACCGGGGTCTTGCGCTTGTACTCTTCGTAATCAGCCTGTCCGCCCCAGCGCAGGTCAGCTTTTTCTTCCAACAACGGCACGCCACTGCCTTTGGCCAACAGCAGGGCAACAAAAAACGGCGAAATCAGCGTCACGTACTGCCAACCCTTGAGTACAGGCAACGCCACAATGGCCATTCCTACCCACAGCAATATTTCGCCGAAATAATTGGGATGCCTGGACCAGGCCCACAGGCCCTGGTTGATGTATTTGCCCTTGTTGCTGGGGTCACTTCTGAAGCGAGATTTTTGTTGGTCGGCGACCACCTCTATCGTAAAACCGGCCAGCCAGATCAACAGACCCAAAATACCAATGGGCTCCAGGGGCAAAGGATTGGCGCCGGTGACGATGGCCAGCGCTGCGGCTGCGGTCAACAACACCCACAAACCCTGCAGGGACCAGGCCATAAGAAACCGCAGGGGCTTATCTCGTATGCCATCAAACCGGCTGTCGCTGCCATCGGCTGAAATGCGGCGAAAAAGAAAAACCGACAGCCTCAGTGCCCACACCAACACCATCGCCGCCACCAGCGCCGCCCGCAGATCAACGTCGCCGGACAGCAGCACCGCCGCAACGATTACTGCAACATAGGAAATGCCGCCGGTAAGGTCGTAGTAGTGCTCGGTTTTGGCGGCGGCGGAGGGGATAAACACCAGCCAGTTGATGCCGAAAGCCAGCGCCGCGCAAACGGCGAATACCGGAATGGCGCCCCAACGGTGGCCACCATCACTGCCAGCCCAGGCTACAGCGACTCCCAGCACTATAGCTACGACAATGGCAATCAGTGCCTGCCCACTGCTTCGCTCTGACATCCTGACGCTCCTTCGATTTGTTCAGTGGCCAATCTGGTGGCGGTTTATCATAGCAGCGCAGACTATCGAGCCAGACGTCAAGCCACTGTCACGGCCCTACCTAACTTGTTGAACAGGGCTATTTCAACCCTGAGAAGCCCCAGCGGGCCAGCAAGAAAAGCTGTTTTTAAGGAATTATTCCCATTAAATTAGTAACCTGCACAATTCCACCGGCGGTGGCTGATATAATCTCCCACAGGTTCCTGGAATTTGCTTTTCAGGATGGATTTTCCCAGCAAGTGAGACAACGTAAGCCTATGAACAAATTCGCCAAAGGCAGCCTGATTGTGGCTACCATTTTCAGCGCCGTCACCATCGCGGCAGCAGAGGATACTCCCCAGCACGAGCGACATGAATTAATGGAAAGTGTGGGTGATGCCGCCAAGCCCCTCGGTGGCATGCTGCGAGGAAAAGTCGCCTTTGATGAAGCACTGGTTCGCTCATCCCTGACCACATGGCATGAGGTCAGTGAGTCCTTCGGCGAGCTGTTCCCAGCGGGCAGCGAAAGCGGTGAAGGTACTGAGGCAGCCCCAGCTATTTGGGAAGATCGGGCCGGCTTTGATGCAGCCCTGAGCAAGTGGAACGCTGATATCGAAGAAGCTCTGGACGCTGATCTTTCGAGTATGGCAACCGCCGGTCCGATGATTGGCAAAGTGTTTAAAAATTGCAAAGGGTGTCACGACACCTACCGCATCGAAGACGAATAAACGGCTGGGAGCAGTGCGCAAACTGCTAGTTCTGTGTTTGGCGCTGGCAGCAGCCGGTTGGCTGCTGTCAGCACCTTCATCTTTTTCCCGCGATGAGTTAATCGCCGCTGAACCTGACCCTGTCGCTGGAGAACGGATATTCTGGGCCGGTGGCTGTGCGTCCTGCCACACCAGTGCACAGGCTGCAGACTCTGACCCTGCCAACGGCCCTGCGCTGCTGGGGGGAGGTCAGGAGTTTGATACGCCCTACGGCATCTTTCGGGCACCCAATATCTCCACTCACAAAGTAGATGGCATAGGCGGCTGGTCTACCCTTGAGTTCGTCAACGCCATGCAACGGGGCGTGTCCCCTGCCGGCAAACACTACTATCCCGCTTTCCCGTACACCTCTTACGCTCGCATGGCCATGCAGGACGTCGTCAACCTGAAAGCCTATATGGATACTCTGCCAGCCGTCAGCGGGCAGATTGCAGACCATAGCCTGAGCTTTCCCTGGAATATCCGGCGCGGTATCGGGCTTTGGAAACGGCGCTATCTAAGCCCTGCCCCTGTGATCCCCAGCGACCCAGCTGAGCCGCAAATTGAGCGCGGCCGAGCCCTGGTGGAAGGCCCAGGCCACTGCGGCGAATGCCACACGGCCAGAGACCCGCTGGGAGGTCTCAAAGCTGACCAATGGCTGGCCGGAGCCCCGGATCCAGAGGGTCGAGGCCGCATCCCCAACATCACTCCCGCCAGCAAATCCATAGGCGCCTGGTCTGTGGACGACCTGGCCTACTACTTTGAATCGGGCTTCACCCCAGATTACGACACCACCGGCGGCACCATGGTAGAGGTGCAGGAAAATCTTGCCAGACTCAGCTCCGAGGATCGCCTGGCCATCGCCCATTATCTGAAGTCGATCCCCGCCGTGCCCAGCGGCTCCAAATAACCCTAACCACCAGCCCAGGGCTGAGCGCCTAGTTGCTGTCCAGAGACAACCCTTGGTTACGACTGTCAGCAGCCAGCAATGGGTTTTGCCGGCGGACGGAAAATACTGGCAATCGGCCCGGCACCAGTGGCATGCTGAAAACACACAGGATGGAGCCACCGCGATGAACACATTAAGCCGACGCTCGCTGCTCGCAGGACTGGCCGGCGCAGTCGTCACAACCGGCCTGCCCCTGGCCGCCAGCGGCCAAATAACCTCCAGCCCAAAGCTGATCCAGCTCAATTCCAATGAAAATCCCTATGGGCCCAGTGCCAAAGCTCTGCAGGCAGCTCGGGAAGCCGCAGCTCGCGGCGCCTATTACGCGATGGATATCCGCAACCAGTTTCGTCAGGCCGTCACCCAGACCGAGCAGATTGAAATGGCAAATGTGGTCGTAAGCACCGGTTCCAATGAGGCGCTGTGCGCAGCGGTGGCAGCATGGGGTAAGCAGGGGCATATCCTGGCCCCGTCCCTTACCTACCCAGCTCACCTGTACTACGCTCGACAAACTGGCATAGAGGTTCGCAGCGTGCCCCTGGCTCAGGACATGTCCATCGATCTTGATGCCCTGGCGGCGGCGGTCAATGATGACACCTCGCTGGTCTATCTGTGTAACCCCAACAACCCCACCGGGCTACCGATCAATACCCAGGCGCTGAGATCGTTCTGCCAGCAAATCGGCAAACGCTGCACTGTGCTGGTGGATGAGGCCTACAACGAGCTGATGGACAATCCCGCCGAGGCATCGGTGATGGATTTGGTCAGAGCTGACGGCAACCTGATCGTGACTCGCACCTTCTCCAAGGTCTATGGCCTGGCTGGGATGCGGGTTGGCTACGCCATGGGGCGGGAAGACTTAATGAGAAAGCTGGCGGCCCATGTCATGTCATGGAACAGCCATATCGGGGTTGCGGCTGCCCTTGCCAGCTACGAGGACAAGGCCTTTGTTGACATGTCTCGGCAGAAAATCGTGGCTGGTCGAAAAATTGTCCGGGACACCTACCTGAGACACGGCATTAATCCCCTGCCCTCAGCCACCAACTTCATTTATGCCGACATCGGCCGGGACGCCAACCAGTTTGCCCAGGCCATGCAGGCCCAGGGCGTGTTGATCAGGGGCGGGTCTCCGGAATACCCCAACTGGTCCAGGGTCAGCATGGGCAAGCTGGAAGACCTGCAGAGCTTTTCTACCATTTTCGACCGGGTTTACGGAGCGGGCTAAATAGCCAATTCAACGTGGCGCGCAGCTGCGCGGTTCAGTTCAGCCACTGAGGCACCGGTAGCCCTTTGCTTCTGAGAAATTCCGGGTTGTAGAGTTTAGACTGATACCGGGCGCCGCTGTCACATAGGATCGTTACAATGGTGTGGCCGGGACCCAGCTCCCTGGCCAGACGGATCGCGCCGGCCACATTGAGGGCCGCTGACGCCCCCAGCAGCAGACCCTCCCTGGCCACCAGATCAAACAGTATGGGCATGAATTCCTGATCGGGGATGGTCCAGGCAATGTCCACGGACAGATCTTCAACAATGTTAGTGCTGCGCCCAAGACCCACACCCTCAGCGATGCTGCCGCCGCTGGTCGCTTTGGCCTGACCGTCGGTAAAAAAATGATACATGGCCGCACCCGTGGGATCCGCGCAGCCGATGGTCAGCTCAGATTTCTGCTGCTGCAGGTAGCGAGAAACACCGCCCAGGGTGCCACCGGTTCCCACCGCGCAGATAAAACCATCAACCTTGCCGTCGGTCTGACGCCAGATCTCCGGGCCGGTGGTGGTGTAGTGGGCAGCGCGATTGTCCAGATTGTTCCACTGGTCGGCAAACAACACGCCATGCTCCTCCCGCCCGGCCAGATCCTCGGCCAGCCGCCGAGCGACGTGCTGATACTGCTGAGGGTCAGAGAAAGGCCGGGCCGGAACTTCCAGCACCTGGGCCCCACAGGCTTTGAGAAAGTCCACCTTTTCACGGCTCTGGGTATCGGGCATCACAATCTGCGTGCGGTAGCCCCGGGCATTGGCTACCAGGGTCAGACCAATGCCGGTATTGCCGGCGGTACCCTCAACAATCAAGCCTCCAGGCTGGAGATCGCCGCGCTTTTCTGCGGCCAGGATCATTTGCAGCGCAGGCCGGTCTTTGACTGACATTCCCGGATTCATGAACTCAGCCTTGCCCAGGATTTCACAGCCGGTCAGCTGGGATGGGTAGTTCAGTCTGATCAAGGGCGTGTTGCCGATGGCACCTGCCACGCCGCTAAGCCCAGGGTTAGGAGCGTTGTGATCAGACACCGGTAGCGGGAGCCTGGGATTGCAGGCTGGCCGAGACGATGACCTGGCCCAGCAGTGGGCCCACTAGGTTTTTGGCACCCGCACAGCGCTGGCCACGATTTCGTAGATTAGGCCCGCTTCAATCACTGGCGCCGGGCTACCCAGGTCCGAGGCATAGTGCTGGGCTTCCTCGGCGGACAGTTCTCTGGTCGTAAACTCCCCGGCCAGGGTAACCCTGCGGCCGGCGATGTCGGTGGGGACAAAAAACCCGTAATCCTTGAACGAGACCCGCACCATGGCGTCACCGTCGCTGGCAATAAAAAAGCAGCCCTTCTTTTGGCAAACCTGATCTACCTGGGCAGTGACCAATAGCTGCTTGCCGGTAAACCGGGCCGGTTTGTCCAGAACCTCAGCCAGAGTCTTAAGCTCCATGGCGTCGGGCAGCGGGGCACCGAAGGTTTCGCTGCCTGGGTCACTAGAAATGGGATCAGACAGGCGTAAAACCTCAGCCTGAACTGAGCCCAGGCAAACAATGAGGGTCATGGCCAGCAGCGCGCCCTGAAACAAACGTTGAACAGTCGGAGTGCAGT
>CAYGPO010000131.1:0-12308 GCA_964351665.1 uncultured Gammaproteobacteria bacterium | reverse complement strand
GTCAGCGCGCATTGCTGACGCTTAGCCCGGGATAACGATCAAATCGTCGAGCCAGGGGCAGCACACGATAGTTCCTTCGCCACTCATCGAAGGCCGCCAGGGGCATTGCTCTAGCGCAGGCTGAGCCTTCACCGATACCGCAACCCATTTCCTGCAGCTTCATCCGGGTAGCGTGATCGCTGATGCCGCAGGCCACCGGGGTGGCCTCCATACACTCGGCCAGGTGAATCAGCGCACCAACCATCCGCGCATCAGGGCGATGGCTGGCCACTCGCCCAACAAACTGCGGATGTATACGCAGGGAAGACAGCGGGAAATCCCGCAAGAACTGCAGCGATGACAGGGATCCGCCGACCCCGCTGATGCTGACTTTCAGGCCGGCGCCAGCCAGGCGCTGCAACACCGGATTGGCTGCGCCGCCGTGATGAATGGCGGCGGTTTCATCAACATCCAGCTGCAGCTGAGACTTGTCCACACCATTGGCAGCCACGCGGCGGGTAATAAGATCCACTATTTTGGGACGAATCAGCACCTGGGGCGGTAACCGGAAGGTCAGACCTGGTCCCTGCCCCTGCCGAGCCACCAGATGAGCCAGGGTTTGATCAAGGTAACGCACCGTCAGAGTTTCGATCAGGTCGGCCCGTTCTGCCAGCCGGAAAATAGTTTCCACGGAAACGATCCCATGGTCCCGATGTTGCCAGCGCATCTCCACCTGTGCGCCAACACAGGCGCCGGAGTCCAGACAGATTTGAGGGTTTACCATCAGCTCTGGCGGTTTGATCAGACCGCTTAGCGCCTTATCCAAATCCCGCTCCATTGCCGTACGATCCTTGCGCCGATTGTGCTGCAGGGCCGCGTGCATCAGCACCCCGCAGTTGCGACGCTTGGCGTCAAACATCGCGAGCTCGGATCGACGCAGCATCTGCGCAGCGCCATTGGCATGCTGTGGGTATAGGGCAATCCCAATGGACACCCCTGGGTCAGCCAGGTATTCGCCCACCGAAAAGGGTCGGCTCAGAACACGGCGTAGCTTCTCCGCAACCCGGGTAGCCTGCAGCGGCCCGCCGATGGCTGGCAGTAATATGGCGAACTGATTGCCACCCATACGGGCCAGGGTGTCAGATTGACGCACCGTCTCGCGCAGTCTTGACGCCACCTCACAAAGCACTACGTCACCCGCCATCTGACCGCAGTTTTCGTTGATCAGACGAAATCGATCCAGACCCAGGGTAATCACGGAAAATTGAGACTCATTGCGCTGGGACAGGCGCAGTTCCTGCTCCACCCGGTCGCTGAACAGGTGGCGGTTGGGCAAGCCGGTCAAGCCATCGTGAAGACTGTGCTGCCATAACGCCTGCTCATGGGCTGCAGAGGTACGGATTTGGCTTGCCTGGCGCAATGCCAGCTCCAGAGCTGCGCGCAGGCCCGAAGCGGTCAGCTGCTCTCGCAGCAGATATCCCTGGGCTCCATCGCGGATCGCCCTGGCGGCAGATTCGTGATCTTCATTGGATGACAGCACTAAAACCGGAGGGCGCTCACTGCAGCTACGCTGCAGCAGTTCGCTGAGGACGCTGACCCCGGGGTCGCCGCTAAATCGCTGATCCAGCAAGATGGCATCAAAGTTGGAAGCCTTGACCATTTCGCCAAACTGGCCTGGACGGTGGCAAACGCTGAGTTCGTAGACAATCCCACAATGAGCGAGGGAGGTAATCAACAGACCTCGATCTGAATCCGGATGGTCCGCCAGCAAAAGCTGAAGGGGTGCCCCATGTTGGGCTGTTTGCATGGGATTGCTGCCTCCTGGGTGGGCCTGTATCGGCCCTGGTGGAACCCTGCGCTATGAATAGACATGCTTTGGGTCTACCTGTACCTATCGGCGTCGGCGCTGTGAAACTTTAATCACTTTTTGAAAAAATTACCGAAATTCACCCATGGCCTGAAGAGTTACAGGCCCTTGGCGGCCTGGGCAACGGCCTTAAACAGGGCGCGGCCCTTGTTCATGGTTTCTTCCCACTCTAGCTGGGGATCAGAGTCGGCCACGATGCCAGCACCCACCTGCACGTGCAGCTGCCCATTGCGGATCACGGCGGTGCGGATAGCGATGGCGGTATCCATCTGACCCCACCAGCCCAGATAGCCCACCGCGCCGGCGTAGATGTTTCTGCGATGGGGCTCCAGCTCAGCGATGATCTCCATCGCCCTCACCTTGGGTGCACCGGACAGGGTACCGGCGGGAAAGGTGGCCCGCAGAGCGTCCATGGGTCCCAGCCCCGGATTCAGCCTGCCGCAGACCTCAGACACGATGTGCATGACGTGGGAATAGCGCTCAATCACCATCTGTTCTGCAAGCTTGACGCTGCCAATTTCAGAGACCCGTCCGATGTCATTGCGACCCAGATCAATCAGCATCAGGTGTTCGGCCAGCTCCTTTGGGTCGCTGAGCAATTCCCGTTCCAGCTCCAGATCATGGTCGGGGCTAACCCCCCTGGGGCGGGTGCCGGCAATGGGCCTGACCATCACCTGACCGTTTTCCAGTCGAGTCATCACCTCAGGTGACGAGCCCACCACCTCGGTATCGTCTAGATTCAGTAAAAACATATAGGGGGAGGGATTGAGGGCTCGCAATGCTCGATAAACGTTCACTGCGCTGGCAGCAAAAGGCACACTCATACGCTGGGATAACACCACCTGCATGATGTCACCCGCCGCAATATATTCCTGGCAGGTAGCAACCGCCTGGATGAATTCATCGCGACTGAAGCCGGACTGAAAATCGGTTTCAGACAGGCTCACGGCGGCGCTGCTTTCGGGATATCCGGCGCCGCTGTGGCGCAATCGGTGCACCAGCTGGTCCAGCCTTCGCTGAACCCGGGCAAACTCACCCGGCTGCTCCGGATCTGCGCAAACGATCAGGTAAAGCCTGCCATGCAGATTATCAAATACCGCAACCTCCTCGGATAACATCAGGGTTATCTCGGGGGTATCAAGATGGTCCGGCAGGTCGCTGGTTTGCAGCCTTGGCTCAATGTAGCGCACGCATTCATAGCCAAAATAGCCCACCAGCCCACCGCAGAACTGGGGCAAGCCTTGCAGCTGGGGTACCCGGTATTTTTGCTGCAGGGCAGCCACAGCCTCTAAAGGGTCTGCAACCTGCTGCCGTTCCACCACCTGTCCGTAGTCTTCCCTGGTGACCTCCAGGCCTCGTGCAAAGAAAACGGTTTTTGCCGGCAAACCTATCATCGAGTAGCGCGACCATTGCTCGCCGCCCTGCACCGACTCCAGCAGATAGGCGTAGGGGCCGTCAGCCAGCTTACGATAGACGCTCAGCGGCGTATCCAGATCCGACAGCACCTCACGATAGACCGGTATCCGGTTATAGCCTTGAGCGGCCAGGGCATGAAATTGTTCAGCGTTCATTGACGGCGGGTTCCGTGGGACAGCGACCTTATGGCGGCGGCATTGTAACGCGGCCCGGGGAATTGCTGGAGGTATTGGCGACGGTTCTGCTGACCAGGTTCAGCACAAACTCGACGCCGCTTCCATCGCGACGATTGCGCGCTGAGATCCGCCCGGCGTGGGCTCTGACGATTAACCGCACAATGTGCAGGCCCAGCCCCAGATGAACCTGTCCCGCCTCGCCGTTCCTGGCAGACACCAGGGATTCAAAAATCTGCTCCCGCAGATGATCCGGCAAGGCCGGACCATCGTTGCTGAAGACCAGCCGCCAGCCTCTCCGCAATCCGCTCAACTCCACCGAAACGGTTCCGCCTGCCGGACAAAAGCCCGCCGCGTTGTCTGCCAGCTTATCCAGCATCTGGGCCAACAATTCTGGCGCACCCACCATCGGCGCCGCTGCTGGCGTATTCAGCACCCATTGGCAGTCCGGATAGGCATTGCGGTAGCCGGCAACGCAGCCAGACACCACTTCAGCTAGATCAAAACCCAGCGCTTCGGCCTGCTCAAGGCTGTGCTCCAGCCGGCTTGCTTCGCTCATGGCCTGCAAAATATTGCGCAGCCGGCTGGCGCCATCGTCGGCCCGCTGGGCAAAGGCCAGGGCCTGGGCCGGCAAATTCTCATGGCGCAGGTTGTCCAGCGAAGATCGCACCACCGCCAGCGGCGTGTTGAGCTCGTGGGACAGTTTGCTGGCAAGGGTTTTTAAATAGTGGTTATAAGAACGCAGCTCATCAAACAAGCCAGAAAAACTGCGCGCCAGATCGCCGATTTCATCCAACGAACCGGTGCCAGGAAGCGAGGCGTCTTCGCCCTCAGAAAATCGGCTCAGGGCCTGCTCTGCGGCATCGCGCAGGCGCCGAATGCGAAGACTTAGCCAGGTGCTGTGGGCCAGCAGACCGGCCACCACCACAAAAACCACCAGCAGCGTAAGCCCCAGCATTCTCAAGGCGCTGCGATTGGTGGCCAGCAGCAGCGGGTCGGCGGGCTGCTCAAGGACCAGCACTGCGCCGCTGTTGGCCAGGGGCAGAGCCACCGATGACTCTACCCGCCCCTGGGATACCCGGCGCCAGCTGACCTTTTGCTGACCCTGCCGTGCCGCCAGCACCTCGGGGCCTGTCAGTTTCAGATCCAGTCCCGGATTGCGAGACGCGGCCCGCTGCAGGGAGTTGCCCGCCAGCATCCGATAGGCCAGCTGCTGCCAGCCACCGGAGACCTCTTCGCTGGCGCCGCCCAGCGTTCCAGCGTGGGCAACGACCCAGCCCTTTGGATGCAGCAGCCAGGCCTGGTTGCCCGCCGGCGTCAGGCTGGCCAACTGCCTGGACAGCGACCCATCCACATCAATTAGCCGGGCGCTGCCGGCGCTGGTAGCGGTCATTACCACCTGGGGTTCACCCAAGCCCTGTCTGGTATCCACTGCCCGCAGATCAAGGCCATCACCCAGCAGGGCACGGTTTAGTCTCAGTTCTACCTGGTAACCCTCGCCGACCTCCCGCCAACCGCCAGACACCGGTGGCGGCAGGGCCTGGGCGGAAGTCTGGTTGGCGCTTGCGTCGCTCATGGGTAGCAGAGTCATGGCGCCGGGCACGGTGGGCACCAGGCGGTAGCGAGTGAAGCCGCGCTGGTCCCGCAGACTGATCTGCAGGTGATCGCCGGGCTGATAGTTGCCGGCCAGTTCGCTGGCACGCTGCGGGGTAGTGTCACGCACCCGGATCAGCAGAAAGATCTCACGCTCCCATCGCGCCAGCTGCAGGGACAGGGAAAAACGATCCTGGCGACCCTCAAACAGCTGTTGGAAATCGCTCCAAATCTTCCAGTCCCCGTCATAACCATCGGCCTGCACCGGGCCATCGAGCAGGTTCACGTAGAGGTCTTGATCGGTAAATCCGGGTAGCTGGGCTAAATCCAAACTCGCTGCCATGGCATTGGCACTGGCCAGATGGGCCTCTGCTCGGGACTCGCGCAGGAAAGACTCCACCTGCCGGCCACTTTGCCAGGCCACCACCGGCAGCGCCGCCAGCAGCAAATAAACCACCATCAGCTGTCGACGCAGGGTCATGGATGGGCAGTTAAGGGAAAGTCAGTCATCGCGGCTGGTGGGCGGCTACTGATCCGGCGCTGCACGCCAGCGGTAGCCGGCTCCGTGCACCGTATCGATCCAGTCAAAACCCGCATCCAGGGCAACAAACTTTTTCCGAATACGTTTGATATGGGAGGTAATGGTTGAGGCATCCACCACCACGTTGGCGTCATCCATTAATTGATCCCGGGACTTCACGTGCCCAGGAAATCTGGCCAGGGTGTGGACCATCCAAAACTCCGTCACCGTTAGCGGCACCGGCTGATCACGCCATAACGCCGACATGCGCTCCAGCGCAAGGGTAAGATCACCTTGCTGAACCGTGGACGCCTCCGGATCCGGTGAACGCAGCGCCTCGATGCGTCGAAACAGCGCCACCACCCGCGCCAGCAGATGCTGCAGGCTGATATCTTTTGTCAGGTAGTCATCAGCGCCAAGCCTCAAACCGGAAATCACGTCCAGGTCGCTGTCCCGGGCGGTCAGGAAAATGATCGGCAAGGAACGGGACCGGCCGCGCAGTTCCCGACAAAGTTCAAAGCCCCCTTCGGGCTCATTGCCAAGCCCAATATCGATAATGACCAGGTCTGGAAGGCGACCAGCGAAGCCTCGCAGAGCGCTGGCCCGGTCAGCGTAGCCGTCACACTCGTAGCCGTAGCGACTAAACGCCGAAACATAGTTTTCCCGAATAGCACCGTCATCTTCAACGATCGCGATTTTCCGGCTCATCATCCTTACTCCCTTTGCCGCTGTGTTGGGCCCATCCCATGGCCGTTCAATGCCAGCGGTCAGCAGCCTGGCCGCCAACCCCTTGAGCCCCATCGTACTGAAACTGTGCGGCCCAGTCCTAGTGGGAAACCAGTGAACCGAGGCACGCCACATAAAAGCCACAACTGATCAGGATAACTCCACACCCCTACCCGGCAATGCCCGCCTGCGCTGTTGTCATAAACCTCCCTCAAGACCTCCCAAAGGTGCCAGCAGGGAAGGCGCCAAGCCCCAGGGACGGGGCCTGCAACAGGTTGTTGAGGATTTACCAGCTTACAGGAGAGAACGTTGATGAACTGCCGACCGGGGCGCTGGCTGCGCCTGCTGAATCATAAAGACTGGGTGCTGCTATCTGTGGCGCTGTATTTTGTCCTTGCGCTGGGCGTCCGGGCGGCGGCAGACCCACTGCCTGAATGGAGCGGCGGTACGCTGCTGCTGAACACCGGCGACCCGGCAGGGCCGCTGCCCGGGCCCCAGCTCAGCACCGACGTGGTGATGGACATCGCAGGCATGGTGGCCCACGTCACCGTGGTTCAGCACTTTCGCAATGACAGCGCTGAATTTGCCGAGGGCACCTATATGTTTCCGCTACCCGAGGACGCCGCAGTAAACGCCATGCAGATGCGCATTGGCCAGCGAATAATTGTCGGCGAAGTGCAGGAAAAGGTTCATGCCCAGCAGACCTATAACCAGGCAGTCAGCGAGGGCAAAAAGGCCTCTTTGCTGCAGCAACAGCGGCCCAATCTGTTTACCTCCAAAGTGGCGAACCTGGCACCAGGGGAAGAGATTCGGATCGAAATCGCCTATGTTCAGCCCCTGATCTATCAATCGGGACAGTTTCGACTGCGCTTCCCCATGGCGATTACGCCGCGCTTTGATCCCGGCGCCAAGACCTTGACAGATACCCTCACCGGCAATGCGGTCAACCCAACCACCATTGAGGTGAATCTCACGCCGGGCTTTGAACTAAGTCGTTTGAGCAGCCTTTACCATGATGTCAGCATAGACCAACGGGGCTCGGTTTATCACATCACCCTGGGCGACCAGGTGGTGGCCGCCCAGCGGGATTTTGAGCTGGTCTGGGAGCCGACCTTAACCTCAGCTCCCCAGCTGGCGCTGTTTGGAGAGACTCGAGGTCAGGAAGATTTTGCCCTGCTGATGATCATGCCTCCCCAGCAAAAGTATGCCCACCAACTGCCCCGGGAGCTGATATTGGTGGTGGACTCCTCGGGCTCCATGTTCGGCGAGTCCATGGATCAGGCCAAGGCCTCACTGGAAATGGCCCTTGGTACTCTGACCGACTCAGACCGCATTAACGTGATCGACTTTGACGACGATGCCCGGGCCCTGTTTAGCCAGCCCAGATCAGCGGAGCCCGCCGTCATCGGACAGGCCCTGAGCTTTATCGAGGGGCTGGAAGCTGACGGCGGCACCGAAATCGGCAAGGCATTAGCGCTGGCGCTGCCGGACCAGCCCGCCGACGGCTACCTGCGGCAGGTGGTGTTCATTACCGACGGCAGCGTTGCCAACGAGACCGAACTGTTTGCCATGATTGAACAGCGCCTGGGCAACAGCCGCCTGTTTACCGTAGGTATAGGCGCTGCCCCCAACAGCTATTTCATGCGCAAGGCGGCTCAGTTCGGTCGCGGCAGCTACACCTTCATCGGCAGCACCGAACAGGTGGCTGAACGGATGGACGAACTGCTGAGCCGGCTGGAACACCCCGCCCTCAATGACCTGTGCATCTATTGGCCCGGCTTTGCCGACAGCTTCCCCCGCAGGTTGCCGGATTTATATCTGGGTGAACCTTTGGTGATCAATGCCAAAGTCGCTGAGTTAAAGGGCCCGGCAGAGGTCTGCGGCAGCACCGCTGTTGACAGCTGGAACAGCCACCTTGATTTGAAAAGCGCCAAGCCTGGCCAGGGCATTGCCACCCTGTGGGCCCGCAGCCGGGTTGCCAGCCTAATGGACGATCTGGCCCTGGGCGCAGATCCGGAGCAGGTGGAAAAGGATGTACTGGAGGTGGCTCTGGATCATCAGCTGGTGACCCGCTATACCAGCTTTGTGGCGGTAGACAAGACACCAACGCGTCCGCCCCATATGGCCCTGAACTCCAGCCAAATGGCGCCCCTGGCATCCTCCGCCATGGCCCTGTCCATGCCCGCTGGCGGCACCAGCGGCCCCGGACGCATTGCCTTCGGCTTAATGGCCTTGATGATCGGGTGGGTGATGGCTCAACGGCTGCGAACTGACAGCTGATGGGTCTTCGCCCGGCGCACCTGGTAGCGGGCCTGCTGTTATTCAGCGGCCTGCTGAGTCTGGGCCAGGGCCTGTATATCCCAGCCAAAGCCCAGCTGGCCCAGTGGCTGCTGGACAACGCCTGGCAGCAGGCTCGCAGCAAGGGTGTAAGCCACCCCCCCTGGCCCTGGGCCGATGGCTACCCGGTGGCGCGTCTGCGCTGGAGCGATGGGGATATCAATCAGATCGTGCTGAGCAACGCCAGCGCCCGGGGGATGGCTTTTGGGCCAGGCCATGTGGGGGGCAGCGCGCGCCCCGGTCAGCCCGGCCATATCGTTCTCACCGCCCACCGGGATACCCACTTTTCCTTTTTGGGCAAGGTGGTGGCCGGCGACGAAATGGACCTGGAACATGCAAAGGGGCTGGACCGTTACCGGGTGGTGGCCAGTCAGGTTATCGACCTGCAGCAGCAAGCGGTGGAACTGCACCCGGAGCGCAACCAACTGACCCTGGTAACCTGCTGGCCCCTCCACGCCTGGCGCAGCGGCGGCACTCAGCGCTTGCTGGTTCACCTCCAGCGCCTGCCCGGGCCTGGGGTTTCGACCGGATTCGGTCTGCCTTCGAAATAAGGGCCCAGCGAAATTTTCCGCCGGACGCCACAGGCTTTACAATAGGGTTTTTCCAGTTGAGACATCCCATGAAAACACTCAAAATTGGGTCCGCCGGCATACTGATACTCGCCGCAATCGCGCTCTCAGCCTGCTCCAGCGCCTACTACGGCACCCTGGAGTCCTTTGGCGTGCATAAGCGGGAAATTCTGGTGGACCGGGTGGATGAGGCCCTGGAAAGCCAGCAAGACGCGCAACAGCAGTTTACCAGCGCACTGGAGCAATTTGCTGCAGTCACCGCCTTCGACGGCGGCGATCTGGAAGACCTCTACGAAGATCTCAACGACAGCTTTGAACGCAGCGAAAGCCGCTCAGCGGACGTCCACGATCGGGTTGAGTCAGTGCGCGAGGTAGCCGCTGATTTATTTGATGAATGGGAAGATGAGCTGAACCAGTATTCAGATGCCGGGCTGCGACGCCAAAGCGAACAGTCCCTGCGCGACACCCGCAGACGCTATGCAAAGCTCATTGGCGCCATGGAATCTGCCGAGGAACGGATTGACCCGGTGTTAAGCCGTTTTCGAGACCAGGTGTTGTTTCTGAAACACAACTTAAACGCCAGAGCCGTGGCATCCCTAAGGACCCAGCTAACCGGCATCGAAGGGGATGTGGAAGACCTGATAGAGGCCATGAACCTGTCCATCGCCGAGGCTCGATCGTTCATAGAACAGATGGAGTCCTAAGCATCAGCGATGGCCTGACGCATCTGGCTGATGGTGTCAGCATAGTTTTTACTGCCAAAAATGGCTGAACCTGCAACAAAGGTATCGGCGCCGGCGGCGGCGATTTCCTGAATGTTATTCACCTTTACCCCGCCATCAATTTGCAGCCGAATGTCTCGCCCGGACTCATCAATCATCCTGCGCGCCTGACGCAGTTTATTGAGCACCGACGGTATAAAGGCCTGGCCGCCGAAGCCGGGATTGACCGACATCAGCAAAATAATATCCACTTTGTCCAGAACGTACTGAAGGGCGTCCAGGGGCGTTGCCGGGTTGAACACCAGCCCGCTCTGGCAGCCCTGCTCCCGGATCAGGGACAAGGTCCTGTCCACATGGGCACTGGCTTCCGGATGAAAGGTGATGGAGCTGGCTCCAGCGGCGGCAAAGTCCGGCACAAGACGGTCCACGGGCTCCACCATCAGGTGCACGTCGATGGGCGCCTCAATGCCATGGTTTCGCAGCGCCTGACAGACTAACGGCCCAACGGTGAGGTTAGGCACGTAGTGGTTGTCCATCACATCAAAATGCAGCCAGTCGGCACCGGCACTGAGCACAGCGGAGGCGTCTTCACCCAACCGGGCAAAGTCAGCAGACAGCAAAGACGGAGCGATTACAGGTTTCACGTGTTGATCCTTTTTACGATTTTGGTCTATGGCTCAGGCCGGAGATAAATAGCTGAGGCCGTGGGCTGGCTATAGTCCACGCTCGGCTCTGATTTGATCATAGGCCGCACGAATTTCGGTGGTTTTCTGCTTGGCCAATTCCAGCATTTCCCTGGGCAGTCCCTTGGAAACCAGCTTGTCCGGGTGATTTTGGCTGGTCAGTCGGCGATAAGCCTGTTTCACCGTCTTATCGTCGGACCCACGGGGCAGGCCCAACACTTCGTAGGGGTTTTCAAACCTGCCGGCATTGGCGCTGCGCCGATAGCCGCCGCGCCGACGGTCAACCATTTGATCCAGCTCGCTGCCGGGAATCCCCAACGCGAGACCACATTTCTCAATAATTCGGTGGGCCTGGTGACTCAAGCGCCCATCGGCATAGCCAGCGTCAAGCTGAACCTCTATCAGCAGCCTGAACAGCTGGGGTTGCGCACCACAGCTTCGGTTTAACTCGCTGAGGGTCATATCCAGGCTGAATTCGCTGCGTTTGCCGCGATTAAATAGCTTGATCGCCACCTGTCGCTGCTGGGCGTCTAGTTGCATGCGCTGCATAACCTGCTGAGCAACCTGGATTTCCCGCTCAGAAACCCGGCCATCCGCCTTAGCGATATGGCCCATAATCAGAAACAGGGCCTGGAAAAATGATTGCTGGGCGGCACTGGCGTCAAACAGGGACAGATGCCCAATGTTCATGTCTACTGCGTGACCCAGGGCGGCGCCCACGAATGCACCCAGCGGCCCTCCAAGAGCCAGTCCTAAGCCACCACCGATAATTTTTCCTACAATTGCTGCCATTCACCAAAGCTCTGTGGCAACCAGCACTTTGCCGGCACATTCCTGAGACGGGTATTGTAAGGGAAAGCGAGCCCTGTCATCGCCGTCAGCGGTGTACAATTCACTTTTTGCCAAGAACAACGGCCATGCCAGCCAGCTCACTGATTTATGACACCCACCTGCCCCACCTGCCCCTGATCCACCGAGGCAAAGTACGGGATGTCTATGACGCCGGTCAAAACCGGCTGCTGATGATCACCTGCGACCGGCTGTCGGCCTTCGATGTGGTGCTGCCAACGGCAATTGCTGGCAAGGGCGCGTTGCTCAACGCCATGTCGAACTTTTGGTTCGGCAAAACCCGTCAGCTGATCCGCAATCACCTGCTGGAAGATTCTGCAGCCCAGATCATCGGACAACACCCGCAGTCAGTCGAACTTTGTGCTCGCGCCGTGGTAAGCGAAAAACTCCAGGGGCTGCCGGTGGAGGCCATCGTCCGGGGGTATCTGGCAGGCTCAGGCTGGCAAGACTACCTGACCAGCGGAGGAGTCTGCGGCCATCCATTGCCCAAGGGCCTGAAACAGGCCCAGCAGCTGCCCCAGGCGATCTTCACCCCGTCCACAAAAGCCGCCCTGGGTAACCATGACGAAAACATCAGCCGCGAGGCGGCGGCGGATATTCTCGGCCCTGAACGAGCCGCCGAAATGGAGACTATCAGCCTCAAGCTCTATCAGTTCGCCGCCGAGTATGCCCGCAGCCGGGGCATTATCATTGCTGACACCAAGTTTGAGTTCGGTCTCAACGGCGCCGGTGAGCTGGTTTTGATGGATGAAATCCTGACCCCGGATTCCAGTCGCTTCTGGCCCGTGGACAACTACCAGACCGGCACCAGCCCCCCGTCCTTTGATAAGCAGTTTGTGCGGGACTACCTGGAAACTCTGGACTGGGACAAAAC
>CAYGPO010000130.1:0-12316 GCA_964351665.1 uncultured Gammaproteobacteria bacterium | reverse complement strand
AACAACCCGACGCTTTTGCCAATTGGTTGCGTCAAACTGTGTGCAATGAAACCCATCACAATGAGATCCTTGCCAAACTTAGTAAACCGACAGAACCTCAAAACCGCACCCCGGAAAGTGTGGGAGAAGATTCACTTCTTATGGGCGTTTCGTTTTAGGGTGGTTATGGGAAGACTTCATGGGTTTATTGTTCGCCTAGCCACTATCGCTATGCTGAGCCTGGCAACGACCGGCTATGCTGCCACATCAACTAATCGTTTTACGCTGGATTTTCCAGCGAAAGACTCAACGTTGACTTGGACTCAGTCAGTAAATAGTTTGGCTGACAAAACGGCGACAAAAGAGATTTTTCTGCCCGCAAACTTTGACCTGTGGTTGAAACAACTCAACCGGCAGGCCGACTACCGAGAGTGCGGAGAACGGAAACGGGTAAACAGTCTCACTCCGCGGTATGAAGATGGCTATTTGGAAATACCGCTGCAAGTTGAATACGAACGATCCAGCTGCAAGCGCTACGTCGTTTTTTGCCCCAATCTATCGTTGGATCAGCGGTGTGACAAAACGGTGCGTAAGGTTCGTGAAAAAGCTTCGGGCACCGCGTATGTCAAATTCCAACCTCAGGTCGGCAACCCTTGCCAGTGGGCGATCAACTCGATCATTCGACACACCGCCGGAAATCTCCAAGACAGCGAAGGTGCCCTGGCAGTCCTGTCCCAATCTGTCCTAAGCATAGAGAACATGTTGGCAGCAATGATTAAGGCTCCACCTGAGTTATTTGGACCGGTGCGCTTTAGCGATGGGTCAACTTGGCGCGTCGGCAATGGCTCCACCTGCACCAGACAGCGGTAACGGTGTTGGTAGCAAAACTATGAGGTGAGATGAAGTCTTCAATTGATCAGCATCGCTGTTTCATAGCCGCAGGCTAATCTATGCTGACTGACCCTGCTCATACCGTCTTAGTGTAACGATTCAGAACCTCAATTTTCTATCAGCCTCTGCCGCCCTTGGCTCACCTGCCTGGCCGAAAAGGAATTTTTTGCTACTATAAAGAGAACCTCTGACTGGAGCGATGCCATGTGGCTACTGAGAATTTTAACGATTTTCGGTGTGGTCTGGACCGGCGTGGCCCAGTCTCAATGGAGCAGTCAGTTCGGCCAGCTGCCTGAGATCAACATCTCGGCATTCGCTCCAACCCCCCAGGGATTTGTCGCTGCGGGCAGCCCAGTATCGGTGCTTAACGACACTGGAACTATTGAATTTCACGTCTTGCGTTTTTATGAAAACGGCAGCTGGCGCACCGCCGGCGACATTGGCGTTGGTGTAGTTCAAGGCGGCTTTATTACCACCATCGTCCCCTATCGAGAAGACGTCTGCGTTGGCGGCGGGTTTACCAACTTCAGCGCCGGCAATTTCAACTATTTTGCCTGTTATTCAACCAGCGCTGAGCAGTGGTACCAGCCGGGCGGAAATGGCAACGGGCCGAACCTACCAGTCAATAGCGTCTGGTTTGACGGCGCTCTAAATCTATACATTGGCGGCGATTTCACTGAGGTGAGCGATGCCCAGGGTATGCCACTTACGGCCAATCGAATTGCCCGCACCACCGGCACCCAGTGGGAGACGCTGACCGGTGACGGTGGCGCAACCAACGGGGTTAACTCGTCGGTTCAAGTGGTGCGGACATTTAATGGCTTTGTGTTCGTGGCTCACGGCAGCAACCTTTCGCGATTTAACCCCACCACCGAAACCTGGACTCCCTACGGCCAGGGCACCACTGGCGTGTCGCCAAGAGTGATTGTCGACATCGCGTTTTTTGACAACGAAGTGGTGGTGTCCGGCCCGTTTAGCGCCATGGGCGGCATTGATGCACCGGGCACCGCGACCAGCCCGATTTCGGGCTCAGCACCCGACTGGATGCCACTGGACGACGGCAGTCAGGATGTGGGTTCAGGGCTACCGATGATGGCTGCTAACAGTAGCTATATTTATGTCACCGGAGCGTGGCCAACGCTGACCGGAGCAGACGGTTTGGCCCGCTGGACAGGCATGGTCTGGGAAGCCGTTGATACCGCCCGCCTGGGCGACTCTGTATTCAGCGCTCTTGTTGACGTCGCTGTGCTCGGCAATACAGACATCTGCGTACGCCATCAGGGTTTTATCAATTCCGACCTTGCCAGCCGCACGGTGGCCTGCAAGCAAGAGCCCGTTGGGCCGTGGCGGGGTACCAGCCAGGGCATTGAAGCCCTGGTCCGCGGGCCCTCAGCGCTGGCAGAATACGCGGGCGAACTTTATGCAGCCGGGGATTTTGCCAGTGCCGGCGACGTTGCCCAGGTCGGCAGTATTGCTAGTTGGAATGGTCAACAGTGGGCGGATGTGGGCGGCGGCGTAACGGGAGCCGTTCAGTCCCTGGCCACCTTCCAGGGCGAGTTGTTTGCGGCCGGCACCATTACGGCTGCCGGCGGCAATGCCAGCGGCGGGCTGGTGGCGTGGAACGGGACCCAGTGGCGGGACGCTGGTGGCCAGACCACCGCCGCGTCCTTTGTCTACCCGTTGAATAACTCGCTGTACTTTTTCGGCGTTGGCGGTAACTGTGGCAACTTTCTCAGCCGGCTCTGCCGTTTTGACGGTAACACCATCGAGGAAGCTGCCAACGGATTGCCCGAGCCAGTGACGGTGGATGCCATCGGCGAATTCAACGGGCAATTGGTGGTAGCCGGCAACTTTGCCTTTACCGGCGGCGCCCGCCAGAACGTCATAGCCGCCCTCGATGGTGGCGCATGGAATGTGTTGGTTACCTCCGCCGCCGGCGGCCGCACCCGGGCGTTGGCCAGCGATGATACCTATCTGTATTTTGCCGGCGATTTCACCACCAACGTGGCTGGCGCTCCTGCAGCGCTAAACGGCGTCGGCCGCTGGGACGGCAATGAGATCACCCCCCTGGGCAGCGGCTTGTCTGGGGCGGCGATGGCTGAGGCCCTGGAGGTGCGGGGCAGCGAACTGTTTGTCACCGGTTTTTTCGATTCAGCAGGCGGCACCCCGGCCAGCGGCATCGCCCGCTGGGACGGCGCATCCTGGGCGGGCATAGGCGCCGGTCTGCAGCGCAACGGCCTTGCCGGCACCGGCAATGCGTTGCTGTCCACTGCCGCCGGCCTGTACGTGACCGGCGACTTTAATCGCACCGGCGATCAGTGGGCCGAAAACATCGGCCTGCTGCTTAGCGACGTGGTCTATGCCAACGGCTTTGAGGAACCATAGCGCTTGCTGAGGGAGCAACGCTATTGGTTGGCGTTGAGTGGGGGCCGAGTCATTCGCCCCACTGATTCCTTTTAATAATTGGCAATAATAAGGACTGTTTTCCGCGAGGTTCTAGCGAGCGAGTTCCACGCTGCGAAAAAACACGTCCAGCGCGTCGATAAACTGCTCCCGCGGCGTCTCCAGATACGCGGCGTGGTCGCCTCCTGGAATACTGACCAATTGTTTGTGGCCCGTGCCGATGCGGGCAAACAGTTTGACCTGCCGGTCCAGCGGCGCGATCGGATCGGACTCGCCAAAAATAATCAGGGTCGGCAGGCTCAATGCTGCCGGGTCCAGGGCGTTGTACTGCTCAACATGGCGCACGTCCACCCGGATCGGATCGCTTTTAAGCGCCGCGGCCACGTAGCCGTCGATGGCCTGACGACTGATGGCGTTGGGCACAATAAAGTCGCTGGCGGCGGCCTCCGCCGTATTGGTCCGTTTTTCCAGCGTCATCCCCGGCGGGTCGGGGGGCAAAATCACATCGTCGTCTCGCCAGTAGCCAAATAGGGTTAAGGATGCAGCTACCTCGGGATGCCGCTGCACAGCCAGCTGCGCCACGGTGGAGCCCATGGACCAGCCAAAAAGATGCGGCCGCAGCCCAGGCGATGTTGAATCGTGCATCCAGGTCAGCACGCCCGCCACGTCGTCGGCCGCGCGGTTGGGTGTCAACCACTGACTGGCGTCCCGGGGCGTTTCCCCATAGCCGCGCAGGTCCACCGCGAACACCGCGTAGCCGCGCTCCACCAGACCGTCCATCAATGACAAATCTTCGCCTGGCACCTGCAGATCGAAATCCGGCACCGCACTCCAGGTCCGACCGTGCACCAATAGCACCGCTTCGGTTGCACCCGCTGCGCTTTTTTCCCACACCGCCATCGGGTGGCCGTCTACGCTGACCGTATGACGTTGCAACGCGTTGGGCGAAGCGCAGCCGGTAAGGGCCAGCGCCAGAAAAAGAGAAATCCAGCAGCATATCTTTAAGGTGTTCATGCAGTATCACAACCAAAATAAGGGCACTTGGCCAGATCTGAATCAAAAGCTTAGTGGGTTCTAAAAACTGACATTATCCCTGGCTGCACGTTGACGACTTTGGCGCCGCGAGGGTAGTCTGGATAGCTGTTTCCATGAGCTGAGCCCGTACCATGCCTTTACGCATTCTTTTTGATCTGAGCGATACCGATCTTAACCACTTTCGCGGGGTGATGAGAAAGGCAATTAAAGCCCATAAAGAAACCGACGATGCCACCATCATCAGCGCCGCCGGAGAATTGCTGGCTCAGGTGAACGCCAAAAAAGCGCCCAACTTCATCAGTGACCGGCTGTCCAAGCTGCGAGTATTAATTGAGATGGTGAATGACGAAGGCTGGGCGTTGCCCGCGCCGGAGCGCAAGCGGGTGATGAGCGCATTGGCCTACTTCAGCGATCCAGAAGACCTTATTCCTGATGAAATCCCCGGCCTGGGCTTTCTCGATGACGCCATCATGATTGAACTGGCGGTGCGGGAACTGAAGCATGAAATAGAGGCCTACGGCGATTACTGCGTATTTCGCGCCGCTGAGGCCAAGCGCCGGGGCATCAAGGAAAGCGAAGTGGTGCGGGCTGACTTTGGCGTGGAAAAACGCAAAAGACTGCATAGCCGGATCAAATCACGCCGTGCTAAACGCACCCGTGGCGGCAGCAGTATGGGCAACTTTAAGCTGTTCTAAAGACTCAACAATTGCAAGTGACCTGCCAGTAATTTTCCGCAAGCATCTCAAAAGACTGGATATTATCTCGCCCTGGGTCTAGTATCCCTTGCCCGGGACTACTCAGGCAAAAGCGATGGATTCGCGCCTTCCTGCCGCCTTGGGTGGAGGAATTACAATCAGACAGCTGCTGGCAACGATCACCCTGATCGCCCTTGCTTTGGTGTCTTTTGCCAGCGCTCCGGCTCTCGCCTTTGAAACCATCAACCGAATAAAGGCCACCGGCGAACTGCGCATTGGCCAGCTGGCGCCCGCCACGGCCACCGCGGATCAAGAGCGGGTTTTGGCCATCAATCTGGCCCAGCGCCTGGATGCCCTGCCCTATTTCATCGACTATGTGGGGGTGGACGCACTGCTCGCAGCCCTGGCCCAGGGCGACATCGATGTGGCCATTGAACCCCTGTCCCAGGCCCGTCCGCTGGGTGAAGGCCTGACCCATACCCTGCCCGTGCGCCACGCAGACCTGTGGCGGGTCACCAGCCCCTATGTTGCCAAGTCGGTGAGCAAAAACGCCGGCTTAACGGTGCACTTCGCCTCCGATGCCTGGCACCAGGCTTTGTCATTAAAAAAAGACAACGCTGATCTGCGCCTATCGGTGGCCCCGGTCAGGGACAGCCGCTTTAGCCTGTTAACCAAAGTGGCCCGGGGCCAGCTGCCCGCATCCCTGGCCTATGCCCATGAATTTACCGAGCGCGATATTGCCGGGCTCAAACCCCAGCAGCGACTGCGAGACCAGGTTGCCCTGAGCTGGGTGGTGCGCAGCGACGATCGGGTCTTGCGGAAAAAAATTGATGATTTCCTACGCGAGCGATCCCTGACCCGGGCGGCGCTTTACGTAGACCACAGCGATTGGCCCAGCATCAAGCAGCGGGGTAATCTGCGGCTGGTAACGCTATATCGCCCGGAGACCTACTTCGCCTGGTCCGGGCAGTTTATGGGTTTTGAATACGATCTGGCCCGAGCCTTTGCCCGCACCCATGGTCTGGGCCTGGAACTGGTGATCGCACGGGATCAGCAGGAAATGATGCAGCGCCTGGAACGGGGTGAAGCGGACGTTGCCGCCGCCCTGCTGCCAGCCAGGGCCCTGACCGAATCCGTTACCGCCAGTCAGGCCTACCTTGAATCCAAGGGTCGCGTGGTCAGCCCCAAAGGACGCTTTCACCGACTGGGACCGTTGGATTTTCATCTCAAGCGTGTTCTGGTCGCCGCGGGCAGCCCCTATCCAGAGCATTTCCAGCGCCTGCGCAAGGCTGGCGTCAGCGCTGACGTGGAGGCCTTGGCCCTGAATCCTGAGGAACTGGTGGACGCGGTGCTGCGGGGCGAAGCGGATTTTGCCGTGGTGGACGATCACGAATACCAGCTACAGTCCCTTTGGCGCGATGATATTGTCAGCCTGATGACCCTGGATCTCAGCACACCGAGAGTCTGGGCCCTGCGAACTGATACGCCACTATTGCTGGACGCGGTCAATGATTTTATGGCTACCCCAGCCAGCCAGCGCCGGGTGCGCATCGGGCGGGGAAAGTATTTTTCTGGCAACGCGGAAAACACCGCCCTGGGCGATGCGGTAGCCGCTTTTCAGCGGGACCACAGCTTTTCTCCCTACGATGAGCTGGTCCGGCGCTATGCCAGCTATTACGCCTTCGACTGGCGGTTGGTGCTTGCCGTCATGCTGCAGGAAAGTCGCTTTGACCCCAACGCTGTGTCCCGCTCCGGTGCCCGGGGCCTGATGCAGCTGCAAAACGCGGCCGCCAGGCAAATGGAAATCTCCGACCTGTTCAATCCTCAGTCATCGGTGCACGCCGGGGTGAAGTATCTGGACTGGGTGCGCAGTCAGTTAGAGGTGGATCTGGATATCAGGGATCGAACCTGGTTCTCTCTGGCGGCCTACAACGGCGGCCTGTCCCACGTGATTGCGGCGCGCAAGCTGGCGGCGGAACAGGGCCGCGACCCGCGGCGCTGGTTTGGCCATGTGGAGCTGGCCATGGGTGAGCTGTCCAGCCTGCCCCGCTACCAGGATCTGGATTCCCGCCAGGTCACCGACTATGTGAGCCGGGTTCGGGACTACTTTGAGATGTATGTGCGGCTGACTGAGCACGAAGGGATACCGGCGGGCAATATAGCCCCTGCCGCGCTGGCCGCCGCCGGCGAGTGATCCCAAGCGCCGGCAAGCACAGCCCCGCTGAACCCAACCCATAGCGCTGATGTGAGGTCCGCCCAGGGCATCGGCAAACAGCGCCTGCCAGGGCTGCCAACACCCCCGCTTCGCCAGCCCCACGCAGCCCCAGTTTCGCCGATAGGAGCGGGCGTTAGAGCCCCAGCTTCGTTGGCGCAAATAAGCCGCCCGTCGTTTGACACCCGCCGCTGGCCCAGCCTTGAGTCGCCATGGCTACGAGTCCTGGGCTAACATGATCGTATGAAATATTCCCTGCATCTAGCTTTATTGGCCGCTAGCCTGACCGCCGCGTTATGGGTTGAAAGCGCCAGCGGCGCCAGCCTCAGGCTGAAAGATGGCAGCGTTGTGGAAGGCAAGGTCAGCGGGCTGAAAAATGGCGTTTATACCGTCAGGTCACGGTCCCTGGGCACCATCGAGGTCAAAGAAGCTGACGTTGCCTCCATCAGTTACGACCAGCGCAGCGCTGGCTCAAACTCGAGCTCTGGCACCGCCAACTCCGCCGCCCAGCAGGAACTACAGCAGATACAGCGGGGGCTGGCCGGCGATTCGGTCACCATGTCCATGATCAGCGAACTGCAGAACGATCCTCAGCTGCAAGGGATTTTGGACGATCCTGAAATCATGCGGGCGGTATCCAGCGGCGATCTGGCGGCCTTGATGGCCAATGAGAAATTTATGGCTCTGATGAACAACGCCGATATCAAAGCCATCACGCGTCAGGTTACCGGCAAGCAGTAAAGCGCCAGCAGACGGCGGCTGTTTTCGACGCCGTCGACCCAAAAAACCTGAGACCTAGGTGCCCGCCTCAGGCAGACTCAACAATCGCCGCCACGCCCATACCACCCGCGGTGCAGATGGAGATCAGCGCACGACCTTTACCCTGTTGGGACACCAGCTTGGCAGCCAGAGGTAGGATGCGGGTTCCGGTGGCGGCAAAGGGATGACCGGCGGCCAGGCTGGACCCTTTCACGTTTAGCTTGTCCCGATCAATGCTGCCCAGGGCCTGGCTTAGGCCCAAGCGATTTTTGCAAAACTCCTCCGACTCCCAGGCCGCCAGGGTGCAAAGCACCTGTGCCGCAAAGGCTTCGTGGATCTCAAAAAAGTCAAAGTCGTCAAAGGTCAGCCCGGTGGCTTTGAGTAGCTCAGCCACCGCTATCGCCGGCGCCATTAGCAGGCCTTCACCGGCAACAAAATCCACCGCCGCCGTGCGTGATGCGGTCAGGTAGCCCAGCACCGGCAGCTGCCGCTCTTTGGCCCAGGCTTCGCTGGTCAGCAGCGCCGCGCTGGCGCCGTCGGTCAGGGAGGTGGAGTTGCCGGCGGTGAGAGTGCCGTGGCCAGAACGTTTATCAAAAGCGGGTTTCAAGCTGGAGAGTTTTTCCAGGCTGGAGTCAGCGCGCAAAATACCGTCCCGCTCCAGGCCTCGAAAGGGCACCACCAGGTCTTCCATAAACCCATCGTCATAGGCCGCCGCCAGCTTCTGGTGGCTGGCCAGGGCCAGCTCGTCCTGGTCCTGTCGGCTGATCCCCCACTGCCTGGCCATCAGCTCACAGTGCTGACCCATGGATTTGCCGGTTCGAGGCTCTTCAACCCCGGGAAACGAGGGCTTTAAGTCGCCCAAGCGAAAGCCCTTCCAGGCCTTCAGCCGCTGCCCCAGGGTGCGAGCTCTGGCCGTGGCCAGCAGCCGCGAAGCAAAACCGTCGCCAAAAACAATCGGCACATCGGAGGTGGTGTCGGCACCGGCGGCGATGCCGCTGTCGATCTGGCCCATGGCGATTTTGTTGCCCACCAAAATGGCCGCATCAAGGCTGGTGGCGCAGGCCCGCTGCAGGGTAATGCCCGGGGTCAACGGCGACAGACCGCTGGACAACGCCACCTCCCTGGCCATATTCCAATCCCGGCTGTGCTTGATCACCGCGCCCATGGCCACCTCGCCAAGGACTTGGTCTGACAGGCCAAACCGTTCAACCAGGGCGCCCATGGCCTTAATCCCCATCTGGCGATTGCCGATGGTGGCATAGGCGCTATTGTTGCGACAAAAGGGAATTCGAGTGCCGCCACAAATGGCGACGGGTTGCTGGGCTGTCATGAATAAACTGCCAAAATTGGTGATAAAAGAACTATCCGCTATGCGGTGACTGTGATCAAGGGTAACCGGCTACCATGACCCGCTTACCATACAGATGCTGTTCGTACCCATCCGCCGGTGGCTCAAGCAATTCCACCCGGCTAAAACCCACTTTTCGCATAATCCAGAGCAGGGCTTCGGTGCTGGGGGCCAGGCAAATGCCCTGGGTACTGGCCTCGGGGCCATGGGTTTCCTCGGTTTCGTCGATAATCCCGAAACAGCCTTTCAGCGGCCGCACAAAGCGGTAGTTACCCCAGTCTACGTTGCCGCTGAGATGGGGCACCACCTGGGTTTCGATCAGGCACACCTTGCCGGTCAGGGCGTGGGCCGTGCGGATGGCGCCTACCGGATTTTCCAGGTGATAGATCAACCCAAGCATCAGCACCACATCAAAGGCACCCATGGCGGCGGTATCCAGCGCATGAATGTCACTGACCCTGCCCTCAAACTGGCTGTGACCGCCCAATTCTGCCATTAAGGTGGCGTCGGCTATGTGCTCAGGCCTGGCGTCCACCCCCAGCACCCGGTCAGCCCCACGGGCCGCCATGGTCAGGGAGAAATAGCCCTGGTGACAGGCCAGATCCACCACGCTTTGGCCCGCCAGGCTGTCCCCCAGCAGGGGCCCCAGGGCGCTGTCCATCATCTGCAGGCGGGTCTCATGAACCTGGTTCAGTCGGCCGCCATCATAGGTGGGGGTGGTCTTACCGCTGGGTAGGGGAAACGGGTAAAACCACTCACGTTCGAGAGCTTTCGCCTCTTTGGCTGCTGTGTCCATGCAAAATTGCCGTCCGCTGGAAAGAAGCGGCAATGTTACAATGTGCGCCTGTTCCAGCAAACGTTATCCTCCAGTGACAGCAAATCCCAAGCGACAGATTGAACCCGGGGCATTGCTACGCCGATTTTCCGGCGTACGCCAGCACTCCCTGACCATCACCGCGCCGTTAAGCGCGGAAGATCTGCTGATCCAGTCCATGGCGGACGTCAGCCCCGGCAAATGGCATCTGGCCCATACCAGCTGGTTTTTTGAGACCTTTGTTCTCAAGACCCATAGCCGCTATGAGGTTTTTGACCCGCGCTATGAGCAGCTGTTTAACAGCTACTACAACGCGGTTGGACCGCAATTCCCCAGAGATCGCCGGGGTTTGGTCAGCCGGCCCAGCCTCAATGAGGTGCTGGATTTTCGCGTCCATGTGGACCACCACATGCAGGATTTCCTGGAACGCGACGAGCTTGGCGCCGATCTGCTGGCGGTGATTGAGCTGGGGCTGCACCATGAACAGCAGCATCAGGAACTGATGTTGATGGACATCAAACACGTGCTGTTTCAAAACCCCAGCTACCCGGCCTATAAAGCCATACCGCCGCCGACAAGTCCGCCGGCCAGACCCAGCCACTGGCTGGAGGTTGAGGCCGGCGAAACCCGCATCGGCCACCGGGGCGACGAGTTTTGCTTCGACAACGAACTGCCTCGCCACCCGACCCTGCTCGCCGCCCACAAACTGGCGGACCGGCTGGTGACCAATGCGGAGTATCTTCAGTTTATGCAGTCCGGCGGCTACCAGGACTCAGCCCTGTGGCTGTCCGACGGCTGGGCTGCGGTCACCGGCGAAGGCTGGCGGGCGCCGCTGTACTGGGTCCAAACCGACCAGGGCTGGCAGGAATTCACCCTCAACGGCCTGCGCCCACTGGATTTAGCGGCGCCTGTCGCCCACGTCAGCCTGTACGAGGCGGACGCCTACGCCAGCTGGTGCGGCCATCGGCTGCCCACGGAAGCTGAATGGGAACACTCAGCCCACAAGGCCGGCCAGCCCGATGGCACGCTGGTGCCACTGCCGGCGGGGCCCCATTGGCCCCAGTTCACCGGCGCCCTTTGGCAGTGGACCCGATCGGCCTATCAACCCTATCCAGGTTTTTCTGCCCCGGCCGGCGCCTTGGGTGAATATAATGGCAAGTTCATGTGCAACCAGATGGTGCTGCGGGGAAGCAGCTTTGCCACGCCAAAAGGTCATGGGCGAACCACCTACCGGAACTTCTTTTATCCCCATCAGCGGTGGATGTTCTCCGGCATCCGACTCGCCAGTGATTTGCAGGCTTAGATAACCTAAGCCAGCCAGGCTCCATCAACCACCAAACAGGTCACCTGCTAAATGAGTGAAACAGCCTTTGTCAGCGCCCTGCTGGCGATTGAGATAGACCCCACCGCCAAGAAGCCTAGCCTTGCTCCCCTGAGCCGTGAACAGGGCCAGCAGCTGGGGGACGTGGTCAGCGCCGATCTGGCCCAGATGATGCCGGAGGTTCGCAGCCTGGGCATGGCCCTGGCGGCGGCGGTCTACGATCAAACCCAAATCTTGTCGCCGGGTTTCCCGGTGCACGGCGCCCTGGCAGAGCTGTATCGGGAAAGCCAGGGCAGTGCCTTTCAGCCCTACTGCCTGGCCCTGGGCGCGGCCAAAGGGAAAATGCCCAAGGACGACCTGGACCCGGCCCTGAATCGACTCAGCGGGCCGCTGCTGATCGTGCCCTGGGTGCTGACCGGCCCCGCGGAACAGATTACCGCCGCCAGCCAGGAGCTTGAGCAGGTGCTGGTGGGCAGAGGTCAGGCCTCAGCGGCCACCGCGCTGGCGGTCAACGAGCTGTTTGGCTTCAATCTGGTCCATGCCCAGTACCTGACCACCAACGACCTGTCCGCCATGCTCAGCCTGCAGTTTGCCAACGTGGGCCTGCCGGAGCTCTGGGATCTGCTGGAGGCCGCCCTTTACGCCCCGGATGAAGATCGCTGGACGGTGACCGACTGCGGCAGCCGGGTGGCCTACCTGAACAATCATGTGGAAGTGCTGTTTCAGCCCTTTGATGCCTGGGCCGCGGCGGCGGATCCCTCGCTGGACTCAGAAACCCTGGCCAGCCAGTACGCGGCCTGCCTGCGCAGCCAACGGCAGATTACCGTCACCCTGAACGCCCATGGCGTGCCGGTGCGGG
>CAYGPO010000129.1:10942-12368 GCA_964351665.1 uncultured Gammaproteobacteria bacterium | reverse complement strand
TGCGCCAGCACGCCCCGGGGACTGGGCCCCATCCAGGTGGTCGATGAGCTTTCCATGGAGCGCTACGACGGTCAGTGGTATGTGATTGCCAACATTCCCTACCTGTTCGAAAAGGGCAACGTAGCCCCCAGGGTGGTGTTTGAAAAACGCCCTGACGGACGCTATGACGACCTGTATTTCTACCGGGAGGAGTTCGGCGGCGACGAGGAATCCATGGAAGGGGTCGCCTGGGTCCCGGACCCCCGCAAACCTGCGCAGCTGAAAACCCGCTTTTTCTGGCCCTTCACCTTCGACTATCTGGTGATCAAGCTCGATCCTGACTATCAACACGTGGCCATCGCCCACCCCAGCCGGAACTATGGCTGGATCATGGCCCGCCAGCCGGCCATGACCGAAGCCCTTTACCAGCAATACCTGCAGGCCTTTAAAACCCAGGGCTACGATACCGGGCGAATTCTGAAAATCCCCCATCGGCCTGAACAACAGGGCCAAGCGGGATACCAGTAAGCTGCTGGGCCTGCAGCAACGGGTCCCGGCTATACCCGACGAGATTATGGTCTCAAGTTTGCTACAGTGCCCCAAAAACAGCCCCCTGTAGCCGATTTACCAAGAGCCAGCAGGCGGAGCCATCGCGATCCAGATTGAGTGGACTGATTGGGAGACCCGCTATCACCGTTGCAGATCAAAAACTGGCCGCGCTTAGGAGCGCCCAGGCCCTTGAGGCCTGTCTGGATTTCCCCACGGTTGACAGCGCCAGCCACGGCTTCCAGCCGGCACTAGACCGCCAGCACAGCCTTGAGACCGGCATTGCGCCGGCTCTAAAAGAGTTAGCGGGCACAACCCAGCAGCTCAGCGGATACTGCGGCGTGTGCCAACAGCCGACAGAGTTTTCCTTCAGCCCCAGCAACGATGGCCAGGTCAACTGGCGGGAGCAGCTGCACTGCCAGCACTGTCAGCTGATCAGTCGCTGGCGGGGTTCCATGGAGCTGGCCAAACGACTATTAGCCGACTATCCCCACTCGCCAAAAATCTACCTGACGGAGCAGCTGACGCCGGTTTTTCGTTGGGCATCCAGCCAGTGGCCTGATACCGTCGGCAGCGAATTTGTTGATGCCAATCTTCAGCCCGGGGCTGAAGTCAGCCATCGCCTGCATGCGGTACGCCACGAAGACGTGACTCAACTGTCATTTCAGGACAACAGCCTGACCCACGTGATGAGTTTTGACGTGCTGGAGCATGTGCCCGCCTACCAGGCCGCCCTGGGGGAGTTTTTCCGAGTGTTACAGCCCGGCGGAGCGCTGCTTCTGTCAGTGCCCTTTTCGGTCAATCATGGCGAAACCGTTGTTCGGGCTAAAATGCTGGCCGACGGCAACATTGAGCACCTGCTGGAGCCGGAATACCATGGCGATCCCGTAAATGCCGAAGG
>CAYGPO010000129.1:0-10842 GCA_964351665.1 uncultured Gammaproteobacteria bacterium | reverse complement strand
GGGCTTATCAGCCATTGCTACCCCTGGCTCCCTGGCTGTTACTGAGCCTCAGTCTGCTGCTGGTCAGCTGCGCCGACCAGGCGGAAAAGCCCTCACTGATTGTGCTGGGCATAGACGGCGCCACCTGGGACGCCCTTCGGCCCATGATGGCCGCCGGCGAGTTGCCCAATTTCCAGCGCATCACAGGCACTGGGGCAAGCGGCAAACTGATGACTCTCGGTCCGGCGGTGTCACCGGTGATCTGGACCACCTTTGTGACCGGCCATTTCGGTCGCCAGCACGGTATTTTGGATTTCACCTATCCCTACACCCCGGGACCCAAGGTGCCGGTGGAATCCCTGCAGCGGCTGGAGCCGGCGATCTGGAACCTGGCCAGCGATGCCGGCCAGCGGGTTGCCGTGGTGGGCTATTTTGCCTCCCACCCCGCCGACCCCGTCAATGGTGTGATGGTCACCGATCGGGCCATACAGAAGCTCGACAACAGCATTTATCCCGCGGATTACTTTGGCGATGCGCTGGCCACCTTTAGCCAGGTTCAGAGCGCTGAGCTGCGCAAAGCGTTGTTCCATCGGTTTTTTTCCTGGCCCCACGAGTTCCACGCCAACGCCGAACAACGAGCTGAAAGCCTGGACCCGGACCAGGCCTTTGCCAGTTCCATGGTGACCGGGCGAGTTGATGCCGACCTGATCCATTCGGAATACCTTCGACGGGTCACCCGACACCTGCTGGAAAACGATCGCTTTGACCTGCTGATCAGCTACTTTCGGATTGTGGACTACGCCAGCCACAGCCTCTGGATCTATCACGACGATAGCGACTACCCGGACAAGCCCGACCCTGCCATCAAGGCCCTGCTGGGTCCGGTGGTCGCTGAGAGCTATCGCTACATGGACGATGTGCTGGGGGAAATCCTTGATCGGATGCAGCCCCAGGACAACCTGCTGATCATCTCCGACCACGGCTTTGGTTCAGCCACCGGACCCTACGCCATCCACGGGCCCAACCCCTATAAGCTGAACGGCAATCATCGGCCCGACGGGATTTTTCTTGGCTACGGCCCCGCCTTCGCCAACAAGGGCGATCTTCAAAACCTGACCATTGTCGACGTGATGCCCCTGCTAACCCATTTGCTGGGGCTACCACTGGCCGATGACCTGCCGGGCTCAATACCGTTTCAGGTGCTCGCCGACGAGGCCGCCCAGCGCCGTCCTGCCTACGTTGCTGACTACCCGCGCACCATCACCGGCCAACTGACCACCGCCAACGTTGACGAACAGGCCCAGGCCGAAGCCGTCAAACAGCTCCGTGGGCTGGGCTATATCAACGAGGATTTTGAATCGGGCCGGCGAGACGAGGACTACGAATTTTGGAATATCAGCCCCAACATGCTGCTGGAACACGTGGTGGGTGAAGCGATTTTTTACATCCTGCGCGATGAGCCCCAGGTGGCCCTGGATCTGATCAACCGGGCGGCGGCGGAGCGACCGGAAATGGGCCGGGTATTTCTGGCCTACGTGAGCCGAATCTGGACCCTGCTGGCGGAACGGTTTCCCAGCCAGGTGATGGACGCGGACAAGTTTCACGCCTTTGAGGAACTGTCAGAGCCATGAGCGTGTTAGGCCGATGGGCCATCCTACTCACCCTTGGCCTGGGTCTGTTGGCGGCCTGCGCCGAGCCGGAGCCACCGTCCAAAGTGCACGTGGTGCTGGGTTTTGACGGCATGGACCCTAACCTGGTCAGTCAATGGATGGATCAGGGGCTGTTGCCTAACTTCCAGCAGCTGCGAAGCCAGGGTCACTTTTCCGCCCTGGGCACCAGCAATCCCCCCCAGTCGCCGGTGGCCTGGTCAGCCTTTGCCACCGGGCTGCCCGCCGGCGAGCATGGCATTTATGATTTTCTTCGCCGCGATCCTAAAACCCACACCGCCGCCTACGCCATTTCAGAAATTCTGCCGCCCAAAGTCCTTAATCTTTTCGGTCTGAAAATCCCGCTAAGCGGCGGAGAACTGGTTAACCGGCGCCAGGGCAATCCGTTTTGGTCCGAAGCGGAAACCAATGGATTGCGCACCAGCACCCTGCGAGTTCCGGTGACCTATCCCCCGGACGACGTGCACCGCATGCTGGCGGGCATGGGGGTTCCGGACCTGTTGGGCAGCCAGGGTACCTATACCCTTTACTCCACCTCGCCACGCACCGAAGGCAGCGGCAATACCCGGTTCAGCCGTCTGCGGCTCAATCAGCAGCAGCAGGTCATCACCCAATTTGATGGCCCTCCCAACCCCATCAGCCCCCAGAACAATATGCAGGTACCCCTGTTGCTGGCGCCGGAAGGCGACAAGCTGAAGTTCACCCTGGATGGCCAACAGTTTGTGCTGGGCGAGCAGCAGTGGAGCGAATGGATCCGGATCAAGTTCAAATACCTTGGCGTATTCAGCGTTCATGGAATGGTTCGAGTGCACGTCAATCGCGGCTATCCCAATCCCGAGTTTTACGTGTCGCCGATTCAAATCGACCCCCACGAACCCGCTGTGCCCCTGTCGTCCCCGGCGGACTATGCCGATGAGCTGGCAGACCGCATCGGGCTTTATCACACCATCGGTATGCCGGAGGAAACCTGGTCGCTGAACGAGGGCGATCTATCAGATTCTGCTTATCTTGAGATGATTCGCACCACCCTTGCTGAACGCGAGGCGATGTTTTTCGACACCCTGGATCAACGGGACAGCGACGTGGTGACCGCGGTTTTTGTTCAAACTGACCGGGTCTCCCACATGTTTTATCGCGGTATCGATGAGGCCCATCCGCTGCACGCAAAAACCGACCAGCAGGCCCGGGGCGCCATCCTCTGGATTTATCAGGAGGCCGACCGCATCCTGGGCCAAACTTTGAACCGCCTGCAGCCCGACGACACCCTGACGGTGATCAGCGATCACGGCTTCGCTCCCTTCAGACGGGTCGTCCATTTAAACCGGGCCCTGCTGGACGCCGGACTGCTGGTCCTGAAGCCCGGAAAGACCCGCTCCGGTGAGGGCTTTGCTGAAGTGGACTGGAGCAAAACCCGGGCCTACGCCCTGGGCCTTAACGGCGTCTATATCAATCGCCAGGGTCGAGAGAACTACGGCATCGTGACTGACGACCAGTTTGCTCAGACCAAGGCCCAGGTGATGGCAGCACTGTTAGAGGTCACCGATGACGATAGCGGCCAGCGCGTGGTCAGACGAGTATTTGACGGCGAGGTACTTTATGCCGGTAACGCCAATGGCGACGCCCCGGATCTGGTCATTGGCTATGACGCAGGCTTCCGGGCCTCCTGGCAAACCACCCTGGGCGGGGTGCCCGAAAAACTCACAGAAGCCAATCAAAGCAAGTGGAGCGGCGATCACTGTATCGACCCGGAACTGGTGCCCGGGGTGCTGTTTCTCAATCGCCCTGATCCCAATCCGCCAGCAGATATTCAATCCGTGGCTGCCTGGCTGCTAAACAAATCTTGAGCGCAAAAGTACCGCTGGGCCTGTATCTAAAAACTCGGGGGGTAATGGCAAGCCGCCCCCTGTGGAAGCTGCTTAGCGGTCTGGAAACCGCGGTAGTGGCCGATGAGATTGAGAAGCAGCGGATAAAACAACCAGTTTATGTCACCGGTATCGCCCGGGCCGGCACCACGATAGTGAGCGAAATGCTGGCCTGCTCGCCCCAGTTAACCAGCCATCAATACGCCGACTTTCCCTTTTTGTTTACCCCTTTTTGGCGCAACTGGCTGGCCCAACGGTCACAGCTGGCAACGCCCGCCGTGGTAGAGAGGGCGCACCGGGATCGGATCCAGATTACCCACGCCAGCGCCGAAGCCTTTGAGGAAGTGTTGTGGATGGCCTTCGACCGGGACCTGCACCGAAGCCGGGCCATAACCCCGATGGATGAAGGCCAGGCGCCCAAGGGGTTTGGGCCGTTTTATCAGCAGCACATCAAAAAACTGCTGGCGGTGCGCAATCGCCCCCGCTACCTGGCCAAGGGTAACTACAATCTGCTGCGCATACCCTGGCTGGTGGATCAGATGGACAATCCCCGCTTTGTGCTGATGGTCAGGCACCCCCGCTGGCACATCGCCTCGCTGATGAAACAACATGCGCTGTTTTTGCAGGCTCAGCAGGCCGACCCCCGCACTGGCGGCCAGCTGGCAGCCAGCGGCCATTTTGAATTTGGCCCGCTGCGACGGGCGGCGGCCTATCAGGGTATGGCGTTGCAGCAGCAGGTGACCCGGCTGTGGGAAAGCGGTGAGGAGGTGCGGGGCTGGGCAAGGCTGTGGGCCCAGGGTTATGCCCTGGCGCTGCAGTATCAGGCGGACCCAAGCCTGGCTCCGCATTTGCTGGTGGTACGTTACGAAGATCTGTGTGCCAAGCCTGAGGCGACCATAGACGCAATCGCCAGACATTGTGGCCTGGAGGACTTTGCCAATATCAACCAACAGTACTGTCAGCGCCTGTCACCGCCGGAGTATTACCAGCCGGATTTCAGCGCCCTGGAACAGCAGGCTATCGATGAGGAAACCGCCGAGTTGGCATCTAGGCTGGGGTATGGGTCAGTCGCCTGACTGATCGCCTGACTGATCGCCTATTCTGGTCGACGAAGGCGTACTTTGGCCGACAATGGCCTAATCTGGCGAAGGCAGATTTCTTAACCTGCCAGATTGTTTCAGTCTGGTAATATACGAGTTCACGCTCTGGAGTTTTATCGCTGTGAACCGCTCTAATTATAATAATTCCCGCCCGTCGACGGCGATACGGGTGTTGTCCCTGCTGGCATTTGCCCTGCTCTGCCCGCTGCCCGTACTGGCCTACATAGGCCCCGGAGCCGGCATCAGTTTTTTTGGCTCACTCATTGGCGTAGTGATCACCGTATTCGTCGCCATAGGTGCCATAGTGCTGTGGCCTGTGCGGCGCATGATGAAACGTCGTAAGGCCGCCAAAGCGGATGCCTCGGCAGAAGCCGAGTCCTCCTGAAGCCCGCCTTCTGGCGGATTCACGGATCTAACTGATGGGCATTTTCGACCTGGCCCGGCCGATCATTTTTGCTCTGGACGACCAGCTGGTGGTGCTCCCGCCGGTGCTGCGGCTGCTGCTATGGGCGGTCCTGGCTGCACTGATTGGAATGGCGGTTTACCGCTGGACTTCACCCCAGGAAACCCTCAAAAAGCTGAAGGTCAGAGTCCGCCAGGATCGGCGCGCCATGGCCAATTTTGACGGTGAGGCCGACGAGATGCTGCCGGTGCTGGCGGCAAGCCTTGGCAGTTCCCTGAAACATCTGGGGCTGACCTTCGGCGCCGCGCTGCTGGCGGGTCTGCCGGTGCTGATGCTGATCAGCCCCATTGCTCAGCGTTATGGCCCAGACCAGCCGATGGCCGGTAGCCAGGTGCAGGTCACCGCCTTTGGCGCCTCAGACACCGTCAAGCAGTGGTTCGCCGGTGAGCAGCTGATGGGTTTTGACAGCCAATCCCAGGTCAGCACCATTACCTGGCCGGCGACTGATCAATCCCTGACCCTCAACGCTGACGGCAACCCTATCGTTTCGGTACCGCTGCCGCCGGGTTCGGCGGTGATTCATAAAAAGCTCTGGTGGAACGCCCTGTTCGCCAATCCGGCGGGTTATCTGGCCGACAACGCGCCGGTTGAAGCGCTGCAGTTTGATTTACCGCCACAGCAGTTTCTGCCCCTTGGGCCGGGCTGGATGCGAGGCTGGATTTTTACCTTTTTTGTTGCACTGATTTTGGTATCCCTGATACTGAGAGTCTGGTGGAAAATCGAATAGATCCTGGACACTGATGACCCTCATGAATCCCAGCAGCCGGTCGAAAACTTCTAAGCCCGGTGCAACACCAGGCCACAGCCGCCGAACAATCGCCGTGCAAAAACTACAGGCTGAGAGGGCATTGAAGGCCCAGTCGTGGCGGCTGAGGGTTTTTCAATGTTCCTCCAGTGGGCGGGGCTTGCGCCGGGCATTCGTCAGATTAGCCGACCTTAATGGGATCAGAATTTTGGGTCTGATCACATTGGCCACATTGCTGGTAATCTCCGGTTCCGCTGGAGCCTGGGGTACCACCGGCCACCGGGTCACCGGATTGATTGCTGAGCAGCACCTCAGCGGTTATGCCCGGGCCAGGATTGAACAAATTCTCGGCGGCGAGACCCTGGCTCAGGCCTCCACCTGGGCCGACTTCATGCGCTCCGATCCCAGCGAATTCTGGCAGCGAACCTCTGCGCCCTGGCACTACGTCACCGTGCCCAGGGGCGACAGCTACGCCCAGGTAGGCGCGCCGCCTGAGGGTGACGCCATCACCGCCATCAGCCGCTTTACTGCTGCGTTAAACGACCCAAACACCAGCCTTGAGCAACAGCAGCTGGCGCTCAGGTTTCTGATCCACGCCATCGGCGACCTGCACCAACCCCTGCACGCGGGCAACGGCACCGATCGTGGGGGCAATGATTTTGAGGTGACATTCGCCGGTCGAAGGTCAAATCTGCACTGGGTCTGGGACAACGGTCTGATTGAGCAGCAGAACCTGTCTTATACCGAATGGGTCCAGTGGCTGGCACCCCAGATCACCGCCGAGCGGGTGGTTGAATGGTGGCAGGTTGATCCCCTGGTGTGGGTGGCGGAATCCGCCAGCCTGCGGGACGGTATCTATCCCAAAGAGCGGGAGTTACGCTATGAATACGGCTATCAGCATATCGACACGGTGCGCACCCAATTGAGCAAAGCCGGGGTCAGGTTGGCGGCCTATTTGAACCAGGTGTTTTCACCTACTCCCTAGATTTTTCTGATAGCCTAAATTTTAACGCCACCGGGTTCCTCAACCTTTTTTCGAACCTGCCGATTCAACCCATAATAAGAAACTACCGATTTTACCGAGGCTCAACACGCACAACCCAACAAGTTACAGGAGATCGAATCCATGCATGGACCCACTGCAGAACGCTCGTTGCCCGGCTATTTTCACCGCGCCCTAGGTCGCGCCGCTGATCGCCAGGGCCAGCAACCCCACGATGCCACCCTCTGGTATCTGACCGATCTCCTGACCCGTTTCGCTCGTTCTGAAGAATTCTTTGACCCTGACTGCGGCCGCAGTGGCTTAAGGCCCCTGGCGCTGATCTACGGTGAGGCGGCCAATGCGCGAAGCGAAGCCGAGCGCCACCGACTACTGCAGCGCCTGGGCGACGTGGCGCTGTTTGTTGCCGGCCTGTTTCACCAGTCCCTGGAACGCCGGGCGGTGGGTCGAGATTATCTGGTTACCATGGGCGGCAGCGCCTACTCCTACCTAGCAGACAAAGGCCCTCGAGATGTGGCGGTTTTTGGCGAGTTATCAAACAAGTTTGTGCCCTTCGTTAATCTGCTGTCGGATTTGATCCACAGTAACCGCGCCCAGTTCGATTCCGCTGACATCCTCAATCTTTACAACCTATGGCATCAGACCGGTAACGATCAGGCTGCCCAGCAGCTGACCCAACTTGGCATCAGTCTTGACGGCAGCCGGACCGCCCACTGATGCTCAATCGGCTGCAGCGGCAAATCGAGCAGCGTTATGATCTAACCCCACAGCACCGGGTGTCAGAATTTGTTGTCAGCGATCCGCTGCTGGTAGCCCATTTAGGCGCTGACCCTGACCAGTCTTCGGAGCAGCTGCTGCTGCGCCAGGACGGCGAAGATTTAGAGATGTCACTGTATCTGGATGCCGACCTGATCGGTGGTGATGGCCCCCTGGACCTTCACCAGGTGGGGGCGATCATTGAAGGGGTCAGCCACTTTACCTATGTGACCTATTGCGCCCGGCATGACCGCAGTACCACCGAACTGGAACTGGAGCTGCAGGGTGAAATCGATAAGTTTTTCGGTCTGGCAGAGCACCTGAGTTCGCCGTTGGCCGGCGGCAAGGTGGACCTTGGAGAGCTGCACGTAAAGCTGTTCGAAAATATTTCCTGGCGAGTCAACATCACCAAGCATGCCCGTGAGCGCTATGAGACGGTTAACCGGCTAGCCGCGCAGCTCTGCCAGCTGTGGATAAAACGCTACGGCGACAATATCGGCCACCCCGCTCTGCGCACCGAAGCTCGGCGCTTTTACCGCATGGGCCAGCAACAAAAACTGCGCCACGCGGCCGGTCATTGGAAGACCAAAAGGGGGTAGTGCCAGACTCAGCTGTTGCAACAGCTGACTCTGGCACCGAGGGTTCAAGGCTTGCGAAATACTAAGATAAAGCGATCGGTTTGCCCCGTGACGGTAGCATCACCCACTTCCAGAGTCAGGTCGTCAGCGGGCTTGTAGTGCAGATCGCTATAGCTGTGCAGCATTAAGCCGGCATCCTGAGCCTCTTTGATGATAGCCACCGGGTCGGCCCGCCGGCGGTTGATATTGGACGTGGGCTCCATGTGTCGGCGGGTATGATCCACCACTGCATAAATGCCGCCGGATTTCAGCGCCTCAAAGGCCGCCTTATTCAGATTCCGCCGACCCGTTTCATCAAAATTATGCGCATTGCGAAAAGTTAGCACGGCGTCAAAACCGGTCTCGCCAAAAGAAAACTCGCTGATGGTGCTGAGGCGAAAAGGCTCCGTGCGGCTGGTCACCATGTTCTGCGGCTCAATCACGTTGATATGGCCAAAGCCCGGCTCGGCCTTCAGACTGTCCTTAATCCTTGAGGTGCCGATGGCGACGTGAAAATCGTCGATGGCCGGGGCCAGCAGCTTGGTATACCAGCCGCCGCTGGGCACCAGCTCCAGCACCTTCATATCTGAGGTCAAGCCAATAAAACTTAAGGTTTCAACAGGCTTGCGATTGGCATCACGGGCGACTTCAGCTTCGGTGCGAATATCAGCTTTCATGGCGGCGCGAATTTTTTCAGCAAAGTCTTCGGTTGACTGGGCCATTGCCGTTGGTACGACCTGGGGCAATACCACCATTGCGGCAAGGGCGAGGCAACTCAGACGAGTCAGGAATCTCATGGCAATCTCCGTGATCGGCAAAGCGCCATAGTGTAACGCCTGCGCGTTATCAACGGGTAAAAGACCTTGCTTCTGCCAAGTGAGCCACAGTCGGCCGTTTGGTAGGCCCGATTAATGGTCATTTCCAGCAAACCCTGTGAGGGGTTTTGGGTTTGCTGTCGTACCTGTACATAGGCCAGCCATTAGGCCGCAGAACCCGGTTGGTGTTTGCACCGCCCCTCGGGCTCAATCGATGTTGTATCGGGTAGGGGTGCCCGCTGCGATCTGTTCAACCAATAATCCGGGGAGGCACCCATGACAGCAACCAACAGCGGCCAGAACTACTATGGTTTCGGCGCGAGTCAGTTCAATCAGATGGCGGCACGCCTGATGCATCAGCGACCGTCACTGTTCAACTATGCAACACAACCCTTTATCGACAACCCGGAGCTCCTGAGCCGCCATCTTCGCGGCGCCGATGAGACGCAACCCAGCAGTTCGCCCATTAGCCTTGAACAGCCTCTGGAGCTACTCAGCACCAACGGCCATTTTGGGGTGGATTTCTGCTTTCAGGTTAGTCATTTAAGCCTGGAGTTTCACCCCCGTCCTGGCCCGAGCCCGGTCACAGGACTGGAGGATTCGGCGCAACAATCCCAGCATCTGGCCCTGGCCCTGCAGATTTGTGGCGCCGTCGCCTGCCCTTCAGCCCAGGGCGACAACGCACCACCGGCGGGGTTTTCCCTGGATCTTCTGGCCACCGCCTGCGCCCGTTGGCAAGGCCCTGCCCCAAGGCAGCAGCTGGCCATGGTACTCAGAGACGTAGAACTTGCCGACGTCAACCCAGACAGCCTGGCCAGTGAGCTTGAGTGCTACGTGACCACCACCTTGCGGGTGGGTATTGTGCCGCGGATCCGCCTGGCGCTGGATTCCATGCTGTTTGAGCTGGGCCAGTTTGCCACCTTGACCCTGGCACCGGTCAGCGCTCAGTTCGCCAAACCCCGGCAGCAGGCAAGCCAGCGGCGAAGCACCGTCGCAAGTGCCTGTCAGCTTTAGTCCCCGGGGCGTCCTGTTGGGCGGTTCTCTGGTGTCCTAAAGCTCAAAGCCGTTGGAAAAAACGGCGTCCAGCTCGATCCGGGGCGATTCGGGCAAATCCAGGCTCTGGGGGTTACCCGAGTAGCTGTCCAGGGACATCACCAGACGATCAATCACGTGGGAACTGGAGCGGGCCGACAGGCGAATCTGGTACACGTCCGGCTGATCAAAGCGGGCGAAAATATTGTGGGCATCGTTGTCGCTGGTTCGGGTGCTGAAACTCCAGTTGTTGGCGCCGCTGGAATAGACCTTGAACCAGCCGTTAGACCCAGACCCTTCAGGCTCACCGCCGCTACAGTCGTTAGTGGTCGGATCGAAGCCTTTGGGACACACCACCGACTGGTTGCGCTGGCCGTAAAAGCTGTCCGCCTCAATTTTCAGCCAGGTGTCGTTGTGTTCTGTGGTGTTGGTACCTCGGCCCACCTGGTTGCGCCATTGAAAGCGGTAAATGCCGGGATTGTTGATCATCACCGTGAAGACAATTTCACCATTACCCGGCGAGCCCAGGGATTGACTGGCCTCCCATACGATATAGCCGCTGCCGGTAGCGCCTCCGGAGTTATTGATATTGGGTGAGGTGGGGTTACCTGCCGGTCCCAAAACCCAGTTTGTCGGCAGCGGCGCGGCGCTTTCCAGCTCGATAACCAGCAGGCCATCAATTTCATCAAAAACGGTTTGGGCCTGGGCCAAGGTCAGGGGCAGAAACAGGCAAAGGACGATCAGTGATTTTTTCATCGGCAGAACTATACGCAACCGCCAAAAATTAGTCTCTGATCAAGGTCTCA
>CAYGPO010000128.1:0-12405 GCA_964351665.1 uncultured Gammaproteobacteria bacterium | reverse complement strand
TTCTGGGGCCGAATCGAATATGGGTTCTCCTAAGATCTGCACCTATCCCAATCACCCCGTAAACGGAGCGTCTGAGTATTGTCAAGTTAACTGGGCCTCTCCGAGGTACTGCCAAGTTAACTCGCCCTGCGAGACAATAGGTCAATGAGCACCTATAAACGCCATCGGTTTCCTCCAGATATCATCAGTTATGCAGTTTGGCTTTATTATCGGTTCAACCTCAGCCATCGTGATATTGAAGACCTGCTGGCCGAGCGCGGTATCACGGTCAGCCGAGAGGCAATCCGATTGTGGTGCATCAAATTCGGCGCTCTGTATGCTCGTAGGTTGAAGCGCAGGCACCGAGGCTTTGGCGACACGTTCTATCTCGATGAAGTTTTCGTCAAGATCAATGGGAAACAACACTACCTTTGGAGAGCGGTTGACCAAGATGGCGATGTGGTGGATGTATATCTCCAGACCAAGCGGGACGGTGCCGCAGCCAAGCGATTCTTTAGACGCCTATTGCGGAACAACGGCGGCGAACCTAGAAAGATCGTAACCGATAAATTGCGGAGCTATGGCGTCGCCCATCGTGAGCTGATCCCTGAGTCAATTCACGACAATGAACAATATGCCAATAATCGGGCTGAGTTGTCGCATCAACCTACCAGGGTTCGAGAACGCGTAATGCGGCGGTTCAAATCGGTCCGGTCAGGGCAGCGTTTTCTAAGCGCCCATGGTGCAGTTTATAATTTGTTTAATCTCGGACGCCACATGGTAACTGCCGATCATTTTCGTTAACTCAGGACAAGTGCGTTTGCCGAATGGAGTAGAGCGGCAATCTGAATTCCGGCCATAGGTGCTGCAGCTTCAACAGAGTTAACTTGGCAGTACCCCGGCAAGATTTGCTGGGCCATAAATCGGAACGGATGACAACACATTACTCCGCGCCGGACGTGGCCAGGTTGATTTTGAGCGCCGAAGAAATCTGCATTAGGCGGGTCTCGACGGTACTGAGAGTCGGATCTCCCACAAAACTCCCACAATTGTGTGGGAAAAGAAGCAGTAGTCGACCGCAGTTGTCTTTAAGTAATTGAATTAGAAGGGAAAATTTGGTCGGAGTGAGAGGATTCGAACCTCCGGCCCCTGCCTCCCGAAGGCAGTGCTCTACCAAGCTGAGCTACACTCCGACCGATGTATCCCTGGCGTCCCGGGTGGGGCGTCAAGCGGGAGCGGAATTGTACGTTACCGCTGATCCTTCGTGCAACGTGGCGGTATAATGGCGGCCTTCGCTTTTCTGGTAATCGTTTTGGCTCAACAAACAGGAATTTCCGCCAGTTCTGATCTGGCCGCAGCTGCCGGTGCGCGGGTTGCCCGCGACGGTGGTAACGCGGTGGACGCGGCGATTGCGGCCTGTTTGGTGTCTGCGGTCACTGAGCCTGGCATGGTAGCTCTGGGGGCTGGGGGGTACCTGGTGATCTGGCCGGCGGACGGCCCGCCGGTGGCCATTGATGGCGGGGTGGAGATGCCGGGCAGGGGATTGTCCGCCGACCGTTTTGGCCAGGGAGCGGAGACGGTTCGGCTGGATTATTTCGGCGGCACTGATGCCATGGTTGGCGCGGGAACGGTGGCTATTCCCGGCGCGCTGGCAGCGTTGGCGGAGGCCTCCAGTCGGTTTGGTCTGCTACCCTGGCGGGAGCTGGTGCTGCCGGCGGTGGATATCGTTCGGGCGGGTTTTCCCATGCGGCCGCCTTCCCATCGGTACCTGATGGCCTCCCACCAGCTGATTTTTGGTCGTGAGCCCGATAGCTTTGCGGCCATTCATAACGATGCTGGGAATCTGCTGGCGGTGGGTGAGACCATCGTCATACCGCGTTTGGCTGATAGCCTGCAGCTGATCGCTGACGAAGGCGTGGACGCGTTCTATCGCGGCGATCTGGCCGCGGCCATAGTCGGCTGTATCGCCGAAGGGCAGGGCATAGTTACCCGGGAAGATCTGGCCAGCTATCGGCCGGTGGTGTCCGAGCCCATGAACTTTGCCCTGGGCCCCTGGCAGCTGGCCTCGTCGGCGCCGTCGGCCATCGGCGGCACCATGCTTGGCGTAATGACAAACCGTGCCAATGACGCCATGCCCGTGGCCCAGCCCTGGGGCCGGAAGTGGGTGCAGCGGATTGTTGAGATTCAAAATGAGGTGCTGGGATACCGCACAGACGTGCTGGACGTCTCGCCGGATTTCAGCGAACAGGCCCGGGCCTATTTTGATCAGCAGGTGAAAACCGCCAAAGATTCCGCCAGCACCGTGCACAACAGCGCGGTGGACGGCCAGGGCAACGCGTGCTCCATTACCATTTCTGCCGGCTATGGTTCTGGTGTTATGCCCGCTGGCACCGGCATCTGGCTGAATAACTGCTTGGGCGAGTTGGAGCTGAACTGCACCGGCTTTCATTCACTGCCCCCGGGAACCCGGCTGCTGTCCAATATGGCGCCCACGGTGGGGCGTAGTTCTTCAGGCCAGTCGCTGGCCATGGGATCACCGGGCTCTGGGCGGATTACCACAGCCCAGTTCCAAACTCTGTTAAACCTGGTTCTGCTGGATCAGTCTTTGGATGACGCGATTGCCCACCCCCGGGTGCATATTGCCAAGACGGGCAAAATACCCCAGATCCATATTGAGCCGGGCATTGTGCCCTTTGACGGAGACATTTCCTGGACCCACGTATCGGCATTGGATACCTACTTCGGCGGCGTCGGCGCGGTGCTGCTTCGCGGTGAGCTGATGGAGGCCGGCACAGACCCCCGGCGCTCCGGCGCGGTTGCCTTCGTTTGAGGGGCGGGGCCTTTCCTGTTAAGCAATTGCACTTGCAGCCGGAACTGGCTGCGGTAACATCGCGCGTCCAAACTGAAATGAACCAAAGCGTTGTCCAGCAGCCCTATCATTACTCCTGATACCTTTCTCGAAGCCGACGAGCCTGCCCCCTTTCAGTGCTTGAATCCGTCCAGCGAATCCAACATCGTGTTGATCTGTGATCACGCCAGCAATCGGGTACCCAACGTGCTGGATGATCTGGGATTGGACCATCAGGCTCGCCAACGCCATATCGCCTGGGACATGGGCGCTGCCCATGTCACCCGTTACCTAGCGGGCCGGTTGGGAGCATCAGCGGTGTTAGCCAACTATTCCCGGCTGGTGATGGATCTCAATCGGCTGCCAGACACCGACGACGCTTTTCCCGCGGTCAGTGACTTCACCGTGGTGCCTGCCAATCAAAACCTCTCAGAGAAGGACAGGGCGGTGCGCAAGGCGGCCTTGTTTGACCCTTATCACGGCGCCATCGAAGCCCAGCTTGATGCGGTGCGTGCCCGGGGCGTTAGTCCTGCCCTGGTGGCCATCCATAGCTACACCAAAGACCTGCTGGCTGGAGGGCCTGATCGGCCCTGGCACATTGGCGTGCTGTATGACAAAGATGAGCGCATTGCCCGTGGCCTGATCGCGGCCTTGAACCGGGTTGAAGAAGTAACGGTGGGTGACAACATGCCCTATTCAGGTTCCCATCTCCACGATTATTCCATCGACCATCATGGCGAAGCGGCCAACATTGCCTGCTGCGGCATCGAGCTGCGCCAGGATCTGCTCGCCACCGCCACCTCCCTAAGCCACTGGGCCCACATACTGGGTGAGGCGCTGCATGAAGCCTTGGCAGATCCGATTATTTACCAACCCCTTTCTGGCTAACGCATTTTTTAAGTGCGTTCAGCCGCGGGTTAATCCAGCTGATCAGGCCGGTTTGCGTCGGCCGATGTGGTGGGGTCAACAAAAACTCTTGATGTCTAACAAACGCCCGTTGCCAGCTGTCAGGTTTTGTACTACTGTGTTAACACGTTAGTACATTGATACACCGCCATGAAGCACCATCCAGGTCAAAATGAAGCGCTGCTGGCCACGGCTCGCAGTGAGCTGTTCGAGGTTTTAGCTCGACTTGGCAGCGCTGCTGAAGTTGGAGCGTTTTTAACCGATCTGTGCACCCCGGCGGAGCTTGAAGCCATGGTGGATCGCTGGCGGGTGGTACCCCTGCTGAAACAGGGCAAACCCTATCGACAAATTCACGATTTAACCGGCGTCAGCGTGACCACCATTGGTCGCGTCGCCCGGTTCCTGGAAACTGGCAATGGAGGTTATGAAACCGCTTATGCAAAGCTCGCTCGCTACCAGCGATAACCGGCTCAAGATAGCCGTGCAGAAATCCGGCCGGCTGGCCGACAAATCTTTTGCGCTGCTGGAAAAATGTGGCCTGACGTTTTCCCGCAGCAAAGATAAGCTGTTTTGCTACGGCCGCAACGTACCGGTGGATGTGCTGCTGGTGCGCGATGACGACATTCCCCAGCTGCTGGCCGACGGCGTCTGCGACCTGGGAATAGTGGGTCAGAACGTGTCCGAGGAGCAGCGTTTGGTGCGGGCGGAGCGCGGCGAAATCGCCGACTACAGCACCCTGAAAGAACTGGGGTTTGGCACCTGCCGTCTGTCTTTGGCCATTCCTGAGAATCTTCAGTTCAACGGACCGAAGGACCTACAGGGCAAGCGGATTGCCACCAGCTACCCGGGCCTTACGGCCCGATACCTGAAGAAAAACGGCGTGGAGGCCCGTATTGTGCGGCTGTCGGGTTCGGTGGAAATTGCTCCCAGTATGGGCACCGCTGATGTTATTACCGACCTGGTGTCCACCGGTACCACCCTGCGCGCCAACCACTTAAAAGAGGTGGAGATCATCACCCGATCCTGTGCGGTGCTGCTGAAGTCTGGCAGCCCCCTGGCGGAAGACCTTGAGCCGGTGTTAGCTCGTCTGATGGCGCGGATTGATGGCGTGATGGAAGCCCAGGAAAGCAAATATGTGATGCTGCACGCCCCGGCTGACAGGGTGGCCAGGATCCGAGAAATCCTGCCCGGTGCAGAGTCGCCCACGGTGCTGAAGCTCGAAGGCAACGACGATCGTGTCGCGATCCATGCGGTGTGTCGGGAGACGGTGTTCTGGGAGCATCTTGAAGAGCTGAAAGAAGCCGGCGCCAGCGCCGTACTGGTGCTGCCGGTGGAGAAGATGCTGGCATGAAGGCGTTGGTATGGAGTGAGCTTGACGCAGCTGGGCGTCAGGATGCACTGGCCCGCGCGCCGTCTACCAGCAGTGCAGAACTGCGCTCCGAGGTGGCTGAGATTATCGCCCAGGTGAGGGCCCGGGGTGATGAGGCCCTGCTTGAGCTTACCCGCCGGTTGGACAACATCGACAGCCCGGTGCTCAAGACACCCCCCCAGGACATGGCCCAGGCGGATCAGGCTATACCTGAAGACGTCAGCGAGGCCCTGGACGTGGCCATCGCCCGGGTGACCGGCTTCCACCAGGCCTGCCAGGTCAGCGATGTATCCTGGACTCTGGATGGGGTGCATTGCCAGCGGGTTTCAAGGGCCATTCAAACCGTTGGGCTTTACGTGCCAGCGGGCAGCGCGCCGCTGCCCTCAACCACCATAATGTTGGGTGTGCCTGCGCAGCTGGCTGGCTGCGCCCGGGTCATTATCTGCAGTCCACCGGGTGCTGACGGCAAGGTCAACGAAACGGTGTTGGCTGCAGCCCAGCGCCTGGGAATTGCTGAAGTATTTGCCGTGGGCGGGGCTCAGGCCGTAGCGGCCATGGCTTACGGTACCCAGACCATTCCTCGCTGCGACAAGATCTTCGGGCCAGGTAATTCCTGGGTCACCCAGGCCAAACAGCAGGTCAGCCAGGATCCCCTGGGCGCCAGTATCGATATGCCGGCGGGGCCGTCGGAAGTGATGGTGGTGGCTGATGGCTCTGCAAATGCGGCCTTTGTGGCCAGCGATTTGCTGTCCCAGGCTGAGCACGGACCAGATTCCCATGTAGTGCTGTTGGCGCTGGATGAGGCGGTGCTGCAGCAAACCCTCAGCGCGTTGGAGACCCAGCTGGCGAGTCTGCCCCGGGCCCAGATTGCCCGCCAAGCCCTCAGCCATAGCGTTAGCCTGCTGGTGAAAGACCGGGCCGCTGCCCTTGAGGTGATTAACAGCTATGCCCCGGAGCACCTGATTGTGCAGGTGGAAAGCCCCCGGTCCCTGCTGCCTGGGATCCATGCCGCCGGCTCGGTATTCCTCGGGCCCAACACGCCGGAGTCTTTAGGCGACTACTGCAGCGGCACCAATCACGTGCTGCCCACCTATGGCTATGCCCGCGCCTACAGCGGGGTGTCCGTGGACAGTTTTCAGATCCGCATGACGGTGCAGGAAGCCAGCAGTGACGGGCTAAAAGCCATTGGCCCAACGGCGGTGACCCTGGCTCGGGTGGAAGGCCTGGAGGCCCACGCCCAGGCGGTGGCGCTGCGGCTGGCAGAGCTGAATTCATGAGTATTGTTGACCGAGCCCGGCCGGAGATTCGGCAGATGTCTGCCTACTCATCAGCGCGGGCCATTGCCGGCCTGGCGCCGGTAACCCTGAACGCCAATGAGTCGCCCTGGCCTGGACCCGCAGATACCAGCGGGCGCTTAAACCGTTATCCCAATCCCCAGCCGCCTGAGCTGGTTGAGGCCATGGCCAGCCATTTTGAGGTTCAGCCGGAGCAGGTGCTGGTGACCCGGGGCAGCGATGAGGCCATTGATCTTTTGGTCCGGGCCTTTTGCGAGGCGGGTCGCGGCGCCGTGGTGCAGTGTCCGCCCACCTTTGGCATGTACGAAATCTCCGCCACCATCCAAGGCGCAAAAATCATCAACGTGCCGCTGCTGGCCGATCAGGGTTTTGGATTGGATTTGCCGGCGCTGGCGAAGGCTGCGGAAGATACGGATGTTAGGCTGGTATTTCTGTGTCGGCCCAACAACCCCACCGGATCATTGTTTGATGCCGATCTGGTGACCCAGCTTTGTCAGCGCCTGGCGGATCACGCCATGGTGATTGTGGACGAGGCCTATATGGATTTTTCTGATCAGCCATCTCTGGCCCAGCAACTGGGCGAGCTGCCGAATTTGGGGGTGCTCAGAACCCTGTCAAAGGCCCACGGGCTGGCGGGCGCCCGCTGTGGCTGCCTGCTGGCGTCAAAGGAAGTGCTGTCGTTATTAAAACGTATCCTGGCGCCGTACCCTTTGCCCACCGCTACCATTGATGCCGCGCTGGCGGCCCTGAGCCCGGAAGCCCTGGCCGTGACCGCTGCCCACACCGCTCAGCTCAACGCCGATCGGCAGATGCTGGCCAGTTTTCTTGAAGGTCTAAGCTGCGTCCAGCAGCAGTGGCCCAGCGCGGCTAACTTCATCTTGCTACGGGTGGGCGATGGTCCGCATCTGTGTCAGTGGTTGGCGGACCAAGGGGTGTTAATCCGCAGTTTCCACAGCAAGCCGGGGCTTTCCAACTGCGTCCGTATCAGCATCGGCAGCCCTTCGGAAAACGCCCGTCTGAAATCTCTGCTTGAGGAATACCCAGCATGAGCACGCGTAAAGTTGCGTTTGTGGATCGTGACGGCACCATTTTGGTGGAGCCGGAAGATTTCCAAATTGATCATCTCAGCAAGGTGCGGCTGGTGGATGGCGTTATCCCGGCTCTACTGGCGCTGCAGGACGACGGCTACGAGCTGGTGCTGGTGAGCAATCAGGATGGCCTGGGAACTGAGGCGTTTCCTACGGAAGATTTTGAGCCGGCTCATCGATTGATGCAGCAAATCCTCAAATCCCAGGGGGTGAGTTTTTCCGCGGAGCACATCGATCCCTCCTTGCCGGAAGAGCAGTCCCCTAATCGTAAACCCGGCATCGGCATGCTGCTGGAGTATTTGCGCCGGGGTGATCTAGACATGCAGCGCAGCGTGGTGATTGGGGATCGGGATACGGACCTGGAAATGGCGGCCAACCTGGGCATTGCCGGTCACAAGCTGTCCGATGATAAAACCTGGCCCGACATCGTTGCCCAGATGCGCGGTGAACTTCGCAAGGGCAGCGCTCAACGCACCACCAAAGAAACCGCCATTTCGGTGCAGGTGGATCTGGATCAAACTGGGCCCATCAGCAACCACACCGGCATCGGGTTTTTTGATCACATGCTCGATCAGCTGGCGTCCCACGGCGGCTTTGCCCTCACCCTGAGCTGTGAGGGGGATTTGCACATAGACGAGCACCACACGGTGGAAGACTGCGCCCTGGCCCTGGGCACTGCGCTGAAGCAGGCCCTGGGGGACAAGCGGGGAATCGGCCGTTACGGATTTGTGCTGCCCATGGACGAGGCTCTGGCCCAGGCCGCAGTGGATCTTAGCGGCCGTGCCCGGTTTCAGTTTGAAGCGGATTTCCCCCGGGATAACGTGGGTCAGCTGTCCACTGAGATGGTGCAGCACTTTTTTCAATCCTTAAGCGATTCTCTGGCCTGCGCGCTGCACTTGAAGGTCACCGGGGACAACGCTCACCACATGGTTGAGGGCTTGTTTAAGGCCTGCGGCCGGGCCCTGCGACAGGCCTTTGCCCGGGAAATTGGCGGCGCGCTGCCCAGCACCAAGGGGGTGCTGTAATGGGTTCCCTGGTGCTGGTGGATTCTGGCGGCGCTAATATCGGCTCGGTGAAATACGCCCTGGGGCGGCTGGGTGTGGAAGCGGCGATCAGCGCTGATGAGGCCGTCATACGCTCTGCGGCTAAGGTCATCATGCCCGGTGTTGGCGCCGCCGGCGCAGGCATGGCCAGGCTGCGCGCCAACGGGTTGGCCGCCGTGATACCGACCCTCAGCCAGCCGGTGCTGGGTATTTGTCTGGGTATGCAGCTGATGTTTGAATCCTCCGAAGAGGACGACACCCAGGCCCTGAAAATATTTTCCGGTCACGCAGCCCTGCTGACCGACGGCCCGGGTTTGCGGGTACCCCACATGGGCTGGAACCGGCTGGATACGGTTAAGGCCTGCCCGCTGCTGGCTGACCTTGGCGACGAGCCCTACACCTATTTTGTTCACAGCTACGCGTTGCCCCTGAGCCCAGATACGATTGCCAGCGCCAGCCATGGCCAGACCTTCTGCGCCGCCGCCTGGCGGGATAATTTCTACGGCACCCAATTTCACCCGGAACGCTCTGCCAGCGTTGGGTCAAAAATTTTGGAGAACTTCCTCGCCCTATGAGCACTGAACTGATTCCGGCCATTGACCTTCGTCAGGGCCGCTGTGTACGTCTTTTCCAGGGCGATTTTGACCGTGAAACCCGCTACGACGCCGATCCCGTAGCGCTGGCCTCGGCCTATGCCAGGGCCGGCGCCAGTCGTCTGCACGTGGTGGATCTTGACGGCGCCCGTCATGGCCAGTCCAGCCAGGCGGCGCTGATCGGTGAAATGGGTAGGGCGGCGGGAATACCGGTACAAACCGGTGGCGGTCTGCGGGAGTCTGATCAGGTACGTCAGCTGCTGAAGGCCGGCGCCCACAGTGCGGTGGTGGGTACACGCATTGTTGAACAGCCCCAAATGCTGGGCACCTGGCTGCAGGAATTTGGCCCAGATCATCTGGTGGCCGCGCTGGACGTCAACGCCGGCGAAGACGGTCAGTTCTATCCGGCCACCGCCGGCTGGACTGAGACCGGTGATGTGACCCTGGAGGGGCTGCTGGACGTGCTGTGCCCCCTGGGCCTGCGCCACGTGCTTTGCACCGACATCAGCCGCGACGGCATGTTGTCCGGACCGAACCTTGAGCTTTATCAAACTCTGGTTGCCCGAGGCCTTAAGGTGCAGGCCTCCGGCGGAGTCTCCAGTCTGGATGATCTGGTTGCGCTGAAAGGCATAGGCGTTGACGGCATAATTGTTGGCAAGGCGTTGCTGGAAGGCCGCTTCACCACCGAGGAGGCGCTGCAGTGCTTGCGCGACGCCTGATTCCCTGCCTGGATGTACGCAACGGTCAGGTGGTCAAGGGCGTGCAGTTTCGCAATCACCGGGTGATGGGTGAGATTGAACAACTGGCTGGCCGCTATCGGGACGAGGGAGCTGATGAACTGGTGTTCTACGACATCACCGCCAGTCCCGAAGGCCGCCAGGTGGATGTGGGCTGGGTAGAACGGGTTGCCCGGGTCATCGACATTCCCTTTTGTGTAGCCGGCGGTATCCGCTCGGTGGGCCAGGCGGGCAGGGTGCTGGAAGCCGGCGCTGACAAAATTTCGGTGAACACGCCGGCGCTGGAAAACCCTGATCTTATCGGTGAGTTAGCCAGCGCTTTTGGCTCTCAGTGTGTGGTGGTAGGCATTGACAGCCTGCGCCGGGACGGCGTGTTTACGGTCAAACAAAACACCGGCAATCCGGAGCTGATGTCTGACGCCAACCGGTCCACCGAGGCCTGGCTGATAGAGGCCCAGGATCGCGGTGCCGGTGAATTTGTGCTCAACTGCATGAACGCCGACGGGGCTCGCAGCGGCTACGATATTGATCAGCTGTGCGGCCTGCGCCGGCAGTGCCGAGTGCCCCTGATTGCGTCTGGTGGCGCCGGTGAAATGGCGCATTTTGCCGAGGTTTTTCAACAGGCTGACGTGGACGGCGCACTGGCCGCCACGGTGTTTCATTCCGGCGCCATTAGCATACCGGCGCTCAAGACCTACTTGCGCGATGCTGACATACGGGTGCGACCATGACCGATGATTTAGCCTTGGATTTTGAAAAAATGGATGGCCTGATTCCCGCGATTGTGCAGGATGCGGCCAGCGGTCAGGTGCTGATGCTGGGCTACATGAATCGCGATGCCCTGGACAAGACCCGGGACACCGGCAAGGTGACCTTTTTCAGTCGTTCCCGCCAGCAGCTGTGGACCAAGGGTGAAACCTCGGGCTACTACCTCAACCTGGTGGGCCTGAGTACCGACTGTGATAACGACGCACTGCTGGTGATGGCCAAGCCGGTGGGCCCGACCTGTCACCTGGGCAGTCAAAGCTGCTTTGGAGACAGCACCCTCCATAAGATGGGCTTTCTCAGTGAGCTTGAGAGCATTGTTGATAGCAGAAAGGGCGGCGATGCCGACAGCAGCTATACCGCCAGCCTGTTTGCCAGGGGAACCCAACGAATCGCACAAAAGGTCGGGGAAGAAGGTGTGGAAACTGCTCTGGCAGCCATGGCCAAAGACCGGGATGAAATTCAGTCGGAGGCGGCGGATCTTATCTATCACCTGACGGTATTGCTGGCCGATGCGGATCTAACCCTGGGGCAGGTGGCCGATCATCTGCGTGAGCGTCATTCCAAATAGGCCGCCCCGCGGTTGCATCTGGCGGCAATAAGCGGCAGGTTAGGCAGCGTCCCATTGAACCTAAGAGCTTTTCCATGCGCCCATCCTTTACCGCGTCTCCCAGTCCTTACCTTGCGACCTTTGATGGCAGCTTTCGCCACGGCCAGTATTCCACCAAGCCGCCATCGGATGGGCCGGATAAGAAAGACCTAAAGAAAATCCTAAAAGATCTGGGCGAGGAAATTGATGACCTGCAGCGCCGTCTTTATGCCGGTGATCAGCATTCGGTGTTACTGGTGTTCCAGGCCCTTGATGCGGCGGGCAAAGACGGCACCATTCGCGCGGTGTTTGATCAGGTAGATCCGGCAGGCATCAGGGTTAACTCTTTCAAAGCGCCCACGGCCCAGGAACTGGAGCACGATTTCCTATGGCGCTGCGTTAAAGAGCTACCGTCCCGGGGCAATATCGGCATTTTCAATCGTAGCTACTACGAAGAAGTACTGATCGTGAAGGTCCACCCGGAGTATCTGGCGGCGCAAAAATTGCCCCCCTACAGCAGTGAGCGGGCGCTGTGGAAAATGCGTTACGAGGCCATTCGTCAGCACGAACTGCACCTGGCCCAGTCAGGCACCGTGGTGGTGAAATTCTGGCTCAAACATTCCAAGCAGGAGCAGCGCCAGCGATTTTTATCCCGGCTCAATGAGCCGGAGAAAAATTGGAAGTTTGCCGTCAGTGATGTGAAGGAGCGGGGCTACTGGAGTCAGTATATGACCGCCTACCAGGCTGCCATTAACGCCACCTCAAGACCCTGGGCTCCCTGGTATGTGATTCCCGCCGACGACAAAGCCTATATGCGTGTAGCGGTGGCTGAAACCGTGCGCGACAGCCTCAAGTCCCTGAATCTGAAATACCCGCGCCAGACGCCAGCGCGCAAAAAGATCCTGGCGGAAATGAAAAAACAGCTTAGCTGAACCGCTTAGTCGTCAGAAATGTAGCGGGGGCCTTTGCCCCCGGTTTTTTCGTACACGCCGCTGCCGGCGCGCTTGTACTGGGTAAAGCCATGTTTCGAAAAGTGACCGGGCTCCAGCCGATGGGCATCGCCGGACTGCACCGCCGGGGCAGAGATTTTCTGCCGAACCTCAGCGCCGCAGCGGGGGCAGAACTGCAGCGCCTCGTCGGCCATTTTCTGCAGTTCGTCAAAGCCCTCGGCGCAGTACTCGCAGCAGTCGTCG
>CAYGPO010000127.1:8800-12518 GCA_964351665.1 uncultured Gammaproteobacteria bacterium | reverse complement strand
CGTTCAGGTAGTCAACGGTGCGCCCCAGGCCCGCTCGCGTCATGTCCTTAAGAAACACCTGGGGCGTTTTGTCGGGCCGCTGGAATCGTTGCCGGGTGCGGTCAATGGCGGCCAGGGCGGTGGTTGGGGCGCGCTGGATCATATCCACCATGAAGTCATCGGATGAAACCGGTTCCATATCAAATCGGGCCAGGGTTCGTCTCGGAAAGTCCTTTAGATTTTCAGTCACGAGAACGTCGGCTCTGGCTTTGATGGCCGCAGCGATGACATGGCGATCGCCATCGTCGGGGAGCTGGCCGATGGCCTCCCCCAGCACTTCATAGCCCGAGGCGTTGGCCTCCGGAAAGGCCCGGCTCATCAACTCCAGCGCTCGCTGTGCGTGCTCCGCGGCATCCGCTCGCTGGCGCTTGTCGGCGATAATCTCAATGGCTCTTTCGGTTTCCCGCAGCAGTTCCTTAGACCAGCGAATCTGGAACAGTCCGGACTCAGCAAAGGCCAGCAGCAGGTTGCGTTTGATCGGGCTGCACAGCACACAGGCGTCAACCAGGGCGGTGAGTTGAAATGCTGGCATCCGCTAAAGAAGGTCCGCGTCCAGCTGCGCCAGCGCATCCAGGGCCAGAGCCCGCTGGCGATCCCGGCCGCTGCGATAGGTAACAAGATCGGCAGTGGCCACGTATCGGCGGCGGCCTTCACGTTCGGCCGCCAGCGCGCCGCTTTTCAGCAGCCCTGTCAGATAGGGCCAGGGGACGTTGAGCAGCGCCGCTGCCTGACGTGCTGTCAGCCGTTGGGCAACCGGGGTTTGGGACAGCAGGGCGCCGTTGCCAATATGCTCAAGGGTTTCCAGCAAGGCGTTTAGCAGCGCGCCAGGGACGGACACTTCCGCCAGCTCACCGTCAGCGCACAAGATCTTCAGGCTCACCGGTTCCTCCGGTGCGGTTTGCGTTGCCAGCACTTGGCTTAGCTCAGCGGCCGCGCGGCGTTCATCGCTAGTGGGTAGCCTTTCATCAAGGCCGAGTTTGGCTTTAGTCATCGCCTGGTCATGGCCTGGTCATAGTCTGGTTTTTGAAGCTCATTGTGCCCCGCTGGTCTGCCCTCGCCGACTACCGACGGCTCAGCCGATTCTACGCTATGGGGTTTGTTATCCGATGCAGGCGCCGCCTATGTCACCTTCACTGCTGGTGACCTATACTCCCGGCGATCATGCTTGCCCTCACTAACATTGCCCTGCGCCGGGGTCGAAAGGTCTTAATATCCGGCGCCAGTTTTCAGGTTCACGCTGGACAAAGCCTGGGCGTGATTGGTGCCAACGGCTGCGGTAAGTCTTCCCTGTTTGCCATGTTGCTGGGGAATCTGGAGCCCGACGACGGCGAGCTGGCCCTTGATCCCAGCCAGGTGATCGCCCACGTTGCCCAGGAAAGCCCCCAGGGCAAAGGCTCTGCCGTCGACTACGTCATCGACGGTGATCAGGAGCTGCGCAGAGTGCAGGCCGCCATTGCTGACGGTGAAGCGAGTCAGGAAGACCCCAAACTCCATCTGCACTACGAGCGGATGGAAGCCATCGACGGCTATACCGCCGAGTCCCGGGCCTCAAGGCTGTTGCACGGTTTGGGCTTTGGGGCGGAGGAGTTTGATAAAGCGGTGGAGTCGTTTTCTGGCGGCTGGCGGATGCGCCTTAATCTTGCCCGGGCGCTGATGTGTCGGTCAGACCTGCTGTTACTGGATGAGCCCACCAACCACCTGGACCTTCCGGCGATTTTGTGGCTGGAACGTTGGCTGAAACGCTATGAAGGCGTGTTGCTGGTGATTTCCCATGACCGGGATTTTCTGGATCAGGTCTGCACCCGAATCGCCCATATCGAAAACGAAACCGTGAGTCTTTACACCGGCAATTACAGCCAGTTTGAAACCCTGCGGGCCGAGCAGCTTGCTCAGCAGCAGTCCATGTATACCCGGCAACAAAAACAGATTAAACACATCCAGAGTTATGTTGACCGATTCCGTTACAAGGCATCTAAGGCCCGTCAGGCCCAAAGCCGGATCAAGATGCTGGAACGCATGCAGCAGATTGCGCCCGCCCACGTAGACTCGCCGTTCCAGTTTCATTTTCTTGAGCCCCAGAAGCAGCCTCAGCATCTGTTGGGTTTGTCCCAGGCCGCGGTGGGCTATGGCGATGCGGTTATCGTGGACAACATCGATTTAAACCTGGCCGCGGGAGACCGCATTGGGCTGCTCGGCGTTAACGGCGCGGGCAAATCCACCGTGGTCAAAGCCCTGTGCACCGGCAGCACGCTGCTATCGGGTGAGCGGGTGCTCAGCAAGGACACCGCCATTGGCTACTTCGCCCAGCATCAGCTGGAATTGCTGCGGCCGGAAAACAGTCCTATCGATCACCTGCGAGACTACGCCCCCGACGATCGAGAGCTCGATCACCGCTCCTATCTGGGACGGTTCGGTTTCAGCGGAGAGCGAATCTTCGAACCCGTTGCGCCATTTTCTGGCGGCGAAAAGGCCCGACTGGTGTTGGCCCTGATGATTCGCCAGGGGCCAAATCTGTTATTACTGGACGAGCCCACCAACCATTTAGATCTTGAGATGCGCCAGGCCTTGAGCGTAGCCCTGGTTGAGTATACCGGGGCCCTGGTGGTGATTTCCCATGATCGCCATTTGCTAAGAAGCGTGTGCGACGAGCTGTTGATTGTTCACGACGGCAGGGTCAATCACTTTGACCGCAGTCTGGACGACTACCCGAACTGGCTCAGGGAGCAGGAAGATAAGGCCCAGCTGTCGGCTGCGCCGGTGGCTGAGGAGCCCGCAAAAACCGTCAATAAAAAGCAGCAGCGACAGCAACAGGCGCAGCAGCGCGAGCTGCTTAAGCCGCTGTATAACAAAGTCCGGGCGGCGGAGAAAGGCCTGGAAAAACAACAGCGATTGCTGGCCGAACTTGAGTCACGTCTGGCTGACGATGGGCTGTACTCCGATCCCGCTCGAAAGGCTGAGCTGAGCCAGCTTATTCAAGATCAGGCCGAGGCAAAATCCAAAGTTGAATCTTTGGAGCTGGAATGGCTGGAGGCCAGCGAAGAAATTGAGGCGGCATCTTAAGGGACGAGATCCTGTTCACTCCTCGCCGGTTGGCCATTGCCGTTTTATTCGCTGCCTGACCACCGCTTCTATTCTCGATGGCAAGCGCCGAGGGGCTACCCAATGAGAATTAATCATGGGCTGTTGCTTGGTCGCATAATTTATTCGTTTTCACACACTTCAAACTGGGTGGCAAACTGCTGACTTCCCTCAGGGGCGGGACCGCCGATGGTGGCGACCAGGGTATCGCCCTCTCTGCGATATTCAATGAACTGGGGAAAATCGTGCAGCAGATTTTCGAACCGAACCCACTGGGGCCCCGCCTTGGCCTGGACAAATTCGGTGGCGGTCCGTCCACCTGGCTGGGCCAGATATACCGGCTTGGCTGGGCTCAGATCGATGTGTAAAAACTCAAAGGCTTTGGTGCTGCCATCAACGACTGTGCGGTTCACTGCCAGCAGACGATTAGCGCTTGGGCTAAGCCAATGTTCTTCAATTTTGCTACCGTTGGTTTCTGCACACCAGCTGCCGCTGAGCCAGTCCAGGGGCGTGGCGGCTGCGCTTGAAGCGAAAAGTATCAAGGTAGCGGCCAGGGTAGTGGCGAGGATGGATGATCGGGTATCCGGCATGGTATCCGGCA
>CAYGPO010000127.1:0-8700 GCA_964351665.1 uncultured Gammaproteobacteria bacterium | reverse complement strand
GCGGCCAGGGTAGTGGCGAGGATGGATGATCGGGTATCCGGCATGGTATCCGGCATGGTATCCGGCATGGTATCCGGCATGGTATCCGGCAGGGTTTGAACGATGGCTTTTAGCGCCAGGCGATGGGTAGTCACTGTTTTGCTCCTGTATTGGGCTAGTGGGCAATGGTGGGCGTGTCGGGTCTAACAAAATTGAAGAAAAACGCGGTTATGAACTACGTCGAATATACGGTACCCAGGCCCTCAATTCTTTTTGCCGGTAAGCTACAGGGTCAAAAAGTTAGCTCGGCCTTCAGCCCGCAGCGCTGAGCACGCCGGCAGTCTTCTGGGGTAGGTCAATTTCCACATAAAGACCATTTCGCAGACCAGGAATCAACTGTTCAAGCCCGTCGAGGGCTTTGCGCTGCCAGCGCAATGATGCGCCGTTGGTAAAGTTGATATGGGCTGCATGGCCAATGGAGAAGTCCGGGCTTAGCAGCGAGAAATAGCGTTTCAGTTCCTTTAATGAGTATTCTTTCCAGTGGGGTCTGGAGGTTGGCATTTGAAGTATATGTTCAACGCTGATGCCGGCGCCGTCACCCTTGAGCAGTCGCCCCATGCCCCGCAGCAGGTTAGCCGAGCCGTAGCAGTTGGGTGTAGTGATGACAATTCGCCCGCCGGGTCGCAACACCCGATACAGGGCCCGCCACATGGGCAGGGGATTGAAGGTCAGGTGTTCGATAATCTCGCAAAACAGCACCACATCGATACTGTTTTCCTCAACTCTGGCTAACTCTTCGGGGATCGCCAGGTCGTCGATTTCCATCAGCTCAATGCCGTGGCGTTTGGCGGTCAGCTGGACGCCGGGGCAATTCAGGGTATCGGCTCGGTCCAGTGCGGTCACCCTGCTCCCCTGGGCGGCAAACATTACCGCCTGGTGCAGCCAATGGGCACCTACGTCCAGCACCCGGGCCCCCTCCCAGTGCCAGCGCTGGGCAGCCAGGCGCTGGGTTTGCAGGAAGCGGGGAAAGTGCTCGGTTAAATACTTGACATCGGTATCACCCTCCAGCCAGGTTTCAAGCTCCTGCTGGGTGCTGATGGGAAGTCCCGACCTGGTCGTCATGTGGTGGTTGGGCAATCACTCAAAGCCGTTGGCGAAAATGCCTTCCTCAACCACGCTGATAACCTGCTGGGGCGCTGAGCAGTTGTTGTCGTAGACCGACTCGCCGGTCACGGTGTCAACGCATGCGGCAACCCAGACGGTGCCTGAGCGGGAGGCAACCCGCAGGCTCTCTGACACCGGCTGAGTCTGACTGGCGTTCAGGCTGGCCAGGGTGATGCGAGACACCTGGGGGTCGCTATCGGTGATGATCTGATCCTCCGATACTCGGATCACCACGCTGCTGGCAGGGGCGGTCTGGGTGCCGATGTTGCTGACATCAACGCTAAAGGTAATGAGCCCCGTTGATGTCATTGCTGGGGTCGCAGCCGGGTTTTGCGCCGCCAGGTCTACGGCCCCGCTGCAGGCGCTGGCGCGGCTGGCGGTAGTGGTGATGGGCGGCGAGGTGGCGCCTTCATTGTCAATGGCAAACACCCCGACTTCATAGCTGCCCGGGCCCGCGCAGAACGCTTCGCTGGAGACGGACCAATCACTGCCAGCGCCGGTCATGGGAACGGTGATCTGCTCGCCGGACGGCCGGGTAACAAAGGCGGTAACCTCCGCGATGGTGCCGGTGCTGGTCACCCCGGAAACGCTCAGCATCGGGGCCTGGGAGCTCAGGTTGGCGGGCAGGCTGATGGCGCCAATCAGCGGATCATCTCCCGCCAGCAGGATGCCGTTACCCAGGGAAAAGCGCTGGGCCCGAAAACCGTCCAGGAACTCGTTGACGATGCCGTTGCCGGTGTCATCCAGACCCGGGTTTTGCTGGGCTGAACGATACCGTACGGCGTTGCGAGCTGTCAGGAATGATCCCCGCAGTGACGCACCGTTGAGTACCTGGTTCCAGAAAAAGCGCGAAAAGGAGATCTTTCCGCCCTGCAGGAATATGGCTTCCCGGCCCGCTGCGGCGCTAAAAATTCCGGTCCGGGTCTTGCCGGCAGGGGGCAGCAGTGAACCGGCGAAAGCGCCGGCGTTGGAGGCATCGATAATCACGCTGACCTCACCCGGAAGGTTGGCCTGGGCTGTATCCAACAAGGCATCCAGAGCGGCGGGTGATAGCCGATCGGTGGCGGATAAAACCAGTTCGCCGCCGGATTCCGGTGCGATCAGGTAGAGGGTCAGGTCCTGGGCGTCTTCGACGCCAAAACCCTCAATGGCCTCGGTCAGCGCAGCCAGGGATGGGCTTTGGTCCCGCCCACTGGAGCCGGCAAAGGTCAGAAAGCGCAGGGAGTCGCAGCTGGAATCTGCGCAGCTCTCACCGTCAGGGCCATAGCCCTGCTGCACCAGGGCCCGGTAGGCCAGTTCACTGTTGCGTCGAATCGCCTCGTTACCAGGACCGCTGCCGGTGCCGCCAGCAACGATAATGGCTTTGCGGCGCAGCGGGTTGTCCACGCTCACCGAGGTGAGGGTGGCATTGGTGGCGTTGCCCAGATTATCGGTGGCGTAGACCGCAATGTTGTAAGTACCTGGCACCGAAAACTGCGATGCGGTAACGCTGAATTGGTCATTGCCGGTGGGCGCAAACTCCAGGGTCGGCAGATCTTCAATGGGGTTGTCCGGCGAGGCGGGGACGAAACCGGGTGGCCGCAGGATGGCCCAGACTCGCTGCACGCCGTCTGGGTCAAGCACCGTGGCGCTGAGGGTGGCGGTGTTGCCGCTGTCCACCACCTGGGGGCCGGTCAGGGCCTGAATGTCCGGTGCGTCACCTTGCAGCAGGATGTCGCTGCCAATGATCTGACCGGCGATGGCATCTAAATCTGCCTGCTCGTTGGCAATGCCGTTGCCGTTGGCATCCACCTGGGGTGTTTGGTCGATGAAGGATTCCGATACCAGGGTCTGGGCGGATTCAAAGGCCACGCCGACGGTCTCGCCGCTTAACACCTGACTCCAAAAGCTGGAGGAAAACGAGAGGGATCCCTGGCTGACAAAATACGCGTTTTCATCCCCCATGGCGCTGGTGATGATGGTGCGGTTGCCCGCCAGGGGAGCCACAAAGGAACCTGACTGACAGGCGTCATAAATAACGGTCAGGGGAACCCCGGGGTTTTCAGCCTGGAACTGGTCCAGCAGGGCGTCGAGCTGGGTGCTGGTTAACAGCTCGTTGCCGCTCATGCGGAAGGTCTGATCGCCGCCGTGGTCCACCATGTAGAGCAGCAGGCTGTCCGCGTTCTGGGCAAACTCGCCGGTCAGAGCACTGGCCAGGGCCGCGACTGTAGCGTTGTCGTCCACATCGTCAGCCAGTCCGTTTTGGTCCAGATCAAGCCCGGTGTCGGCGGATAAATACTCGATGCGGTCTTTGGTGAAACCACTGAAGCTCAAAACTCGAGCGGCAAAATTGGCGTTGGCCTGGGTGGCTCCCCACAGGGCGTTGCCCGGATAGGGGCCGCCGCCGCTGACAATAATCGCTCGGTCCTGGGAAGGCAGGCCCGGAGGCGCCAGAATCTGGACGCGGTTGTTGACCAGTTCCACCACATGCAGGCGGTTGTCGCCGGTGATAGCCAGCCCCTCCGGGCCGAAGAAACTGCCCGGATAATGACCTCGTTGACCCAGGGAAATGAAGGGGTTCAAGGCGGCATCAAACACCACCACCCGGTCGTTGAAATAGTCAGAGACGAAGACTCGTCCGTCGGACGCGACAGCAATGCCATCGGGCAGATCCATGGTGACGCCATCAAACACCGGGTTGAGGGCGGTTGCCTGAAGCACTCCGTCGGGCGAAAGCCGCTGAACCCGGCTGACAAAGGTAGCCCCGGGGAAGTCGGTGCCGCGATCGGCCAGGTAGATAGAGCCGTTGCCAGCGGCGATCCCAAACAGATCAGCAAAGCCCTCGCTGGCGCCGGCGGCCGTTGTCCACGCCTGCTGGAACACGCAGTCGTTTGAAAACACGTTTACCCGGCTGACGTCGCTGGGCTCACTAAAGTTTTTCCTATCGAGCACGTAAACGTTACCGGCAGGATCAATGGTTAAATCAGATGGGCGAGACATGGGTGTAGCCGCATCACAGCGCGCCAGAAGATTGCCCATGGCGTCCAGCTTGACCAGTTCGTTGCTGGCCTCGTCGGTGAAGAAAATATTGCCAGAAACATCGATGCCAATGCCAACAGGTTGGACGTTGGAGCCGTCAACCTGGTCAATTTCCCGCTGCAGCACGCCCTGGCTGTTAAACACCTGTATGCGGTTATTGCCCAGTCGTTCATCGGTGACATAGAAATTGCCGAAGGCATCGACCGCCACGTTATGGGGTCGTCTAAACTGGCCGGCACCGGTGCCCGCAGCGCCAAAGGAGTAGCGCAGCGTGCCGTCAGCGTCACGTAGCTCAATGCGGCTGGTATTGAAGCCGGAGATCACGAAGCTGCCGTCGGCGAAGGTCGCGATGTCGTCAATTTGGCCGGTGTTAACGCCAAACTCCGATAACAGCGTGCCGGTGGGGGTATAGGTCTTGACATAGCCGTTGGCGCTGCCGGCGACGGTTAGATTGCCACTGGTGTCATCAACCTTTACATCATCGACATTAAATAGATCGAAATTTCCCTGGCCGCCGTCGTCGAACTGGCGCAGAAAATTGCCGTCCAGATCGAATACCTGGATTCGTTCGTTAAAGGTGTCAGCGATAAATACCTCATTGCGAACCTTGCTCACGGCGAGACCGAAGGGCCCGTTAAATCCCGGATCGTCTTCGCCAAACTGACCGGGTCCTGTGCCTCGATCGCCCCATTCGGTAATCAGCGCACCGGTTGGACTGTACTTACTAACGGTCCACTGACTGCTGCGCATGACGTAAATATTGCCTTCAGCATCCAGGTCCACCGCCACGGGATTGCCGGTGACAGCGGGTATTTCCAGCAGCAGATTGCCATCGGGATCAAACTTGACCACCTTGTCGCCTGCATTATCCAGAGCAAAAAGGTTGTTGTCGGAATCCAGAGTGATCCCTGACAGCCTGCCGAACTGGCCTGGGCCACCGCCTTCAGAGCCGAACCGCTGCACAAGCTGGCCGTTGCGGGTGTACTTTAAGACTTCAAAGCTCAACAGATCGGTAAAGTAGATAAAGCCTTTGTCGTCAAGATCAACGCCGCCGTTGGAAAAATACCAGGGCTGTTTTAGTGACGGCAGCAGCCGCTCAAAGGCCAGGGGCGGTTTGGCGGTGCCAATGACCTGAACGCCAACGCCACCGGCGGCCTCGCCCACAACGTCCATGAAGTCTGCGCTGCCAATGGTGTTGTCCGGATACAGCCGAAACTCCACCGCGCTGGTGATATCCGGCGGCAAACTGGATAAATCAAAAACCAGGGTGTAGGGCAGTGCTGCGTCGCTGGACACCGGCTGAATGTCAATGTCGCTGGTGAAACCGTCAAGGCTGGTGCGCAGGCGCATGAACATGGTGCTGGCCTCGCCGGGAGTGAGTAAATAGGTAAACCCGGAGTAGCTCAGGGAATCCAGGTTCAGCACCGCCTGGGGCTGGGGTGTGAGGGAGAAGGTCAGGTATTCGTTCAGATTAAAAGGCTGATCGGCGCGCACCGGCCAAACCGGTGCCAGGTTGAAAAACCCGTCGGGGGAGTTCTGTGAAATATCCCCGGCAACAACCCCTGGGTCCACCACATCCGCCGTTAACTGGCGGATATCGCTGATGCAAGGGTCCGTTGGTCCACTGCAGCCCTCGGAGGATTCGTCAGTGGGGTCGGGGTTGTACTGCACCAAGGTATCAGCGCTTGCGCAGGTGGTAAACAGAGCCAGAGCTAGAAGGCAAAAAAGACGTGTGGTTGGCATGGGTTTAGCTGACCTTTCCATGGTACGAGACTTATTACCCGCATCATAGTCCACTGGCTGGCGGTCTACTAATTCCCTCACGGATGTTCACACAGTAGCCCCGGGTCCAAGCATGAAGGTCAGCGTAGTGATGGACGCTGAGGGGTTTTCCCCAGTGGATTTGAATAGCCAGGGCGTTTAAGAAGTACGGGGCCGACAGCGGTTTTGCGGCAGGGGCTTAAACCGACAGGAGACGGCTGCCAGCCTGGCAGGCCTTGGGGCCGGCTAATCGGTCAGGTATTGCTCACCGTAAACAATGGCGAGGAGTTCAGCCATAATCTTTGCGCTGGCCCCCCACAGCTGCTCTTTTCCCACCACGTACCAGGGAATGACGCGTCTACCTACCTGTGGATCGTCTACCACTTTTACGCTCCGGGCCTCGCGCCTGGACAGGGCCTTTAGCGGCATGTGAATGATCTTGGACACCTCGCAGTTTGGGCACAGCTCCGGATAGGTTCGGGCCAGTGCCAGCACCGGCAAAATGCTGGTGCGACTCTTAACGGTGGCAACCGGCGTGAGTGAGCCCAGCACCTCCACCGGCACCGTACCAAGGCCAATTTCTTCCTTCGCTTCACGCAGGGCAGTTTCCACCAGAGACTCATTCGGTTCTCTCAGTCCGCCGGGGAACGCCAGCTCATGGGCGTGCCTTGAGCCATTGCTGCGGCGAATCAGCGTGACGTATAAATCCTCCAGCTGAGACGGAAAATGGTGGCTGATAGGAGACAGCAGAATCAACACAGCGGCCTGGCGCTCAATTTCATCGGGCTGGGGCAGCGACGGCCGGGGCTCCATCATGACATGGGCTTTGGGTCCGGGAAGTGGCTGTTCCAGGCGGTCGAGGATGGCGGGCAGGCTAGTGATTGTTGATGCTTCCAGATTGATCAGACCCCTGGCTACTATCAAGACCTGTGCCAATACTCAAGCCCATGAATCCCCTAGGGGCTGCGGGACTTTATCCGACGCCATTGCACTGTGTTGGGGCGAAAATGTACAAAAGGAGTGCAAATTGGGCCCGGTTGAATCCGGTCTTGAAACCGCCGGGACCCCTAAGCGCCTAGCGCGCTGCCACCCTGGCGCTGGTTTTGGCTGCCAGACGCTCCCGGTTTCGACTAGCCTGGGTCCATCCGGCACTCGCTGCCGCGTCAAAATCTCGCATTGCTGCATCCGTTTGGCCGGTGATTGCGTACATCACGCCTCGATTGCTCAGTGCGATGGCTTTGTCGCGCCGAGTGGCTTCATGAAAGCGGTAGTTTGGCGCCGCCGTGCCTCTGCTCGCAAACTGGACAGCTGCGTCACAGGCGGCTTGTGCGTTGTCTGCGTCGCCGGTCATTACGTAGGAAACACAGAGGTTGCTCTTGATCGCAAACCTCGACCCCAGCCCCAGCGAGACGTTGGAAAGGCTGGCGATGGCTTGGTGATAGTTGCCCGCCACCACCTCCTTGCCAAAGGCCTCATCCTCGATGGAAGACATGACATAGGCCTGGGGGGTGGTGTTGAGAGGCTGCTTGTCATCAGCTAGAGCGCCGCCTGTTGCAAGGCCGAACATCAGGGTAACGGTTGAGAGACTGATCTTGTTCTGGGTCATGCTATTTCACTCCGTCGGGTTGGGACTTTGACCACCCAGACGTTACGGAGCTGGCGTTGCGCCGACAAACGAAAATTATTCGCTGTGGGGATGAGAAAGTTTCATGCCATGGGAGTGAAGGTTTTCAGCACCCACGATCGCAGCGCCTGCACGGGCCTGGTGCGCGCCTTTTGCTTATTGCTGACAAAGTAGTAGCGGTCAGGCATCTGGGCTTCGTGGGGAAACAAGGCCTGCATTTGACCCGCTTCAAAACGCCGGGCGCTGACCGGTACTGGCACCAGCCCAACCCCCAGACCTTGGCGAACTGCCTCCACCACCGCCACCATGGAGTCCAGCTGGATGGTGTGTTTTGGCTCCGGCAGGTCTACCTTCGCTGATGTTGACCAACGCTCCCAGTCGCTCAGGCGCGCGCTGTGCACCAGCATGGGAAAGGGCGCCAAAGCGCCGCCATCCTGGGCGGTTATCTGGGCATGCAGCCGGGGCGTGCAGGCTGGAACCATGCGCAGAGGGAAGAATGCATCGGAGGCCAGGCCCTTGGGTGCAGCGGTAAAAATGCGAATCGATACGTCGGCTGCGGCTGGGTGGGTCTGGCTGTCTTCGTTGGTTGTATCCAGATTGATATCAATGTGGGGGTGCTGTGCGGTAAAGGCGGCAAGTTCGGGCACAAACAGCTCGTTGGCGAAAAACGGCTGCACTGATATGCGCAGGGACTGGCGGCTGGATTGATGGCGATAACGGGAGGTCGCGTTATCCAATTGCTGAATCAGTGGGTCAATATCGGCTAACAGGGCTTGGCCAGCTGGGGTCAGTTCCAGGGATTTTGCGCCTCGGTCAAACAGGCTTACGCCCAGCTCCTGCTCCAGGGTTTTGATCTGATGACTCACCGCCGATGCGGTAACAAACAACGCCTGAGAAGCGACCCGAAAACTCAAGTGTCGGCCGGCCAGACAAAAGGTCCGCAGGCCTCTCAAAGACAAATGGTGTTTGTGGATTTTCATTATCGAAAACCCCTGGGCCTGGTTGCGTGAAGGAGCATGGTCATCACAATGTTCCGCATAAATCATGCCATTTGATCAGCGCCGTTGCCGGTGGCGAATCACAGGGGAAATGTGCGGGCTAGTGGGCCATCGTGGTGCGGGGAAGAAAAAATTGCCTCTGAATGGGACAAAATG